>NZ_JBSKBP010000104.1:0-5722 GCF_053714275.1 Mesorhizobium sp. Arg314 | reverse complement strand
ATCATCATCTCCGGTGGTCGTGCGCTTGGCTCCTCGGAGAAGTTCCAGGAAGTCATCCTGCCGGTCGCCGACAAGCTCGGTGCCGCCGTCGGCGCTTCCCGCGCCGCCGTCGATGCCGGCTACGCGCCCAACGACAGGCAGGTCGGCCAGACCGGCAAGGTCGTCGCCCCCGACCTGTACATCGCCGTCGGCATCTCCGGCGCCATCCAGCACCTCGCCGGCATGAAGGATTCCAAGGTCATCGTCGCCATCAACAAGGACGAGGAAGCGCCGATCTTCCAGGTTGCCGATTACGGACTCGTCGGCGATCTCTTCGTTATTCTGCCGGAGCTGCAGAAGGCGCTTTGACGCCTGTCGCGGCATGACGGGGCAACAACCTTCCAAACCATTCGATTTCGACCGGAGACTCCTATGCTCGAAACGCATCTTCATGACGATGTCCTCGAAATCGTGATGAACAATCCGCCGGTCAATGCTCTTGGACTCGGCCTTCGCGAGGGTATCGACAAGGCCCTGCGCGGCGCGCTTGCCGACGACAGGGTGAAGGCTATCGTGATCCGGGGAGCGGGCAAGCTGTTTTCGGGCGGCGCCGACATCACCGAGTTCGGCCAGCCGCATGAAGCGCCGTATCTGCCGGACCTGATCAATGCGATCGAGGCCAGCCCCAAGCCGGTGGTCGCCGCAATCCACGGTATGGCGCTCGGCGGCGGCCTCGAGGTCGCCATGGGCTGCCACTATCGCTTGGCGGCGCAGGCCGCGAAGCTCGGCCTGCCGGAGGTGACGTTAGGCATCCTGCCGGGGGCTGGCGGCACCCAGCGGCTGCCGCGCCTGGCAGGCGTGGATGCCGCGCTGAACATGATCGTTTCGGGTACGCCGATCTCGGGAGAGAAGGCGGCCGCTCTCGGCCTTGTCGATCAGCTCGCCCAGGAAGCCACGCTTCTGGAGCAGGCCATCGCCTTCGCCCGAGCGGCGAAGGCGCCGCGCCGCGCCCGCGATATCCCGCTCAAGGCCGAAGATGGTGTCTTCGAGCGTTTCGCGGCGGAGAACGCCCGCAAGATCGCCGGCCTCGATGCCCCCCTGGCCTGCATCGAGGCGGTCAAGGCCGCGGCCGGATTGCCGTTCGATAAGGGGCTGGCCAAGGAAGCCGCGCTGTTTCATGCGCTGGTCGACGGCGACCAGTCGAAGGCGCTGCGCCATGTGTTCTTCGCCGAGCGCGCCGCCGCCAAGATCGCGGACCTGCCGAGGGACACTCAATTGCGCGCCATCAAGAAGGTCGGCGTGATCGGCGCCGGCACGATGGGCGGCGGCATCTCGATGAATTTCCTCTCGGCCGGCATTCCCGTCACCATCGTCGACATGGCGCAGGATGCGCTGGACCGCGGCGTCGGGGTCGTGCGCAAGAACTACGAGGCGAGCGCAAGCAAGGGACGCATGACACAGGCGCAGGTCGAGTCGGCCATGGCGCTGCTGACATCGACGGTAAACTTCAACGCCCTTGCTGACTGCGACCTGGTGATCGAGGCAGTGTATGAGAACATAGACCTGAAGAAGCAGATATTCGCGCGCCTGGACGGGGTAGCCAAGGCGGGCGCCATGCTTGCTTCCAACACGTCATTCCTGAATGTCGACGACATCGCTTCCGTCACCAATCGCCCCAGCGACGTGCTGGGGCTGCATTTCTTTTCGCCGGCCAATGTGATGAAGCTGGTCGAGGTCGTGCGCGGCGCCAGGACGGCGCCGGACGCCCTCGCAACCGGCATGGAGATCGCCCGCCGGATCGGCAAGGCGCCGGTCGTGGCGGGAGTCTGCTACGGCTTCATCGGCAATCGCATGCTTATCCCACGGCAGGACAATGCCGAGGCCCTGCTATTGGAGGGCGCCACGCCCGAGCAGGTCGACCGGGTTCATACGGATTTCGGCATGCCCATGGGGCCGTTCCAGATGGCGGACCTCGCGGGCGTCGACATCGGCTGGCATCGCGACCCAGCGCGGATCGAGACCCTGCAGGACGCGCTCTGCGCGGAAGGACGCTGGGGCCAGAAGAAGCAGGCTGGATATTACGACTACGATGCCAAGCGCAAACCGACACCGTCGCCGATCGTCGCCGGGATCGTGGCGGACTTCCGTCGGAAGGCCGGCATCGTGCCCAGGCATATCTCCGATGAGGAGATCGTGGTGCGCACGCTCTACACAATGGTCAACGAAGGCGCGAAGATCCTTGAGGAGGGCTTTGCGCAGCGCACCTCTGACATCGACGTCGTATGGGTCTACGGCTATGGCTGGCCACGCCACAAAGGCGGCCCGATGTTCTGGGGCGATCAGGTCGGCGTCTCAAACATCGTCTCGGCGCTGGACCGGAACGCGGATCGTCTCGGAGCCGGCTTCACCCTGTCGCCGCTGCTCAAGCGACTGGCGGCCGAAGGCGGCAAGCTCGGGGGATGACCATGGCCGCCAACCCCGCCGAAGTCCTTTCGCTCCCCAGGCCGGCCTGGGCCGGCGAGGACGTCGCGATGGCCTACGACATGGCGCGGCGTTTCCTGGATGCGGAAATCGCCCCGCGCTACGACGATTACGAGAAGAACGAGATCGTCGACCGGTCGGCCTGGAGGAAAGCGGGAGCGGCCGGACTTTTATGCGCCTCGGTACCGGCGGAATATGGCGGCGCCGGCGGCACATTCGCGCATGAGAACATGATCGCCGAGGCCGTCAGCCATGTCGGCGTCGACGGCTTCGGCATCGTCCTGCACAACACCATCGTGGTGCCCTACATCCTGCATTACGGCTCGGAGGAACAGAAGCAGAAATGGCTGCCGAAGCTCGCCACCGGCGAATTGATCGGCGCCATCGCGATGACCGAGCCGGCCGGCGGCTCCGATCTGCAAGGCCTGGCGACGCGGGCTGAAAAGGACGGCAACCACTATCGCATCAGGGGCTCCAAGACCTTCATCACCAACGGCCAGAACGCCAATCTCATCATCGTCGCGACCAAGACCGATCCGCAGGAGGGCGCGAAGGGCATCTCGCTGATCGTCGTCGAAACCGACGAGGTCGAAGGCTTCGAACGCGGCCGCAACCTCGACAAGATCGGCCTGAAGTCCAACGACACGTCCGAGCTTTTCTTCAACGATGTGCGCGTGCCGACTGCGAATCTGCTCGGCAGCGAGGAGGGGTGGGGTTTCGTCCAGTTGATGCAGCAGCTTCCGCAGGAGCGGCTCATGGTCGGCACCGCCGCCGTCGCCATGTCCGAACGGGCGCTGGCGCTGACTGTCGATTATGTCAAAGAGCGCAGGGCCTTCGGCAAGGCGATCCTCGATTTCCAGAACACCCAGTTCAAGCTGGCGGAGCTGAAGACCGAAATCACCATCGGCCGCATTTTCTACAACAACTGCGTCGCTCGGCACGTTGCCGGCGAGCTCGATGCCACAACGGCCTCGATGGCGAAATACTGGTTGTCCGATCTGCAGGGCAAGGTGATGGACGAATGCCTGCAGTTGTTCGGCGGCTACGGCTACATGAACGAATATCCGATCGCGCGAATGTGGCGCGATGCCCGTGTGCAGCGCATCTACGGCGGCACCAACGAGATCATGAAGCTCTTGATCGCGAGGAGTTTGTAGAGCGGCCAACCGTCACGAGGAACGCGTCTGGGGACCGTCCCCTTCAGTGAGAAAGGCAAGCAGATGCAACCTGGCTGGGCAACGCAAATGAGTATCGAGTCAACAGGCAAGGCGCTGACGCCTTCGGACATAGCCGGCCGCAAGGGCGGTGAACCGATCGTCTGCCTGACCGCCTACACCACTCCCGTTGCCGGTCTCGCGGACCGGCATTGCGATGTCGTTCTGGTGGGCGATAGCGTCGGCATGGTCCTTCACGGCCTGCCGTCCACGCTGGGGGTCACGCTGGAGATGATGATCCTGCATGGCAGGGCGGTGCGGCGCGGCCTCACGCGAGCCCTGATGGTGGTCGACATGCCGTTCGGTTCCTACGAGGAAAGTCCGGAGCAGGCTTTCCACAGCGCGGCGCGCGTCATGGCCGAGACCGGCTGTGCGGCGGTGAAGCTCGAAGGCGGCGCGCGCATGGCGTCCACGATCGGTTTTCTGACCGCGCGCGGCATTCCCGTGATGGCGCATGTTGGCCTTACGCCGCAGGCGGTCAACACGCTTGGCGGTTACAAGGTCCAGGGCAGGGGGGCAGCGTCCGATCGGGTGATGAACGATGCCCTGGCCGTGGCGGAAGCGGGCGCGTTCTCGGTCGTTCTGGAGAAGATCCCGGAACCGGCCGCACGTGCGATCACGCAGCAGATCACAATCCCCACCATTGGCATCGGCGCCTCGTCCGCCTGCGACGGCCAAATCCTGGTGATCGATGACATGCTGGGATTGTTCACGACGTTCCGTCCGAAATTCGTCAAGCGATACGCGGAACTCGGGAACGATGCCGACGGGGCTCTTGCGGCCTATGCGCGGGAAGTGCGCGAAAGGCGCTTCCCGGCGGACGAGCATGTCTTTGCCGATGCTTCGGCATCTGCCGCCGGTGGAGTTGCAGCATGAGCGTCTCGGTCGTCCGAACGGTCGCGGCCTTGCGTGCCGCTGTCGCAAGGTGGAAGCGGGAGGGCCTTCGCGTCGCGGTCGTGCCGACCATGGGGGCGTTGCACGAGGGGCACTTGAGCCTCGTGCGCATAGCACTCGAACGCGCCGACCGGGTGGTGGTCACGCTGTTCGTCAACCCCACCCAGTTCAACAACACGGATGATCTCGCCGCCTATCCGCGCACCGAGGCCGAAGACCTGGTCAAGCTGCAGCCAACCGGCGCGCATCTTCTCTACGCGCCGGATGCGGCTGAAATATACCCAGCAGGGTTCTCAACGAAAATATCTGTCGGAATCGTGAGCGAGGGTCTGTGCGGCGCGTTCAGGCCTGGCCATTTTGACGGTGTCGCGACCGTTGTTGCCAAGCTATTGCTCCAGACCGGGGCAGACGTCGCCTGTTTCGGAGAGAAGGATTTCCAGCAGCTACAGGTCATCAAGCGGCTTGTGCGCGACCTGGACATCCTAGCCACGATAGTGCCTTGCCCAACAATTCGAGAGCCCGACGGCCTGGCGCTTTCGTCTCGCAATGTCCGCCTTGGTTCCGAGGCGCGGCGCATTGCGCCCGTTTTCCATCTTGTTTTGCAGGATGCAGCCACGCGTCTGTCGGCCGGCGAGCCGGTGCCATACACGCTTAACTGGGCGCGCTCTGCAATCGTTGCCTCTGGCTATGATTCAACCGAATACCTGGAACTGAGAGCCGAAGACGATCTGGGACCGCTCATGCGCCTCGACAGGCCTGCACGGCTGCTCGCGGCAGCATGGCTCGCGGGCGTGCGTTTGATCGACAACGTCAAAGTTGAGGGCTGCTGCCCCAGGGTGCTCTCGAATAAAGCGGCGAAAAGGGGAAAGACATGACGACAACCGGTTCAACCCCGCGTCCGCGCGATCAAGCTGCGGCGCTCGATATTGTCCCGCTGCCGGCAGCGTTCGTTGCCGGCAGCGCCGGGTTCGACAACAAGGCGGGACGCTGATGCGGGCGGTGCTGGAGCAGTTGGAGGCGCGCCGCGCTGAAGCGCGCCTTGGCGGCGGCCAGAAGCGCATCGACGCTCAGCACGCCAAGGGCAAGCTGACGGCGCGCGAACGGCTCGAGGTGCTTCTCGATGAAGGGTCCTTCGAGGAATACGACATGTACGT
>NZ_JBSKBP010000103.1:0-5780 GCF_053714275.1 Mesorhizobium sp. Arg314 | reverse complement strand
CCGCCGGGATCTGGATGAGGCCGTAGGCGGATCCGTCTGAAGCAATCGAGGCGCCGAGGATGCCGTGGCCGGCATCGGCGGACGGGGCAAGTACCACGGCGCCGGCGGCATCCGCGAACAGCACGGCGCTAGCCCGCTCGGCCGGATTGATGCGACGGCTCAATATGTTCGCGGCGATGATAATGGCCGGCTTGTTGTGCAGGCGCACGAAGCCTTCGGCGAAGGTCATGGCGTAGATGAATCCCGCGCAGGCACCCGCCAGGTCCACCCCGCCGGCCCCTTCAAGGCCGAGCCTGTGCGCCACCAGCGGCGCGCTCGGCGGCAAGAGATGGTCCGGTGTCGACGTCGCCAGCAGAAGCAGGCCGATGTCCTTGCGATCGATGCCTGTGGCCTGCAGCGCTGTTTCGCCTGCTTGTGTCGCCAGTCCGGAGAGCGTGTCGTCTGGTTCTGCCCAGAAGCGAGAACGGATGCCGGTGCGCCCCTCGATCCAGCCTGCCTCCAGCCCGAGGCTTGCCTCGATCTCTGCATTGCCGACTTTTCGAGCCGGCACGTGATGGCCAAGGCCTATGATGCGCGCCCTACGGTTCATCTTTTTGCGCTCGCAACGCCGGCCGCCTCGTCGATAGCATCATAGAGGCGGTCGAGTTCGTCGGACGTCACGCAATAGGGTGGCAGCACGTAGATGACGTTGCCCAGAGGTCTCACCAGCAATCCGCGCTCGAGGAAGAAGGCGCGCAGCTTGGGGCCGACCTCGGCCAGATAGCCGGCACTGCCCACGCGCAGGTCGAGCGCGGCGATGGTGCCGGTGGTGCGCACATTCTCAAAGCGCGGGTCCTCGCTGAATCGCACAATCTTTTCTGACTGCATCCGCGACAGGGCTGCCACACGCTCCGCCACAGGCTCGTCGTTCCAGATGCCGACATTGGCGAGCGCTGCCGCGCAGGCGATCGGGTTCGCCGTGTAGGAGCTCGAATGGAAGAAGGTCTTGGCACGGTCGCTGGAGTAATGCGCCCGGAAAATCGCATCGGTGGCAAGTGTCGCCGCGAGCGGCAGCGAGCCGCCGGTCAGACCCTTGGACGTGCACAATATATCAGGCGCAATCGCCGCCTGATCGCAGGCGAACATGGTGCCGGTGCGACCCCAGCCGGTCATCACTTCGTCGGCGATGAAAAGCGTTTCGGAACGCTCGGCAATGCGCTTCAGTTCGGCGACGAGCCAGGCACGATACATGAGCATCCCGCCGGCGCCGAGCACCAGCGGCTCGATGATCAGCGCGGCAACCTCGCGGTCGCGCGCCAGCCGTTCGAATGCATCGAGCGTTTTCTGCTCGTGGCCTGCGGCGGGGAAGGGGATGGTGTCGACCGCAAACAGAAGCGGCTCGTAGGCGGCGTTGAAGACACCGCGCGCGCCGACGCTCATCGTGCCTATGGTGTCGCCGTGATAGCTGCGCTCGATAACGACGATGCGCGATCGCGGCGCACCGAGGTTGCGGTGAAAGCCAAGCGCCATCTTGAGCGCCACTTCGACGCTGGTCGAGCCGCTGTCGGAATAGAACACCCAGTCGAGGCCCGGCGGTGCCATGTCGACCAGCTCGGAGGCCAATCGCTCGGCCGGCTCGTGGCTGAGCCCGGCGAAGATCACCTGGTCGAGTGTCTCGGTCGCATCCCGGATCGCCTCGACAATCTTCGGGTGGCGGTGGCCGTGGGTTATGACCCACCAGGAGGAAATCGCATCGAGGATGCGCTTACCCTCGCGCGTCTCGATATAGGCGCCCTCGGTACGCACGACCGTCGGCGGCAACGGCTCCATGGCATGCTGGGTAAAGGGATGCCAGACAGCGGAGTTTTTCATCGACTAGCTCCGATGAAGTCGGTGGCCCTGAATAATTCCTGCATGTTCGCGGCAAGTGTTCCCGGTGTCAGCGACTGGAGAAATGGGAGGCGGCCAATCACAAGAACCTTGCCCATCTGGGCGATTGTCTTTTGCGTATCAACCACCCGGTCGCCGATGAACACCACGCCAAGCAGCGGTATCGAGCGAGCGCGAAGAGCCTCAATGGAGAGCAGCGTGTGGTTGATCGTGCCGAGCGCGGTGCGGGCGCAGAGCACGACGGGCGCGTTCCACCGCGCGAAGACGTCGATGTAGAGTGTGTGCCTGTTGAGGGGCACCATCACCCCGCCCGCACCTTCCACGATAAGAGGGCGGTCGGTCGGCGGCAGAGTAAGTGCCTGCGCGTCAATTTCCACGCGGTCCAATTCGGCCGCCCGGTGCGGCGACAGGGGCTCGGTAAGGCGCCAGGCTTCCGGCAACATCCGATCGGCAGACAGTCCCGCGAGGAGGGAGACGATTTCGCTGTCGGTCTGTGCTCGGGTGCCTGACTGCACCGGCTTCCAGTAGATGCCGTCGAGCAGCGCCGTAAGGCCAGCCGCGAACACCGTCTTACCAACGCCGGTGTCGGTCCCGGTGATGACAATCTGCACCGTCATGGCGCGCGCTTCCATTCTGCGGCAAGAGCATCGAACAGTTCCGAAACGTCGGCCTCGCCGACATTCAGCGTCAGCGAAATCCGCAGCCTCGCCGTGCCTTCGGGCACGGTCGGCGGGCGGACGCCGCGCACGTCGAAGCCGCGCGACTGCAGAGCCTGCGCCAGCGCCATGGTGCGTCGATTGTCGCCGACGACGATCGGCAAGATCTGCGAACCGCTCCCGGGCAAGCCGAGGTCCTCGGTCCTCTTGCCGGCAAGCGCGACCAGCCTCGCCAGCCGTTCGCGGCGATCCGGCTCCTGGGCAACAATGTCGAGGGCCGTTGCGGCCGCAACTGCCATTAGCGGCGAGGGCGCGGTGGCGTAGATGAAGGGACGGCAGCGGTTGACCAGATAATCGCACAGGACTGCAGGTGCGGTGACCAGCGCACCGGACCCACCCAGCGCCTTGCCGCACGTATGCAGCACCACGACATTGTCGCGGCCTTCGAAATCGTGAGCAAGACCGCGCCCGTCTGGGCCGTAGACGCCGGTGGTATGAGCCTCGTCGACGAACAAGAATGCATCGTGCCGATCCGCGACCGCGATCAGATCGCCGAGCGGAGCCCGGTCGCCGTCCATGCTGTAGAGGCTCTCGACAACGATCCAGGGCCGGCCCGCGCCGCCTCTCGCGCGCCAGGTCCGGATCGCATCGTTCACGGCACTCGGGTCATTGTGCGCGGCTTCCACCACATCGGCGCGGCCGGCCCGCGCTCCCTCATGCGCGCTGGCGTGGATGAGTTCGTCCAGCACGACCAGATCGCCCTTCTGGGGCAGGGTCGTGAGCACCGCGAAATTGGCGACATAGCCGCCGCCGAAGAACAGCGCGCGCTCGGCACCGAAGAATTGGGATGCCTTGGCCTCGAGCGACTCGTGCTCAGGCGTGTTGCCACGCAATAGCCGCGAGCCCGTCGCCCCGACGGGGGTGCCGGCGGCTAGTGCCGCCGCGACCGCATCGGCCATGCGCTTCGAGCGCGCGAGGCCGAGATAGTCGTTGGAAGCGAAGTCGGTGCCCGAGCGGGCGCTGAGGCTCCGCAAACGGTCCTTGCGGGCCAGCCCGCGCAAGCTGGCCTCGTAGCGGTCGACCAAGGCTCGCCCGTTCACTGGGCTTCGCGCTCCATCGGCTTGATGCCCAGCCGGCGGAACAAAGCACTGTCCTTGTCCTCTCCGGGGTTGTCGGCGGTTAGCAACGTGTCGCCGACGAAGATGGAGTTGGCGCCGGCGAAGAAACACAGGGCCTGCATCTCGTCGCTCATCGCCGTGCGGCCGGCCGAGAGCCGCACATGCGATTTCGGCATCATGATGCGGGCGAGCGCGATGGTGCGGACGAACTCGATCGGCTCGATCGGTTCGGCCCCGCCGAGCGGCGTGCCCTCGATCGGGATCAGCATGTTGATTGGCACGCTGTCGGGCGGTTGTGGCAGGTTGGCGAGCGTCACCATCATGTCGATACGGTCGGCCTCCTCCTCGCCCATGCCGACAATGCCGCCGCAGCAGACTTTGATGCCGCTGTCGCGGACGTGGCCAAGCGTTTCCAGCCGCTCAGTGAAGGTCCGGGTCGAGATGATCTCGCTGTAGTAGCGCTCGGAGGTATCGATGTTGTGGTTGTAGTAGTCGAGGCCGGCCTGCTTGAGCCGCTGCGCCTGATCGAGGTCGAGCATGCCGAGCGTCATGCAGGTCTCCATGCCGAGCGCTTTCACGCCTTCGACCATGGCGACCACGGCATCCATGTCGCGCTCCTTGGGGCTGCGCCAGGCGGCCCCCATGCAATAGCGCGTGGCGCCCGCATCGCGCGCCTTCCTGGCCTCGGCGATGACGCGTTGAACCTCCATCAGCTTCGAGGCCTTGAGACCGGATTGGTGATGCGCGGACTGGCTGCAATAGCCGCAATCCTCGGGACAGCCGCCGGTCTTGATCGAGAGCAGGCGCGACAGCTGCACCCGGTTGGGATCGAAATTCTCGCGATGGATGGTCTGAGCCCGAAACAGCAGATCGTTGAAGGGCAGGTCGTGGAGTGCCTGCGCGGCTTCCCGGCTCCATTGGGGGAATGCCCCGCTGGCCGAGGCGGCATTCAGCTGCAGTTCGACGTTCATGCCATTTCCTTCCCAAAAGCTTCCGGCATTAGCCGCAAGAGAAACAGGCGTAGGTGCCTGTCATGATCTGCCCACCAGCGCCGGTACGGGGAGCGCTTTGCGAGCCTCATCGAGTATGGAGAAACTATAGCCTCCGTCGGCATTCGTCTCGACGGAATAGGTCAGGCGCTCAACGATGCGATTATCCCTGTCGAAGGTCAGCACCCGCGGCTTGAGCTTGGTGAGCTTTGCCTCGTCGACATAGACCGAGTTGCAGATGATGACCTGGTCGCCCGGCTGGCAGGTGCGGGCCGCGGCGCCGTTGAGGATGCAGCAGCGCGACCCCCGCTCGCCAAGGATGACATAAGTGGAGATGCGTGCGCCGGAATTCTTGTTCCATATCTCGACAAATTCCATCGGCAGGATGCCGGCTGCTTCGCAATGATCGGGGTCGAGCGTGATCGAGCCGTGGTAGTCGAGGTTGGCCTCGGTGACATAGATGCCGTGCAGCTTGCCGGCAACGAATTTGCGCATGCCTTTTTCTCCAAGAACGACTTTGCAAGCCTAATCCACCCGTCTGGCGGTCCTCTCTCGGCTCGGCGCCTATCGCGAGGTTTCTTGGCCTCGAGCGGAGGAACGCTCCCGTCTGATCGCGTCGCAGGATTCGGTGAAGGCGACGTCCAGCAAATAACCGAGGAGTTCCAGCCCATGAGAGGCAGCCATCTGGCGCAGTTCGTCGAGCCGGCAGATTATAAAGCCAAGTGCCTCCGCGCGGTCTTTTGTTCCTTGTTGCTGGCCCGTTGCTTCTGCCTCCACCGTTGAAGTGTGTCGCCTGGCATCGAGCAGGCTTGCCCCGGCAGCCGGTGGAACTAGGGATGTGCTGGCGCGGGTTGATCTGCGGCCAAAGCAGTTCTTACGATCACGGTTCATGTCCCCTCCCTTCAGTTCAGATGCCTGTTGCAGTTTCGGTCGGGCGGTATCTCGAGGCCGATGTCGAGGATCGGAGCGCTGTGGGTGAGCCAGCCGACGGAGATGAGGTCGACGCCGATGGCCGCAATTGCCGCGACGCTTGCCCGCGTCAGGCTTGCCGCGAGGCCGCCCTGGGCGAGCGTGCTCGACGCATCGGTTCCAAGTGGCGCCCTGGAGAGAAGGACGACAGGCTGCGGCGCCAGGTGAAGCGCCGTCAT
>NZ_JBSKBP010000102.1:0-5953 GCF_053714275.1 Mesorhizobium sp. Arg314 | reverse complement strand
GTTCGGCGTGCGACCAAGACGCAGATGCCATCAGGCCGATGGCGCCAATAACCGACAACAGTATTCGTTTCATTTGAAGGCTCCTTATCGAGCGGCGTTGAAGCTTCGCCCCGGCAAGTCGCGGGGCTTTTTCTCGAAGTGACCGGTTGCCCAAGCAAGGCTGCCTGGGCCCATCGTTAGACGAGGCTTGATCTTGGTGCCTCACTTTGGCTGTCTAGGCATCGTGGTTCTCCTTGGGTCAAAAGAGCTGATCCAGCCTCTGGGGTTGAGCAAACTATCCGGAGGTTCGCTGGTAGTTCGTCAATAGACCGCTGTTCTCTGGTGGGTCCGGTTCTTCCCGGCGGGAGCCGAATTGTAGGCGTGGATGATGGCATCCAAGCCGCGTTCAAAGGTGGCTCGATTCCGGGCTGTGCCGGTTCCAAAGCGGATCGCATTTGGCGGTGTGCCATCGCCGAACGCATAGGTGGCGCTGGGGCTGATGTTGACCCCGAGGGAGCCCACCACTTCGACGAACTTTGCCGCCGGGCGCTCTTCCGGAAGGGGAAGCCAGACATGCAAGCATTCAGGCATGGTGCGGAGATCGGCACCAGCAAAGCGAGCCGCAACAAGGGCCTGGCGCTCGCGCGTTTCTGTACGCACAGCTTCGATGATGCGGGCAGCCCCGTCCCCCTCGATCAGTCTGGACGCGACAGCTGCGTTGATCGGCGCGCACATCCAGTAGGTCGCGCGTACCCCGGGCCAGAACAGCTTAGGTACATCCTCTGCTTTCGGCGCGACGAGATAAGCGACCTTGAGCGCAGCTGCCATGGATTTGGCAGTACCAAGGATGTACCAGGAAAGTTCCGGTGCGAAAGACGAGAGCGGCGGCGGAATGTCACGCGGCAACAGGCTATAGATGTCGTCCTCGATGATCGCGACATTGTAGCGGCGGCATATTTCTGCAATCGCTTTTCGCCGTTCGACGCTCATGACTGCTGTTGTCGGGTTCTGAAGGGTGGGAAGCGCATAATAGGCGGAAGGCGCATCCTTACGGCAGGTCGCCTCGAAGGCCTCTGGTTCGAGTCCCTCGTGGTCCATCGGCACTGCGCTCAGGCGAAAGCCGAACATGTCGGCGAACTGGTGCATCGTCGGATAGCTCAACGCCTCGATAGCAAGGCAGCCGCCTTTCCCGACGAGGCTATACAAAAGCATGGACAAGATACTTTGCGTCCCATTGGCGACAACCACCCGATCCGATGGGGGAATCTCTGGGAGCCGCAAAGCCGCAAATCGCGCGCCAGCGGTTCGGTCGCGTTCCGAACCGCAGAATTGGTGAGCGCCTATCAAAGAATTTAGAGAGCCGTCATCCAGAACTTGGGCGATCGCGGCGCGGTAGATGTCGTCGAAAACATGAGGCACGAGCGGGGGCAGGTTTCCACTCATATTGATTGGATTCATCTTATTTGTCCTAGCGTTCTCTTCATCGCGTTGTTTCGGGCCGGCAAGCCCCCAGAAACGGGGGCCATGCCGCCACCGGTTCGCAGATCATCGGCCCATCTATTTCGCTGCAGTAGAGGTGGTAGACAATCGTGCCCCCCCACTGGAACAGCTCACCGGCCAAGCAACTTTGTAGTCGCCTCGACCATGTCCGCCATAGCCTTGTCTGGAGTGGTCCGACCAGTGATGAGCTGACGCTGAGCCTCGATCATTGCGTCGAAAATCTTCACCGAATTGTCGCCCGGGAATGCATACCAATCGACGGCACGATCAAGCTGTTGAAGCGACGTTTTCTGCAACGGATGCGCATCATAGAAGCTACTGAGTGCGCCGCCGGCCTTCACCACATCCTGATTGACTGGCATGTATCCGGAGTTCTCGACCAGAATCTTCTGGCCAGCGCCACTCAACATAAACTTGAAGAACTCCCATACTTCTTTCTGCTTTTCGGGATCGTCGGTCAGCATCATCAGACCGTTACCGGCTCCTGGAATAACTCCCTCCTTGGACAAGATCGGGAGCGGCTTAATGTCGAAGTCGAAGTTGCCGGCGCTCTGCTTCACGACCCCGGGAATACCGGAGGCAGTGCGCACATTGATGCCGAGAGTGCCGGCACTGAATGCCTGCCTTGCCTGTGCAGACAACATATCGACGGAACCGGAGCGACCAAATTCGGCGATTAGCTCGAGAGCTTTTTTGCCCGCTTCGCTGTTGAACATTATCGTTGAGTCGTCGGGGGTCATCATTCGTCCGCCATAACCCATCAGGAAAGTCTGAAACATCCAGGCTGCGGAGGCGTCATATTCAAGATTGATCCCTATAATGTCCTTTTTCGAGCCGTGGATCTTTTTGGAAATTTCGAATATTTCCGGCCAGGTAGTGGGGAAGTTGTCTGGATCAAATCCTGCCGACTTGACCAGATCACGATTGATGTACAGCACCGGAATCGTCGTTGCATAGGGGACGGCGTAAACCTTCCCTCCTGCTGAGACCGTATCCTTCATTGCCGCGGGAAGACCCAGCACTTCCCATCCGCCGTCTGCTTCAATTAACTGGTCGAGCGGTTGCACCAATTTTCGGCTGTTAAGGAGCTTGGTGTAGTTCAATGCCTGCTCTATGAAATCTGGCTTGTCACCAACGATTGCCTGGCGGAGCAGGGTTTGGAGAGCAGGTTCCCAATTGTCGCCTAGCGGAACTTGCCGAAGGCCGCTGCTTGGGAAGCGAGCTTTGAATTCCTGCTCTGCAGCGTCGTTGATCCCTTTAATTGACGCAGCTGATATGGTTCCGAATTGGATGCCGTTGCCCGCTGCGTAGCTAGGTCGTCCAGCGCATCCCAAAATCGTCAGGGCAGCGAGACCCGAAAGCAGTTCTCTTCTGTTAATTTCCATGACCAAATCCCTAGTTTATCTGATTGTTTGTCTGCTTTGATCCGCATCAATTGGGGACGCTATAACTTCACTTCACCGCGCCTCCAGTCAGACCTTCAACAAACCACTTTTGGGCGGAGAGGAAGGCGATGACGAGTGGGAGGACGACGATGGTGGATGCCGCCATAAGGGGACCGTAGTCGTTACCTGCCTCCTCGTTTTTGAAGACCATGATGCCGAGCGGCGGCGGCATCAGGTTCTGCTCGCGCACAGCGATCAGCGGCCAGAACAGGCTGTTCCAATGAGATACGACAGAGAAGATAGCGAAGGCGATTATGGCCGGCAGCGCCATCGGGACCATGATGCGCCAGACGATGGCGAGTTCAGAAAACCCATCGAGCCGTGCGGCATGGACGACGTCATCGGGGATCGTCTTGAAGAACTGGCGGAACAGGAAAATGCCGAAGGGCGAGACCACGTAAGGAAAGATCAGCGCTGCATAGGTGTTGAGAATGCCGAGCTTGTAGCCGAGGACGAAGAGTGGCAGCGCCAGCACCTCATGGGGCAAAAGTAGCGCGATCAACACAAGCGCGAAGAGGAGACTGCGGCCGGGAAAATCCAGCTTGGCGAGTGCGTAGGCCGCCGGCGCGCAGACTGCGATCTGGAGCGCGAGGATTGCGGTGCAGACGATAACGCCGTTCAGCATGTAGCGCGGCAGCGGAGAGCTCGTCAGCGCCCTGGTGTAGTTCTCGACGCCGTAGAAGTGTTCGGGCCAGAAGCTGAAGGAGGCGCGGAAAATTTCCCCCGGTGGCTTGATCGACAGAGACACCATCCAGACGAAAGGAACGAGGATCAGCGCGGAGGTGACCAGAAGCGCGGCATGTCTCATGATGGCCGATGGGATGGCTAGCCCTTGGGTGCTGTGCGTGCTCATTGGTAGTGAACCTTTTTGTCCAACACGCGCGCCTGGATCAGCGTCAGGGAGACGACGATGAAGAGAAAGACGACGGCGACTGCGGCGCCGTAACCGGTGCGCAGATACTCAAAGCTCTCGCGGTAGAGCGTGTAGAGCAGCATCTCGGAGGCATGTCCCGGCCCGCCCTGGGTCAGCACTTGCACGGTGTCGAAGGTCTCGAACGCCTTGAGTGCCACGACGATGAAGACGAACATGGTGACGGGGCCGAGCATCGGCAGGGTGACAGTGCGTAAGCGGTCGAGCCAGAGATCGGCGCCATCGATGTCGGCGGCGTCATAGAGGTCCTGCGGGATCGACTTCAGTCCGGCGAGGAACAGTACCATGGCATAGCCGAGGTTCTGCCAGATGCCGATCACAGCCAGCACCGGCAGAACGGTATTCTCGTCACGCAGCCAGTTGGCGGTCGGCAGGCCGAAGCTTGCAAGCGTCTGGTTGACCAGGCCGATGGTGGGGTGCAGGAGCGCCTCCCAGGCGATCGCCATGGCCGTTAGCGTCGCCATGAAGGGCAGAAAGTGAATGGCCCGATAGAAGGCACGGCAGGACTTGCCGCTCTCGATCAGAAGCGCGATCGCCAATGCCAGCACGATCGTGCTTGGCACGACGATCACCACATACAGGATCGTGTTGACGAACGAGGCGCGGAAGCCCTCATCGGCGAAGACTTCCCTGAAGTTGTCGAAGCCGACGAAGGACATCGAGCTTGCGCCGAACTGCCAGTCGGTCAGCGCGATACCAAAGACGGCGAACACCGGCAGGAAGAACAGGAAGATGAGCAGCACCAAGGCCGGGCCGGCGAGCGACCAGGCGGCGAGTACCTCACTGATCCTGTGACGGCGCAGTGCCTCCCGGGAGACGACGCAATCAGGCGACGATTTCGCCAGTTCGCTTGAGCGAGAAGAGACGACGCTCACTGTGTGCGCTCCTTCAATTTCAAGACGGTCGCCCCTGGATGATCGCTGGGACGCAGGCGCCGTCCGTCAGCGCCAAACAGAAGCAGGCGTTCCGACCTGACGCCAAGATGCAACGTCTGACCGGATGTGATCTGCGGTGCTCGTTCGGCAAGCAGTCGGGCTACGACCCGATGGTCGCTCCCCGGTACGTCTAGATGAACGAACAAGTCGGAGCCCATGTGCTCGACCAGACGCACCGCACCTGTCAGAACATTTGTGCCGTGGCCGTTGACGAGATGGAAAGCCTCCGGACGGATTCCAACCGAAATGCTCGAGCCCTGGGCAATGTGGGAGAGGATTGCAAAGGTCGTGCCAGCTGTGCTGGCGAGACCGTTCTCGTGCAACTTTGCTTCAAGGATGTTGATCTTGGGCGATCCGATGAACTCGGCGACCCGTCGATCGTCCGGATCGGCATAGATCTCCTGCGGCGTCGCCACCTGGAGAAGTTCGCCATCGAGCATGACCGCCACTCGGTCGGACATGGTCATGGCTTCGGCTTGGTCATGGGTGACATAGACGAAGGTGACGCCGAGCCGCTTGTGCAGTTCCTTGATCTCGGCGCGCATCTGGACGCGCAGTTTGGCATCGAGATTGGACAGCGGTTCGTCCATCAGGAAAACGGCAGGCTGGCGGACCATGGCACGGCCGACGGCGACACGCTGACGCTGGCCGCCAGACAATTGACCGGGCTTGCGCGCCAGAAGATGGCCAATGCCGAGTGCCTTGGCAGTGCGCATCACGTCGATTTCGATCTCGGCGTGAATCGCTTTTGTACCCGGCAGCCAACGCCCGATCAGCGGCAGCCTTTGCCAGCCGCTTAGCCGGCGCATACGGAGCGGTACGCTCATGTTCTCCTGTACCGTCATATGCGGATAGAGGGCGTAGGACTGAAACACCATCGCCACGTCTCGTCGCTTAGGACGCACGCCGTCGACAACCCGATCCCCGATCGCAACCGATCCGCCTGTCTGCACATCGAGCCCGGCCAAGATCCTAAGCAGCGTTGACTTTCCGCAGCCAGACGGTCCCAGAAGCGTCAGGAACTCGCCATCGGCGATCTCAAGCGAGACGTCGCGGAGCACGGTTGTAGCGGCGAAGGTTCTTTCGATTTTTTCGATGGTTATGGCCGCCATTTTGCGGTACCTCGCTTGTCGGTGAGCTGGCAAAAGCTCGCGCCGCCTCGA
>NZ_JBSKBP010000101.1:0-5972 GCF_053714275.1 Mesorhizobium sp. Arg314 | reverse complement strand
GACGCATCAAAGCCTCCAAAAGAAGCCTTGAATCAGAACTTACATCAGCACGATACCCAGTTTATGAGTTTGCGACCTAGACAGTCCGGCTTTGGGCAGAGTGCAAATTCCGAGGCATGTCGCCCCCTTGTTCCGAGATGATGTCGCCCCCTGATTGGGGTGTTTGTCGGGGGTGTCCTCTGGTGCCGTTCGTCCTTTCAGGTGTGCTGAGAGGGAGGAACGTTTAGACTCGGAGCTGATCCTTCCCGGTCTATCACCAGGATCTGGCTCGCGACCCGGCACCGGCGGTTCGTCTTTGTGCGGCGAATCTTCCTGTGTCATCCAGGCCGGATCAACTCGGCCATCAGGCTTCTCACCCTGCACCAAACCTGCGAAAGAACCTTTGATTGTTGCCGCCTAGAGCTTATCGTCCTCGACTTGAGCGTTCTCTGCTTCTCGTGGAAGACGCTAAATCCGCTCGTGCGTTACTGCCGGCCAGCAAAGGCTGCGGGTCGGCGGTGAGGGTGTCGAGGGGCGGCGGCCGTTCCCCTTCACTCAATGGTGCCGCCGGCGCCTGGACGGTTTCCACGACGCCGCCCCCGCAATCGTAGCCGTTGTGATGATCATCGTGCATACGCTGCGCTGTTGGGGGACATGCTGATGGCGGTGCCGGAAGCACCGGAGACATGTGATATCTCGGCAGCGGGCAGAGCGGCTTCTCTGTCGCTGCACAGGAAAGCGTAGAGTTCCTTTACGCAAATGCGGGCGTCCTTCTTGTCTTTTTGAAAGGGCGGGACGAGGGGCAACCTGATATCGGCCTTTTGGTAGAACGGACTGCGCTCTTCGTACAGCTGGTCAACCTTCTGCTCGATGTCGGCGCCTTGCAGCAGCGGCCGGCTGGTGTCCCTCTTGAGGCGCCTGTGGAGCTCTTTCAGCTCGGTGTCGAGCCAGATCGACCTCGCCTTATTAAGGATCAGGGCTTGATTGGACTCCTTGCCAAAGCAGCCGCCCCCGGTTGCGATGACGATGGGCCCTCTCTCCAGCTGCTTGGTGAGCTCTTTGGTCTCCAGGTCCCTGAAGTGCGCCTCGCCGCGGCCGGAGTCGGCGAACATCTCCATCAGATTGCCGTGCTCGGCGACGATACGCTTATCGATGTCGACAAACTCCACCCCCAACTCCTTGGCAAGCTGGGCGCCGATGGTCGACTTGCCGCTCGCCGGCATGCCGACGAGCACGACCGGCCGCGTACCGAGGGCCGCGAGGATCTCGCCGGCGTGCGGCGAGCGAGCGACCGCAACCGCAATCTGTTGTCTTGCGACGGTGAGCGACCTGGAGGTCCCTGCCGCCCTCGACCTACTTTCTCCTGACGAGCCCCAGTGTAATATCTCCCAGGCTCCACGGGGAATGGGGACCAGCTCGCATTCGCTCTGCGCGCGCTGCGCGAGGTCGGCCCGGTAACTGGCCGGCGTATGGAACTCGACCTCGAAGCGATAGTTCTGCGCGGTTCTGAACGCCGTGTGAACGCCGCGTAACCGCGGCGTGTCCGTCCTGATGAACCAGTTGGTGGTCTCGACCTCGCTGCAGTCCCGCTCCTCGAAGGCCAGCGCCGCCTTCCTGAAGGCGCGCGTAAAAGCCTCGTCCGGGATCTCGAAGACATGGCGCTTGGTGACCAGTTGGGCCTCTGGCGCCGCGCTCACGCTCTGGCCGGTCAACTCGTCGGCTATCCAGACCTGTCCGCGCGACCGTTGGTCAAGATGCGGCACCTTCACCTCGATGCCGTCCTGCCGCAAAAGCTCGGCAACCGCATGCACAGTTTCGGTAATCGCGCTTTCTTGCGGTTCGGCGGGGGCGGCTTCGAGCCTGGCGCGCTCCAGGGCCTGTTCGCTGCTCGGCGTTATCCTGCTGGCGGGGTCGTCGTCGGCCGAGATTGCTAAGGCGCTGGGCAGGATGCGCTTTTCGACGGCGAGTCTGATCGAGGCCTCCATGACCGAGGCCGCCAGCGTGGGGTTGTCCTCCAGATCCGCCAGGCTGCCATCGACGTCGAACCGGCCCTGGTGGAGCTTTGCCGCCTGCGCCTTGACATAGGGCGCCGACTTGAAGCCCGGCCTCCGCTCCAACAGCCGCTGCAATTCGGTGGTTTTTTGCATGAACATCCGCGCACCGGTATCGGACTTGTAGGCGTCCGTGCCTACCTTGATGCCGACGCTCAATAGATTGATGGCGCTTTCATGCAGATCGTCCGGGTTGTAACCGTCGGGCCGCGGATCGATGCGCGGCTGGTAATGGTTGAGCAGGAAGTCGATGCGCTTCCTGGCGTCGGCGGTTGCCGGATAGGATTCGCTGAGTTTCGGGAAGAGCGCACCGGCGTCGGCGCTGACGGCAGGCTTCGCGCCGGTTGAGGCCACCGATCGCGCAAACTGCTGCTTGACGTCCGACTGCTCATGAGCCGGCTCGCTATTAAGCTGCAGGTTCCATTCCTGGAGCTCGGCCACTAGCAAGGCGGCCAGTTCGCAGGCCACCGGATGCCTGGCGGCCTTGCTGTCTTCCCCCGCCCTGGCGATGAGCTCATGGAGGGTCTGGCCATCCGGCCGATCTTCCTGCAACAGTGCGCGGATGTCGGCCTTGAGCTCATGATGAATGCCCTCGTAGGTGCCGAAGATGGCACGCTCTGCAAACCAGCGTTGCGCCTCCAGCGGCTGCGCCAGCATGTTGCGCTGCAGGCAGCTGTAGGTCTCCAGCACCAGCCCGGTGGCCGACAGGATCTGCTTGGACCGGCTGAACTGGTAGCCGCCTTTCTCAATGGCCGGCGTGTGCGACTTCGGCGGCTTCATCGAGGCGATGCCGCGTGCCTGCAGCTGCGCGTCGAACTGGCGCACATGCTCGTAAAGGCGAGGCCGGTCGCCGATGATGATGGCGGTGTCGCCGTCAAAATCGCCGTCGAGCTTTTTTTGTTCGGCGCTCGGAACCGCAACCAAAGAGCCGGGCGCGAACACCTCCGTCGCCTGCAGGATGCCGACGCACTCGAGCGCGGTGTCGGCCTTGACCCGGTCCTTTTCCTCCAGCCAGCGCGAATGGCACTTTACGTCCTCGGCAGACATCACCACCCCGCGCTCGGCGAAGTCCGCCGGCCACATTTCGTCGGGCACAACGATCAAGATGCCTTTGGCAAAGAAGGTCGGATCGTCGGCGGCAAGCCCAGCCCCCGACTTGTGCGCGACGTTGAAGCTGTATTGGAAGGCCACGCACCGATCCAGGAACGCCGCGGTCCGATCGCCGTCGCGCGCCGACCTGACCCGGTCGGCGGCGAACGGGCGCAGGTTGGGCTTGTCATAGGGGGAGCGTCCGACAAGCACGCCAGCGTCACGGGTCAAGGTCTTGCTCTTGCCCGTCGGCACATGCAGGCATTCGTCGCTGGACGGCACGGCGATAGCGCTCGAACCCTCGATATGCCCGCCCGTGACCGTCCGGAACAGCTCCTCGGCGGTGAGGCTTTGATGGGTTTCGAGCCAAGCCAGAGCCTTCTCGCGGGTCTCCTGTGCCACCTCGACGCTACGCGGATAATGTTGCAGCGCCGAGGGCGGTACCGCCGATTGCCTTTTATCGGCAAAGGCAGGCATCCGCTCGGGAGCGTCGTGCCGAGCCCGGGCAATGGCCGGCATGCGCTCGGCCAGTGAAGCCCTGATGAAGCCGCAGCCGTCATGCGGCCGCAAGGCGATCTCGCCGTCTCGCCCTTCGAACCGGAAGGGATGGACTGCGCCTGCGGGGCGGTCGGGCAGAAGGGACAGCTTGAAGCACCCTTCCAGCGCATAATCATGCGGGCCAACGTCGGGGATGCCCGGCGGCGCGGCGAATCCGCGGCGCTGGGTATAGTAATAGGCTTCCTTGAACGGCGCCCAGGCCCGCGACAGCCGCTCAAATGCCGTACCCGGAGCCGTGTCGGCATAGGGGATCGCCAAAAGCTTGCCGCTTGGGGCCTCTGCGGCCGCGAAGGGCAGGTGAGAGGCAAGCTTGTTCAGGCTCTCTTGCGGCGGCTTCAGTTTGCTGCCGCCGAACAGGTCCATGCGGTAGGGCACGCCCTCCACGGGGAACGTGCGTGTCAGCATGGCGCCAGTCGGAGTTCCCTTTAGCTGCACCGCCACCACCTTCACCGCGCCCGAGGTCAAGCGGTGGAAAATGGAATAGCGCAACTCGGCTTCGCTGGCCAGCGGCCGGCCTTTCATGTCGACCACCGACAGCCGCATCAGTCCGGCATCGCCTTGCGGCGGTCTCGGCTCGTGGTCCATGGCCTGAAGGACCCGATGGACATCGAAGCTGGCGGCTGCATGCTGGGCCTGGACCATCGATGCGTTCTGCGCCATGAAGGTGTCGAGCGCTTCGAGCGGCTCCTTCGCGTCGATCTCGGCGATCACGTTCCAGCTCATGTAGGAACGGTCGGCGTAGATGAGGGCGCGGGCACTGTCCAGGATCTGCCTGGTCTTGCCGTGCAGCTCTTCCTGCCTGGCCTGCAAGGCGAGCTCGTCGCCGTCGACATAGGGCCGTCGGTAGAGCGTCTCCAGCACCGCCCGGGTCTTGAGCACTTGATGGATCGAAAGCGCCGGGCAACGGCTTGCATTGGCGCCGCTGGCGCGCTCGGCCTGGCCTGGCTCGAGATGGGCATCGATCTTGTGTTCCACCACCGGCTGGATGGCGTTGAGCAGGTTCAGCGCCGACCTGCGGTGCCAGCGCAACACCGGCTTCGGGCTGCGAGCCAGTGGCAGCAGGGAGGCGCAAAGATTGCCCATCGTCTCGAGGTTGTTGTCGAGCTTAAACCCGGGAGCGGCACGTAGCACCTCGAGCCTGTCCAGCCCCGGCTGTGCCAGCGCACCGAGATCGTCCAACAACTGCGCCTTGCCCAACGCCTTGAATATATTCGCGATGGCATGGACATCGGCCTGCTGCAGCCGATGCTCGGCATATTGGAGGTAGTGCGCCAGCTGATGCAGCCGTTCCTTCAGCAAGGCGGGTTCGGCGACCTCGCCGGCGGTCTCTCCCCCCTCGATACCCCGCGACAGACCGTTGGCGATCCTGACTAGCGCAGGCGTGCTGAAAGTGCTGAAGCGACGGCCCTTGAAACCGAGCTCGCCGGCGATGACAACGATCGCCTTGCGTGCTTTTTCTTCTTGCGGCCACTTGCCGAAACCGTTCACCAGATTGGCCAATTCTTGATCTGAGAATCCGTCGAGATTGCCGGCGCGGGCAATCACCGCGCCGGCAATGGCAACCGTCGCTTCACGCGTCTTCTGCTGGTCCGGCCATCTGCTGAAGCCGTTCACCAAATCGGCCAACTCTGAATCCGAAAATCCGTCGAGATTGCCGGCGCGGGCAACCACCGCGCCGGCGATGGCAACCGTCGCTTCACACGTCTTCTGCTGGTCCGGCCATCTGCTGAAGTCGTTCACCAAATCGGCCAACTCTGAATCCGAAAATCCGTCGAGATTGCCGGCGCGGGCAACCACCGTGCCGGCGATGGCAAGCGTCGCTTCGAGGGTCTTCTGCTGGTCCGATATTGCGTCGGAGATGCGGTGCGGGCCTCCTTCGCGTTCTGGGACTACACCTTGCAGGTTCTGTGGGGCTGAATTCTCAACGCGAGCCCTTCCCCATCGCTCACCTGGACTGGAGACCGATTGGCCACGTGGCGGAGGAACGTCTCTTCGCGGATTTTCGGCAGCTTGGTGGGCGTGCCGTTGCTCGCCCTGAGAACGCGACAGGCGGGTTGGTTGATTTGCTGCACCGCTGTTCGGTCTATGCGGCTGTTGTGAGTTTTCACGCTGGGTTGACGTGGATGCATCGCCGATATGAGGTCTTCCTGCTGCGCCACGCAAGTCGGGCAATGTTTGCCCACGCGGCCGGATCGTGCCTGCTTGCGTGCCTTCGTGCGTTGGATCGGCGCGCCAGCGTTCGGCATCGGAACGCGACGGCCTTGGCTCCTGAGTTGCTGAGCCACGGTAAGGCTC
>NZ_JBSKBP010000100.1:0-6285 GCF_053714275.1 Mesorhizobium sp. Arg314 | reverse complement strand
TCTGGCTGGTTGGCAGGATATCGCATCCGACAGAGCGGAACGGCAAAGCCGAGGTGGTCTGGCTGTTGGCAGGATATATATTGATGTAAACTTTTCGCATGGGCCTGCTGAGCGTCGTCGGCCTCTATGTCGATCCGCCGGCCCACGCCATCGTGCTGTCGGTCGACGAGAAGAGCCAGATCCAGGCGCTCGACCGCACCCAGCCCGGCCTGCCCATGAAGAAGGGAAGGCGTCCACACCAACACGACTATAAGCGCAACGGCACGACCACATTGTTTGCCGCCCTCAACGTGCTCGACGGCACCGTGATCGGCAAGAACATGCAGCGACACCGCCATCAGGAGTTCATCCGCTTCCTCAACGCCATCGACACGCAAGTGCCGGCCGGCAAGGCCGTCCACGTCATCCTCGACAACTACGCCGCTCACAAGCACCCCAAAGTGCGTGCCTGGCTCGATCGCCATCAGCGCTTCACCTTCCACTTCACGCCGACCTCGTGCTCGTGGCTCAACGCGGTCGAAGGCTTCTTCGCCAAATTGTCGAAGCGTCGTCTCAAGCGAGGCGTCTTCCACTCCGTCGTCGACCTTCAGGCGGCAATCAACCGCTTCCTCGTCGAGCACAACCAGAAACCCAAACCTTTCACTTGGACCGCCGACCCCGACAAAATCATCGCTGCCGTCAAACGTGGGCACCAAGTGTTAGATTCCATCTTTGGCGCCTGTTTTCGAGGCAGCGCCTGCCAAACGACAGTATCCTGAAGGCATAACTGAACAGCAAAATCGTATTAAGTGACTAATTAGACACACAAAATAACTGTTAGTGAAATCAGAACATCGAGACATCTAAAGTAAACTAACAACACCAAATGTATTCAAGCGTTTTATTAATTGTCTTTGATTTGAACAGTACAAAAAGCACTGTGAATACAAAGACTGACAACTAGGAAAAACGGAAGCATCGAAAAGATAATTGAAAGACAGCGCACAAACAAAGCATTAGAATAGGTTCGCTGGATGACAAAGCGCCGCTGGCGCAAAAACAAGAAATAACAAAAAAGCTGGGCAACACAAACGGTAACACAAATACTATAACAAGCAAACGAGACGGCCGTAAACATTGCGATGAGAGCCATGACCAACACCGCGTGTTGGGTGCGAGGGTGACACCACTACTCCCAACCAGTTGCTGTCGGCCAGTCAGTGTCAGAAGTGCTAGGCCTAGAGGGCCAACTCATCTCTCCATGGGCCACGATGTCGAAGTGCCCTCTTGTTATACAGCGGGTCCATACACCGTCTCCTTCTGCAGTGAAGCGGTCAGTGGGAAAGATAGCGAGGAAAGACTGCAGGTCCTCACGCTCCACTGTACTGCACCATCGCTGGTGGTACTTACTAACCACAGATTTAGGAGTGATCCACGGAGTGTATGGAGAGAGTTCGAACGCCAGCACCACCCCAGGAAAATATTTAGTTGGGACTGCTTCTAAGTTCCTGTTTTCAACACAGGCTTGTACAAGCTCTGTGGGCAAATAGGCATACAAGAGGGCGGGATCTGCAGGGATGCGATTAAGCTCGATCGGTTCCCTATAGCCAAACATTGGAGTTGCGGTCATACAGGGCACCGTTTCGAGTGCCCCAAAATCTGTTGGAGGAAGTCCCGCAGCTTGTTCATGAATCCGCGCCTCAGCCAGCCACTTGACCTGAGCCTTCATGACCCGCTTGAGGTAAGCACTATATTTTTTGACTGCCCCCTTAAGGCCTTCGCAGAGCTCGTCTTTGGGCAACCCCGTCAGGCAGATGCTGTCAAAGCTGGGGCGTGTGTAGGTTGGATAGTTGTCTGCCATGGTGAGTATGATGGAAGATAAGAGTTTGGTTTATATAGAATGAGGAGAGTTGATTGTGTGGTGGATGCACTGAGGAAATGAGACTTATATAGAGAGGGGTGCTTTTCCTGATTGGATACAGAGAGGGGATCTTTCTTATTGGGCCGAATTTTATAATATTGAAAGGTCCGGTTGTTGCCGTTGCGGTGCAATAAAATGCATCCGTTGGGCGTGTCCATTCGGTTGCATAGAGTCGCAGCTTCCTTCCGTGCAGTCCAAGGGGCACTACTTTAACGTGTTACAAAGGGCGGCCGGATTGCAAAATCAACAACCTGTCACGTCAAACGATGGTTGGCCGGATTGCAAAATGAGCGGACGTCAACTTCTGCCCAAGCAATTTAAATGAACGGCGCACGTGAGACCCTTACGCCGAAAGGACGCCTCTTCGAGATGAGCGGGAGGTATGACTCACCAATAATGCTAATGTGCGATTGTAGTCCGTGTCAGTTAAACGCGTGTTATTTCTGCCGTCCAGACGCTTGTCGTTTTTTGCGTGGTATTGGAAGTCTGCTATTGGTTTATATTTATTTGTTGGCAGGATATATATCTATGTCTTGTATGTTTGTATGTTTGTATGTTTGTTTGTTTGTGCATGAGTTCCGGCGCGCGTGGCACGGCAGGAAGATCGGGGTGATGTTGTCCGGTATTCTCAGGTTTGCGGTGGTGTGCTATCGGGCACGATCATGACGAGTACGGAATGGGCGCCCTTTTCGACATGGCGGCTTGCGCGTGGCGAGATCCGCCGCGCCCAGCTGGACATCGCTGATCGTCAACTTTGCTGCCTCATCAGGGGGACTGCCAAGGATTCTGTGCGCGAGGCCAGTTCTCGTCATTGGCTGACGAACCTCTGGCCGAAGATGACGGCGAATTGGGGTCTTGGCCTCGAATCTCTCGCACGGCGGTCGTTTCCAATCCTCGGCCGCGTGGTTCAGAAGCTGATAAAGCAGCTTCATCGCCGCGTCGTCAGTGGGGAGGTGGCCGCGCGTTCGCACAGCACGCCGCAGCTTCGAGTTCAGTGCCTCGATGGCGCTTATAACCGGTATGATCATGACGGTGCCATCCGATCTTGCTGGGAGATGAGTGATCTTCAGCGTATGGTGCGCCATCCGGGATTAGGGACAGCAGGAGCACGCTAGGTGCGGGCAGGCCGATGTGATGTATTCGAGTGGCGAGCTCGCGGTAGCTGGCCGGCCCTGCGACCTGCCCGGTTGCCGACATCGGGCGCTTCGGCGAACCGCAAAAGCTGGTGAGCTACTTCGGCGTCAATCCGCGTGTGCGCCAATCCGGTCTTGGCCTGGGCGCGCAGATAGACCTCCTCGTATTTGACGGTTCGCCACAACCGCTCCACGAAGACGTTGTCGCGTCAGGCACCTTTGCCATTCATGCTGATGGACACGCTCGCCGCCGTCAGCACGCCTGTGAACTCGAGGCTGGTGAACTGGCTCCTGGTCCGTGTTGAAGATCTCGGGTCGGCCATGTCCGGCCAGGGCGCGGCTTGAAGCGATCGTGGCGGGCGCGGGGATCGCCGCAAAAGCATGTTTGGCGAGCCATGATCATCCTGCTGACCGCTGGTGGCTACGGAACGGTAGGGATCATGGCCTCGACGGGTAAGTCGAAGATCTACGTATGGCCCGGGCGGGCGGGCAGGCATGTCATTTTCTGCAGTTACACAAAGTTTGCATAGCTAGTGCCATGCATTCGGCTATGTGTTAGCGCGGTTGCGACATATGGCGTTTAGTGAAACAAGGTGTAGCAGATGTTAGCCTGCGATATACAGCTGTGCTAATACAGAACCGCCAGTCAGAGAGTATCCAATCTGTTAAAGCGATGAACGTTAAAAAGCCAACGGCATCGTGGGGAGCTTAATCAATAAGAAACACGAGGTGAGAAATCACGTTATTATTTAATAATTCGCACATAGGCGGTAGGCGGCACAGACACAACAACGGAGACCAACATAAGGCCAACAATAGACCAAAATAAAAAGACGGCGGTACGAGCCGACAGGTAGTCGTCGGCTACAAACGATAAACAAACGGAAGCAAACGGAATTCCGAAACAAACATGACCCACGACATACTCGACTAAAAAGCCAAAGCCCGATGGCGGCGAGGCCCTATCCGCGGAAACACTGCGGGCCTTACTCCTCCTCGTCCTCCTCAAATATCGAAGGCCCGACAACCGGTATATCAAACCGCCCAAACGGGCCGCCGCGAAGACGTAGGTTGAGGCGGTTGCGGAGCCTTTCGAACAAACCAGTGAGCGGAACGGCCGCGAAAAATTCAACGTCTTCGACGGTAGCGTTGCTACAACCGAAGTCGTGGTAGATACTCACGATCTCATTTGCAGTCCTTCCATCGTGCGGCGGGAATTCCATTGCCAGCAGGTATTCTCCACCGACGCGTAGGCGCCCAGGAATAGGAGCGAGACTCTGCTGTTGACAGCATGCTCTCGCGACCTCCTTCGGCAAGTAGAGGTAGAGGAAAGAGGACCCTTGAGCGATCGACTCAAGGATCTGTTCAGTCCGGATACCGTTGGTCGGGTCGTCCATGAGCGGCACTTGCCAGAGGTCCGCAAGCTTTGCCGGAGCAATCCAAGGATGTGGGCCCGCAAGGAACTCGAATTGACTCTGCATAACGAGATCACAGAAGTCCCCATATTCGCGGACATTCGCGCTGAGGAGTAAATGCTCCAGGCGACGTGGATCTGTTTCGGTAATCTCTTTGCCAACAAACGTGGGGCGCACCATAGTGAAAGACGCAATTAAGGAATGAAGCGGAGCGGAGAGGCGGAGAATGCGATTCACGCAAGGTATGATGGATCCGTGACATTCTAGTGTTTATATAGGAAATTGATCGACCCTTTGCAGGCGTTGCTTCGTTCGGCCTTATTGGACCGGAATCATAGACGGTGACAGAGCAATTCAAAACGGCGCACGTGAGACCCTTACGCCGAAAGGACGCCTCTTCGAGATGAGCGGGAGGTATGACGCACCAATAATGCTAATGTGCGATTGTAGTCCGTGTCAGTTAAACGCGTGTTATTTCTGCCGTCCAGACGCTTGTCGTTTTTTGCGTGGTATTGGAAGTCTGCTATTGGTTTATATTTATTTGTTGGCAGGATATATATCTATGTCTTGTATGTTTGTATGTTTGTGCATATTTCCACCCGTGCGTATTCCGGTGATACCGGACGGTCCTGGAGTGCATCCTCAGACTGAGACAAGGAAAATCGCGGACAGTTTCGCGCAGTACGCGCAGCTGGGGTGCACTCCACACTGTCCCGTAATTACTGAAATCGCTGTCCGCGAATTAGCGGAATGGGTGTCCGCGAATTTCTGAAACACGCACCCGTACCTTCATCTTATCGGGGAACAGCCACCCTCCAAGGCTACGATTGGTTCCAGGGTGCGTCGCTCCCGCGATTACCCCATGTGGACGCCCCCCAACGGCCTCGGTGTGCCAGAGTGGAGGTGTTCTCAACCACTCAGAGGAGGCGCCCATGACGGAAGTTAGCACCATCGGCCTGGATCTGGCCAAGAATGTCTTTCAGGCACACGGAGCAAGTGCAGCGGGAGACGTCGTATTCCGCAGGAAGCTGCGCCGTGACCAGGTGCTGGGCTTCTTTGCAGCTCAGCCGCCTTGCCTTGTAGCGATGGAAGCATGCCCAGGCGCCCATTATTGGGGCCGGGAGATCGGGAAGTTCGGCCACACGGTCCGGCTCATCGCGCCGGCCTATGTGAAGCCTTTCGTCAAGCGTCAGAAGAATGATGCCGCCGATGCAGAAGCAATCTGCGAAGCGGCGCAGCGCCCGACCATGCGCTTTGTCGCTGTGAAGAGCGAAGCAAAGCAGGCTTCTGCCGTGGTCTTCCGAACCCGCGACATCCTGGTCGGTCAGCGCACTCAACTCATCAATGCGATCCGCGGCCATCTTTCCGAATACGGTCTGATCGCACCACAGGGCCCTTTCCATGTCGGGCGCCTCATCGCACATATCGAGGATCCCACCTCGAGTGTGCCGGGGGCTGCTCGTTCGTGCCTTGCTCTGCTCGTTGAGGGGCTGCGTCATCTACAAGAGCAGATCGGCGCGTTGGACGCGGAGATCTCTGCCCGCGCCAAAGCAGATGACACGACCCGACGTTTGATGACTGTGCCTGGGATCGGCCCCCTGATCGCGACCGCCATAGAGGCGCTTGCGCCGCCAGCGGAGACGTTCCGATCGGGTCGTGACTTCGCTGCTTGGGTCGGATTAACACCGGTGCAGCGCTCGACGGGCGGCAAGGAACGGCTGGGCCGAACATCCAGGATTGGAGAGCGCACGCTACGGCTGTAGATGGGGTATTCGGCTTGTGCCCCATCCTTGATGAAGAGGGCATAGTAGGTGCTGCGCTTCGAGCTGATGATAGA
>NZ_JBSKBP010000099.1:0-2500 GCF_053714275.1 Mesorhizobium sp. Arg314 | reverse complement strand
GGCGGGTGCTAACGTCCGTCGTGAAAAGGGAAACAACCCTGACCTACAGCTAAGGTCCCCAAGTTATGGCTAAGTGGGAAAGGATGTGAGGATCCCAAAACAACCAGGATGTTGGCTTAGAAGCAGCCATCATTTAAAGAAAGCGTAACAGCTCACTGGTCTAAATAAGGGTCTTTGCGCCGAAAATGTAACGGGGCTAAAGCCATACACCGAAGCTTAGGGTTCGTGAGCAATCACGAGCGGTAGCGGAGCGTTCTGTAAGCTGATGAAGCCGTACCCGTGAGGGGCGGTGGAGGTATCAGAAGTGCGAATGCTGACATGAGTAACGTAAGGGGAGTGAGAGACTCCCCCGCCGAAAGACCAAGGGTTCCTGCTTAAAGTTAATCTGAGCAGGGTTAGCCGGCCCCTAAGACGAGGCGGAAACGCGTAGTCGATGGGAACCACGTTAATATTCGTGGGCCTGGAGGTAGTGACGGATCACACAAGTTGTCCAATCTTATCGGATTGAAAGGGCAGCGGAGTGGTTCCAGGAAATAGCTCCTCCTTATAGACCGTACCCGAAACCGACACTGGTGGTCAGGTAGAGTATACCAAGGCGCTTGAGAGAACTATGCTGAAGGAACTCGGCAAATTGCACGCGTAACTTCGGAAGAAGCGTGACCCTTTTCTGCGCAAGCAGAGGAGGGTGGCACAGACCAGGGGGTAGCGACTGTTTATCAAAAACACAGGGCTCTGCGAAGCCGCAAGGCGACGTATAGGGTCTGACGCCTGCCCGGTGCTGGAAGGTTAAGAGGAGGGGTGCAAGCTCTGAATCGAAGCCCCAGTAAACGGCGGCCGTAACTATAACGGTCCTAAGGTAGCGAAATTCCTTGTCGGGTAAGTTCCGACCTGCACGAATGGCGTAACGACTTCCCCGCTGTCTCCAGCATAGACTCAGTGAAATTGAATTCCCCGTGAAGATGCGGGGTTCCTGCGGTTAGACGGAAAGACCCCGTGCACCTTTACTATAGCTTTACATTGGCATTCGTAGTGGCATGTGTAGGATAGGTGGTAGGCTTTGAAACCTGGGCGCCAGCTCAGGTGGAGCCACCCTTGAAATACCACCCTTATTACTATGGATGTCTAACCGCGGCCCGTTATCCGGGTCCGGGACAATGTATGGTGGGTAGTTTGACTGGGGCGGTCGCCTCCTAAAGAGTAACGGAGGCGCGCGATGGTGGGCTCAGAACGGTCGGAAATCGTTCGCTGAGTGCAATGGCATAAGCCTGCCTGACTGCGAGACTGACAAGTCGAGCAGAGACGAAAGTCGGTCATAGTGATCCGGTGGTCCCGCGTGGAAGGGCCATCGCTCAACGGATAAAAGGTACGCCGGGGATAACAGGCTGATGACCCCCAAGAGTCCATATCGACGGGGTTGTTTGGCACCTCGATGTCGACTCATCGCATCCTGGGGCTGGAGCAGGTCCCAAGGGTATGGCTGTTCGCCATTTAAAGCGGTACGTGAGTTGGGTTCAGAACGTCGTGAGACAGTTCGGTCCCTATCTGCCGTGGGTGTAGGAATATTGAAAGGATCTGTCCCTAGTACGAGAGGACCGGGATGGACGGATCTCTGGTGGACCTGTTGTGGCGCCAGCCGCATCGCAGGGTAGCTATATCCGGACGGGATAACCGCTGAAGGCATCTAAGCGGGAAACCCACCTTGAAACGAGTATTCCCTGAGAACCGTGGAAGACGACCACGTTGATAGGCCGGGTGTGGAAGAGCGGCAACGCTTGAAGCTTACCGGTACTAATAGTTCGATAGGCTTGATCGTTCTCATTCCTAATATCCATCTTGTTCTCACTCACGCTTGTTCCGCCCTGCGGGCGGCGCTACGTGGGTGCGGCGCAACGGCGCCGGCGGTCGGTCGACCTTGCGAAGCTTCGCTTCGAAGGGCGCCAGGCTGAAAGAACTTCCAAAGGCACAACAAAGACCAGCGAACAGCTCCGAGAAAGCAGAAACTAGGCACCCCCTATTGGCTACTCGCTCATCGCTATTCGCTCTAAAAGCTTCTCGATTTGAACGTGCGTTTTGCCGACCTGGTGGTTATGGCGGAGCGGCTGCACCCGATCCCATTCCGAACTCGGCCGTGAAACGCTCCAGCGCTGATGGTACTTCGTCTCAAGACGCGGGAGAGTAGGTCGCTGCCAGGTCTGCCAAGCGCACGTTCATCTCACATCCGGATCAAAAGATCCGGATGTGAGACAAATCTTCTCTTTATGGTCAGGCCCGCCAAACGGGATATCGGGCCGCGCAAGCGGCCCTTTCATTTGGCGGCTCCTTGAATTCGGTAAGCTCACACTTACCTCTATCGTTGACGCGGGGTGGAGCAGCCCGGTAGCTCGTCAGGCTCATAACCTGAAGGTCACAGGTTCAAATCCTGTCCCCGCAACCAATTCTATCATAAATCAATAACCGTCCCGGTCTGACCGGGGCGGTTTTTTGCGTTCCGGCCATGCAG
>NZ_JBSKBP010000098.1:0-7181 GCF_053714275.1 Mesorhizobium sp. Arg314 | reverse complement strand
TCGCGGCGGGCTGACCTCGAGACGGTCGGGAACCGCCTCGATGACATGGAAATTTCTATCATCGTTCATAGACGCAGACATGGAAGTTGACACCGTGAGCTCCTCACCCCCTTCGTTTCGGTGTCTCTATGTCTGGCCAATCCCTTCAAACGGCGCCAGATGGGGTCCCCTCTACGCTCTGATGTCCGTTGTCAAGGTTTGGAGCGCAGGAGACCATCCGATCCGGGGAACGGCTGCTCATTCTGGTAATCGCACATGGGTGGAGGCGGAACTGAAGGACGTCGGTGATCAAGCTCTGATGCGCGGGTTGGCTACCGCATTCCCGATTGTGCGTCCGGGGCTGTTCCTATCTTACTGCGGGCGTCGGTCGATTTGCCGGCCACAAAGCGTCTGACGGGCGTTCCCCTGCCGTGGTCCCGCCTCCGCCCATGTGCGAAAGATGTATGTCGCCGCGGCGGCGACCGATCAGGCTGGTTGCGCCTCCCTTGCAACGGCCCACATGAAGCCGGCCAGCTCACGGGCGATCGCTGTGCAGACCACCGTTGTCTTCTTGCCTCGTCCGCTCAACATTCGATAGCGGGCCGTCAGCCGGGTCTGCGCCTTCCAGGCAATCTCTCGCACCTTTGGCGATGCTTGTTCCAGACGGTAGAGCTTTTTCGCACCGACCCTCGGCGGATGTCTGTAGGTCCAGGCGCTCTCGACCAGCATGTGGCGAACGCGGCCGTTCCCCGCCTTGGTGATGCCGCCCCGTTTGACTGTCTCGCCGGTCGATCGTTCTCCAGGAACGAGGCCGAGATATCCCATGAGTTGGCGCGGACTCTCGAACCTTTGCACGTCGCCAATCTCGGTGGCGAATGTTACGGCGACGATCAGTTCTACGCCGCGCAATGTCTGCAGCGCGCGCACGACCGGCGCCAGCGACCAGGCCGGAACGAACTCCTCGATCACTTGCTCCAGCCGCTCGACCCGCTCTTTCGAGATGCGGACCGCCTCGACCATTTCCTGGAGCGCGATCTGGTGCGCGGGGTGATCGAACGGTTGCTCTTGCAACCAGCGCAGATAGCGCATCGTCCAGCCCTTTTTGCGGGGATAGATACGTCCGTGCTTGAGCATGAAGGCGCTCACATGCTGCCGGTGGACGCGAAGTGTCTCGACCGCGGCCGCCCGAGAGCGGACGAGATCCCGCATGGCTTCGTGACCTTCATCGGGAACCCATACCGCCGTCAGTTCGCCGGCGCGCAGCAGCCGAGCCAACGCAAGGGCATCCCGCCGGTTTGTCTTCACCCGATCGCCAGGCTTCCTCGGGATCAGCGACGGGGCGACCACCATGCATTCATGGCCGAGTGATCGGATCAGCCGATAGAGACCATAGCCGGTCGGGCCGGCCTCGTAGCAGAAATGGACTCGATCGAACTTGGTGGCGATCCGCTGGATAGCTCGGCGCATGCCCGTATTCGATGCGTCGACCTCGCCGAAGAAGCGAACTTCTCCCTCCCGGCCGGAATCGGCAATCGCGATGGCGTTCCTCAGCTTCGCGACATCGATTCCGATAAATGCCTCACTATAGTCTGCCACGGCTCGTCCTCCTGTGATGAGGATCGGCTCGGCCCGTCCGAGCAACCCTCGGACGCGCAGTGTAGGGCGAGCCACCTCACCGACAGAGGCGGACATACGGTCTTACTTTCTTCTTGCCGCCCGTCGTCATGCGGCGGTAGCGGGTGCAAAGCCGGGTCTGCGCCTTCCAGGCGATCTCGCGCACCGCCTTCGGCAGACCCTCGAGGCGGACGCGAATGGGCTCCGTCACCCGGGCGGGATAGCGGTAGGCCCAGGCGCCTTCGATCAGGACGCGGCGCGCACGGCGATTGCCGGCAAGCGTCAGGCCGCCGCGCTTGACCGTCTCGCCGGTCGAGCGCTCCGAGGGCACCAGGCCGAGAAAGGCCATCAGCTGGCGCGGATTGTCGAAGCGGCGGACATCGCCGACTTCGCTGACGAAGGTCACGGCAACGATGAAGGACACACCGCGCAGCGCCTGATAGGCCGCCACCACCGGCGCCATCGACCAGCTCGGCACCAGCTCGGCTAGCTGGGCGTCCGATCGCTCCAGCCGAGCCTGCGCATCGGTGATGACGTCGACCTGGTCCTGGAACACGATCTGCTGGGCCGGATGATCGAACTTCTGCGCCGCCAGCCAGCGGGCATGGGCCCGGCTCCAGTTCTTGCAACCGGTAAAGACCCGGCCATGGCGCAGCAGGAACGAAAGCAGCATCTGGCGCTTCTTGCGCAGATCCTCGCTCGCCGAGGAGCGCACCCGCACCATGTCGCGCACTGCTTCATGCACCGCGTCTGGAACCCAGATTCCCTTCAGTTCTCCGGCCCGCAACAGCCGCGCCAGGCTGACCGCATCGCGCCGGTTGGTCTTAACGCGTTCGCCCGCACGCTTGGGAATCAGCGAGGGCGCAACGACATCGCAGCGCTGGCCGAGCGCAACGATCTGCCGGTACAGCCCGTAGCCGGTCGGGCCGGCTTCGTAGCAAAAGTGCAGGCGCGGACACTTTTGCTCCAGCTTGCGCACGAAGCGCTCCACCGCCGCCGGCGTCGCCTCGATCTCGCCGAAATAGCGGACCTCTCCCTCCCGGCCCCCCTCGGCAATCGCAATCGCGTGCTTGGCCTTCGACACATCGACACCGACGTAAAATACATTATCTTGCTTCATGGCCCGTCCTTCCTTTGCTTGAGGCTCGGCTCGGCACTGCCGAAGCAACCCTCGTTTGCTTTACAGCTACAAAGTCTAGGGACGGGCCGCCGCTCACAACACGGTCATAACGTCTAGGACCTCGTGTCACGGATCGCGATACACCGCAGTTATCTCAGCCTGAAAGCTCGGCCGCGAATAGCGGCGGCGCCACACAAGTAGCTCACCCTCCGACGGATACAACGACAGAGACCGCGAAGCGTGTGATCACCGAGAGCCTTTCAGACATTTCAGAGGCGGCTCGAGCAAATCGTCCCTTCAGCCAAAGCGTTGCTTACTATGATGTCTCAGTTACCTGCGTATATTATGTTTCGGATACCCTCCGCAAACTGGGGACGGTTGCACGCACATCACAAGCACCGGTGCGCGACGCGCCAGCACTACAGCAAGATGCCAAGCGACAGGCGCAACTAATAGACGCCCGGCGCCAAGTGCACGCCGCTGTGCTCACCCCCGAAATGCGGAGAAGCCCCGCCAATCTTACGAGGCATCGAGCGTGTTCCAGCGTGTAGCGAATTTCAGCCGGCACGGTAAGTGAACACACTGCCGAATGGGCGATTCGATTTGATCGACAATAGAACGTAAGGATAATTTATGACCGAAGGGTTTTCCGCAAACGACGCTCTCGAACGCTTCGTCGCACTGACGAAACTGGCCAAGTTGAAGCAGGGCCGGGCCAACCAATCCGGCGAACCATCTGATCTGGCACTTGTTGCTGAAGCCGCGGAGGCTCGTGAACGGGCTACAAGCTATACTGCCGAATGTATCGCCCAGGAGATCTACAAGCGTCAGCCAGCGCTCTTTTCCCCAGAAATTCAGGCTCGTTTTAGTGCAGTAGGCCGCATCGTCGACAAGCACATACAGCCGGGTCCCCAGACACTTGAGCAGAGCCGCGCGCTGATCGAGAGAGCTGAGAAATTTGCCTCCTCCTCTCCCTATCATGAGGGGAACGACGAGACCAACGACAACCAGGGCATCGCGAACTGGTTGAACGCGACCGGCGGATCGGAGAGCCTTCCCAAGTACTTAGCAGCCCGCGAATTGGGCGAACGCCGGATGAGGCCGCCGACCATTCCGTTCACAGCTCAAGACGCCAGGGAGTTGACCGATGAGCTTGGATATTTGTATCAGCAAATTAGGACGCGGCTGCGGACGATAGATCGCCTGTTCAGTGATGAGTCGAACGACCGGATCGGCTGGCAGTTCCAGAGCAACATCGCGTCAGCTTCCCACCAACTGGAAAGCAAACCTGCGGATCCGACGCTCGCGCGGATCGATGCGGAAGCCCGTGAGAGAAAAGAAAGGACAGGACGCGCGATCTCGGACGACCCGTTCTTTGAGTCGTCATCCTCGCCGCCGCCTGTGGTCGCATCGACAGCGCCAAGCAGACAGACGTCCTCACATCGTCGTGACACGATGTCGCCCGACGAGAACGCCTCCTCTGGCAGCCGGCGCCGGTTTGAGGAATACAGCCGCTCTTCCGGCTCATCCAGCACTAACTACGGCGACACGTCGGCGCCGAGAAAGCGGGCACGAGGCGGAGTCCCTGAAGCCAGGACTGCAATTACTGATGTCCGCAATGAAAATGACGAGGGAACTCTGGCTTTCGACCCCGCGACATTCGGATCAGATGGCATTGTACCACAAGAATCTCGTCACTCTCCGGGGTTGAGCACAGCGAATGCTCGGCCCGGCGAGCCTGACAATCAGCGTACTTTCCGCGATCGCGAGGGGACCCGCAGCGCCGGACTGGATGACTGAATGTTCCCGTGCTAAAATAGGTGAGGCGCCTCCTTCATGAATCCGATTTGTGACGTAGCCATCGGTGAAACCGCTGAGGTTTTTGGCTTCATCAGGAATAATGATCACTGGCCGATATCGAAGCGGCGGCGCGCAAGAAGGCGCGCGGCGACAAGCCTAACCTGATCTATCCGCTCGCGGTTGAAGCCGTGAAGCGCATCGAGGCCCTGTTAGATATCGAGCGCGAGATCAAGGGCCTGTCGCCTGCCCAACGCCGGGCGCCAGGAGCGGAGCGTGCCGGTGGTCACCGAGATCGATCACTGGATGATCGAGACGCGCGACAAGGTCTCGCGCGGACACGATCTGACAAATACTTCAACTACATGCCGCGCCGCTGGTCATCCTTCACCCGGTTGCTCGACGATGGGCGGATTTGCCTATCGAACAATGCAGCCGTGTGCGAGCCCTGCGCGGTAAGCATGCGCCTAGGCAGCCTTGTTGAGAACCATTTCGGCGTTCAGCTTTTCGCGTTCGTAATCCGGCAACAGTGCCGGCAGCGGTGCTGGAGAGCTTTGCATGGATGATGAGACCTATGTCCGGCGCCGGCGCTGGAGCATGGAGGAGAAGCGCGCGGTCGTGGCCGAGGCGCGAGCGGTAATGTGATCGCGACGGCGAAGGGGCATGGCATCCAAGCGCAGCAGATCTACCGATGGCGCGAGCGGCTCGATGAACGGCAAAGTCCCACGGCGTTTTTGCCGGTGTCGATTGCGCCGGATTCCGTGCCGCTTAGTCCAACACCGGTGTTGATCAGGGCAGCAAGGATCACAGTTCAGCAGCGATGCTGGATCGCCCGCCGCGGGTCGAGATCGTGTTGTCCGCCGGTCGGCGCGTCATCGCCGAAGGCGGCGTCGATATCGATGTGCTGCTCAGGTTGGCGCGAGGCCTCGAGGCGCTCAGGTGATCCCGGTTCCGGTTGGCGTGAAGGTGTGGCTGGCGACCGGCCACACCGATATGCGCAAAGGGTTCGCCTCGCTGGCGCTTGTGGCGCAGGAGGTCTTGAAGCGCGATCCGCTCGGCGGCCACGTCTTCTGCTTCCGAACGATTTGGCGGCGGCGCATGCGATGATTCTGGCGGAGCGCCAGGCGAGGACCGAGGCGCAAGCCGAAGCCCTCGCCGCGAAGGCCGCAGCATCCTCGACCGAGGTGACGATCGCGCATCTGAAGCTGATGATCGAGAAGCTCAAGCGCGAGCTCTATGGTCAGCGCTCCGAGCGCACCGTGCGCCTCATCGACCAGATGGAACTTCAGCTCGAGGAACTCGAAGCGAAGGCGACCGAGGACGAGCTGGCGGCGGAGGCGATGTCGCGCCAGGCGTCACTGCCTGCAGGGCGCCGCGGTCGCCGCAAGCCCTTCCCGTAGGATCTGCCGCGCGAGCGGATCGTGATCGCAGCGCCGACGCGCGGCTTTGTGGGGCCGAACCTGCTGGCCATGCTGCTGTTCGAGAAGTTCGGCCAGCACCAGCCGCTCAACCGCCAGAGCGAGCGCTACGGCCGCGAGGGCATCGACCTCTCGGTCTCGACGCTCGCCGACCGGGTCGGCGCGGCCACGGTGGCGCTGAAGCCGCTGCGGAAGCCGCTGCGTGAGCTGATCGCCCGGCATGTCATGGCTGCTGAGAGGCTGCACGCCGACGACACGACGGTGCCGATCCTGGCCAAGAGCAAGACCGACACGGGCTGGATCTGGACCCTTCGGTGGCGTCGATCCGCCGGCGGCGCTTTACTTCGCCTCGCGCGACCGGCGGCAAGAGCATCCGGACGCGCATCTCGCGGCTTGGCGCGGCATCCTGCAGGCCGACACCTATGGCGGATACAATGGGCTCTAGGGACCCGCGCGTCCGGGCGGGCCGGTCACGTCGGCGCTCTGTTGGTCCCATGCCCGTCGCGGCTTCTTTGAGCTCGCCGACATCGCCGCGAGCGCACGGCGCGGGCCCGGCACCGCGCCTGTGTCGCCGATCGCTCTGGAAGCGGTGAAGCGCATCGACGCGCTCTTCGCTATTGAGCGCGAAATCAATGGTCTGAGCGCCGACGAGCGCCGCCAGATCCGGCAGGAGCGCAGCCGCCCGCTCGTCGATGACCTGCGCGCCTGCTCGGCGAGCAGCGCGTCACGCTCTCGCGCTCGGCGACCGTCGCCAAACCCATCGACTAATGCTCAGGCGCTGCGACAGCTTTGCGTCGTTCCTCGACGACGGACGAGCCTGCCTGTCGAACAATACCGCCGAGCGCGCGCTCAGAGGTTTTGCCCTCGGTCGAAAAAGCTTGGCTGTTTGCGGGCTCCAGCCGCGGCGCCGAGCGTGCCGCCGCCATGGCGACGCTGATCCAGACCTGCTTATGCCGCGCGCGGCATAAGCAGGTTTGGACTAACCCGCTCCGCTACGCCGGAGCGGCAAGGAAGGTCACGTATTCAGTAAGAGCGCCGACTGCGCGACGATGGGACGGCTGTTTGCAGCCATTCCATCGGACAGAGGAGCTCGTCATGACCCCACTTCGCCAGCGCATGAGCGAGGACATGCAGGTGCGCAATTTCTCGCTCAACACTCAGCTTTCCTATCTGCAACAGGTGTCGCTGTTCGCACGGCACTTCGGCAAATCGCCGGACCTGCTCCGGCGCGAGGACATTCGGACTTATCAGGT
>NZ_JBSKBP010000097.1:0-7463 GCF_053714275.1 Mesorhizobium sp. Arg314 | reverse complement strand
CAGCGAGCCGCATCCATCAAGGCTGAACTTGTCAAGTTCGGCATCGCCGCGGCGCGGCTTGACACTGATGGCCAGGGCGAGAAGAACCCGAAGAGCGGCAATGACACGCTGGAAGGCCGGGCCGTTAATCGCCGGGTTGAACTTGTCCGCACTGACCGCTAACGCCAAACCCGGGAAGCCACGGGAAGCGGCAGACCGATAGGTCTGACCGGTCGCCTACGTCTACACTCGTGCTGCTGGTGCGCCAGGAGATCGCCAAACGCTCCTGCCATCGCGAGGTCTATGTCGCGGTGGCCGCAAAGTTGGCGGTGATCATGCGCGCGATCTGGAGCGACGGCACATTTTACGTTGGCGATTCGGCGCTGGCCAGGCCGTCGCAGCGCAGCGCGCGCATGGCAAGGACCGCAAGCTTCTGGGGCGCATTGATGAGCTGCGCGAGACGCAGTGCCGAAGACGGGCTGACCGAGGAACTGGTGGCAGCATGCTGTCGGCCCGCGCAGCGTTGTAACCGCACGATCTGGTGGTCAAGGTGGTCGCCGGCAGGGAGCTGTGCCGCCGCTTCATGGCCATCCCCGGCCTCGGTCCGGTAGCGGCGCTGTCCTTCATGACGGCGGTGGACGCTCCGTCGCGCTTCCGCCGCTCGCGCGGTGTCACTGGGTACTTCGGGCTGACGTCGCGACGCTGGCAGTCCACCAGCATGGCGGGCCCGTCGAGACCTTTGCGCATATCGGTGTAGCCCAGCGCCGGATGCACCTTCACGCCTGCGGGAACGATCATCATGTTCCTGTTCCTCCGCTTTCGAGATGCTCGCGAACTGCATCCGGATCGCTTCCGGTAGGGGCGAAGACGCGCCGGCCGTCAGGCAGATCGATCGCCGTCATTCCTGTAGGCGGCTGCACCAGGCTCTGCAGAAGGCGCACCGCCGCGGTGTCATCGCCCATCGCCACAGCCGCAAGCTTCGCGCGCTTCTTCTGCGCTACGCCGGACTGTGCGCGCCAACGGAACAACAGCCCCGTGACAATTCCAATGCGTTCGCGCGACCTGCGAGACGCTGACACCTGGCCGGTCACTCTCCAGCGCAATGGCACGCTTTTCCTCATCGCTGAAGAAGCGTCGGGCAAGTTGCCGGGGCGTGGCGGGATCATCGTTCGACGAAGCCGTCAAGCTCGATTCCGGCGGCGTTCCGTTAGCACTAGTGCTAACGGCCGGGCGGGCGGAGAGATGAGGATCCGCCCGCCAGTCGATCGACCTCACCCTCGTCCAGTCGGTCTCGCCATATGCGCAAGCTCGTCGGCGACAGATGCAGCGCCGCGGCATATTCGCGAACACCCATGCCGCTCCAATTCATCGCCTCGACATGCAACGCCCAGTACGCCTGGACAGCACGGTTGCGCACATCCGTGGTCACCGAAAAGCGCAGCCGAGCTCGCTTTTCTGCCGCTTCGCTCGCTCTTCCAGGCGCTTCTGACGGCGCAATTCCGCCTGATATTCCGCATGCTTACGAGCCGCCTCGTTGCCCGCGAAGTACTTCAGCCAGCGATCGAGCGTGTCCTTCGTCAGGCGGTGCACGCGGCAATATTCGGTCCGCGTCATACCGCTGCGCTGCCGCGCCTCGACGTGAACCACCCACCAGGATTGCCGCGCCTTGTACTCGAAATGTCTCAAATTCACCGGAGATCCTCCATGCTACGAAGGAGCCCGACATGTCGCGCGAATGCACTACTCAATCTGGGTGCAGGGACCGGACGCTTACACACGACCGATGGATGGCAAGATAAAAGCCCGCAGGGTGTGCGCTCGGACGGTCGTTTTGTCTCAATGAGTTATGTGGCCATTTCACAATGTGTGAATATTCGCCGCACCTTGCGATAAATGCTATCTACCAATGGTTTCGGTGACTTAACGCAATGTGCGGCTTTTTCCGGCCTCCGCAATGATCGGGCAAAGATTGGAGCCGGGAAGGGGTGGGTCCGGAGCGCTGGCGCCGAGCGGCCATGGGGCCGATACTCCTGACACGAATACGCGAGCCGTCGTGTTACGTTGCCGCAACAACGGGGATGTCTCGTCATGAAAGGAAGAGAGGAATTACCACGACCAGGATGAACCGCCGCGCCTTGCTCCTCTACTCCAGCGCCGCCGTCTTCAACTCGGCGGCGACGGCTGGCGCCACAGAGCCATCACGCCAAGACCGGATGCCGGCCGATGAACTCCGCGCGTTGATTGAGGCGCACATGACGGCATACGTCGCGTTCGGAAAGGCAGTCCGTGAAATGGGTGGCAGCAGCTGCGACCTCGATAGAGCCAGCCGGAAAGAGGAAAGGGCACTGCTGGCTGTCTGCGCCTATCCAGCGGTCAGCGAAAGCGATCGCTTGGCCAAGGTCCGATATCTTTTGAAGATTGAGGCGCGCGGTGAATTGGACCTGCCAGAGCACATTCAGGCTCTTCTACGGTCTATGTTGGAGGCATAAGGCTGACCTCCGGCTATCGACAAGGTCATGTGTGGCTCGCCGGAACAGTTCGTTTCGGGAACGACGACCAGATGGCATGCGAGATGACAGATTTGGATTCAAAGAAAGTGTTCTCGGGATCTGGCCCTCTCTCCGGAACGGCAATCAATACGATGGCGATCCCAAATCCCGCGAGACCAACTCCGGCGATCACATCTACTGTGTAGTGGTTGCCGACGACCGCGGCGGAAATGGCCATCACCACATTGAGGATGAGAAACGGGTAGCGAAGCCATTTTAGCTCCCAACCCGCCCATGCGAAGAGGACGGCACTCGCCGCGTGCAGGGACGGGAACGTCATGATCCCTTTGGCTTTGGCCATGCTGAAGATGAAATTGGGGTCGGATCTGACGCCCTTCAGCTCGTCCAGAAAAACATAGCCCCATGTGCGATCTATGTTTTGCAGATCGGCCGGGTGAATGTCGAATGTTGCGTAGGTGCCAAGGGCCGGATACCAGATGGATATCACGCAGCCCATGAAGTAGATCACCGCGTACATCAATATCATCTGGTACGCACGCAGCGGGCGCCCAAAAACGGCCAGGACAATTGGCAACCAGATAAGCTGTTGCGTGAAGCTCTCATAGGCCACGTTGAGCGGCTGAGCGAGGTATGGCCTGGCGTCGACAAATCTGAGAAGCGCCGGCCAGTTGACGCCAAGCGCCTGATCCATCGCTCTCAGCCTGTTGTCCGCCAAGGGTAGGTTCAGCCGAGCGGCGAGGTAGACCGCGGTAACGATCGGAACAACAAGCAGGACACCGTAGAGGAAGCTTTCGATCAGGGCTCTGATCCGCGGCCATGGCCTGGTTGCGATGCCACATATCAGCGTGAAAATAAACAGAAGCGCAAAGGGACCTACGAAACCGTAGTCGACGTTAAGCCCTACCAGCACCGCGAGCGGGAAGACAATCAGGTAAGAACCGGCCGTCAACCCGATCAGCGCGGCTCTAGCTCTCGTAACGTCGAACATCACCATCCCCACAAGCAATGCCGGAGACGATGTTCGCACGATATTAAGACTCTATTGAAGTGATAGAGTCAAGTTTCCGTGAAGACTCAGATTGATTCCGGATATGATCGTGGTTTTGCTCGATAATTTGATTTTATATTATTAGTGACGTCTAATATATGGTTTTATTGCTTATGTCATGTATACGTGCTACTTGATGGCTGTCTTCTGAATATGCCTGATACAAGTGGGTCTGGCGACGTAACTCTCTAGGGATTTCGCCAATCTATCTCGACTGAGCGTTCGCCACCGAAGTCATGGCGGCGCGCTGCTTGTTGCGCGCCGCGGTTTGTGGAGATCAACAGTGTTCGGAAAGAAAACTCTCTTCGTTCTCTTCGCAATCTTCGGCATCATAGAAGGTAATGGCGCGCGAGCAGCCTGTCCTCTTCCCAACACGCTGACCAATGGGCAAACGGCTGACGCAACGCAGGTTATGGCGGATTTCAACGCCTTGGTCGCCTGCCTGAGCGCTGCCGCGCCCGGGGGCTCGGGTAACTCCATACAATACAACAACGGCTCGGGCGCTTTCGCCGGAGTGGGGCCTCTAACTGACGGCCAACTCGTGATTGGCGCAACGGGGGGCGCGCCGCAGGCGCAGGCTCTCACGGCGGGTTCAGGCATCACCATCACCAATGGACCTGGCAGCATCACCGTATCGTCCACGGGTGGTAGCGGCGGTTCGGTGAGTCCATTCTACGATGCCGCAGTCATTCCATTGACCAAACCGACGGCCTCTTCGTTCACCGTGGCCAATAGCACCGGCGCCACCGGAACTTTGACTGATTTGGCAAGCCGTGGCGTCGTGCTGTCCACACCCGGAGTCGGCAGCCAGACCACGGCAATAGAGCAACCCATCGTCAATGCCAGCACATTCACCGTGACGACACTCGTATATCCAGTAGGCTATCTCAACAGCAACTGGTTCTGGGGTATCTGCGTCAAGGACACGTCAGGAAAGTATGCGGCGTTCGGCTTTCGTAATCAAACTCCGGTTTCGTACTTCAAATTTTCCGACATCAACACGTTCAACAGTGCGTCCACGTCGACAGGTATTGTGAACGCTCAGAATCCTGTCTGGTTGAAGCTGCAGGCGGCAAGCGGAACTTTTACGTTCAGCTTCTCCTTCGACGGCGAGCATTTCAATCCAGGTTGGACGGTGTCGATGACAGACTATCTCACCACAAGTCTGTCAACGGTAGGGTTGCTGATACTAAACAACGGGTCCAACCAAAACTTGCCACTCGACGTTCTGTCTTGGACGAACACCTCTCCTTGACGTAGTGCCCCTTTGTCGATGGCAAAACTGTTGCGGCGCTGGCTTGAGGAGTTCGTATGTCCAATCCGTTGCAGTTCGTTATTCCGCGCCGGACAAGGCGCCTGGTCGCGCTGGCTTTTTTGATGGTTTCGAGCTCGGCCATAGCCGGATCGGTTGCATATACCTACGATCAGGCCGGCCGTCTCACTACAGCCCTGTACGACAACAATACCTGCATAACCTACAGCTACGACGCCAACGGCAACCGGACAACGCAGACTAACACGGTCGGGGGCACTCCGGCGTCCGCGGTGTGGGGATCGGGTGTGTGGGGTTGTTTCAAATGGACGCCCTGATCGTTGTTAAAAGCACACCCTGTCGCGTGACGAACTGGTGCCTCAACGCGCAGGCTTTAGGCCTGCCTCATCGACCGCCCACGGCGGTCATCCGGGAGATGGGAAATGAAATCACCAAAGCGGCCAGCAACAGTGGGAATGGCCATTAGATCAGCCCTATTGTCCTTGTCGGTGGCAAGTACCTTGGGAACCGCACATGCCGCCGGTAGCAATTCCGAGGCTATAGCAAACGCAATTCGCGCCGGCCATTTTGCCGAGCCGCTTGCTGCGACCGGTGTCACTTCGCCTGCCGACGACCAGGCGCTCCTGCAGGCATTAGCTATATACAATGAGCGGCTTGATCCTGACGACATCAGCAGCCTGACAAAGTTCCTGGATGAGCATCCACATTCCGGCTGGGGGCCGGCCCTCGAGACAAACCTTGGGCTTTCATATCTGCACAACGGATATTTTTCTCGAGCTATCGACGCGTGGCAGAAGGCGTGGATTAACGGCAAGGATGCCACTGAGCCGCAAGCCAAGGCCCTCATAGACCGGGCAGTCGGCGAGCTTGCTCAACTCGATGCCAATCTTGGGCGCACGGAGCAATTGACGGAACTGCTCAAGGAAGTCGGAAAAAGGCCAATCTCCGGCTCGGCAACCGAAGCCATACAAACCGCGGCCGAGCAAATCGTCCCGGCAAAGTTGGATATCAGCCACCCGTTCATTTGCGGACCGTTGGCTCTGAAACAGTTGATGCTGGCCCGCAACGCCAGCCCCGAAAAGGTCGACTTCCTCCAATGGTACAAGGTCGGAGCCAAAGGAACCAGTCTCGCGGAAGTTGGACGCCTAGCTGAGAAGGTTGGCCTCTCGTATCGGCTGATCGTCCGGCAGCCTGGCCAATCCGTCCCATTGCCGTCGGTCGTGCACTGGAAAACAGGGCACTTCGCCGCGATTGTTGGCACGGCGAACGGCCGGTTCCACGTCAGGGACTCTGTCTTCCCAAATCCAGACCTCTGGATCGCGCAAGCCGCCCTTGATGCAGAGGCCAGCGGCTATTTCCTTGTCCCTTCTGATGTCCCAGTAGATCACCATTGGCGTGCGGTCGACGCAGCCGAAGCTGAGACGGTCTGGGGGAGGGGAGGAACAAACTCAACGCGGCAAGGCGGCGCCGGTGATCATAATGCGGATGGCGGCGGTGGAGGCGGCGGTGGCGGCGGTGGAGGTGGTAGAGGAGGCGGCGGAGGCGGAGGTGGTGGAGGCGGCGGTGGTGGAGGCGGAGGCGGAGGCGGAGGCGGCGGCGGAGCTGGGGCTGGGGCTGCGGCTGCGGCTGCGGCTGGCCCCGCAGTTGGACCCGGACCTGGAATATGTCCACTGTGTGGTTACAACATTAAAGAATCCGCGGTCAGCGTGTCACTTTCGGACGTTCCGGTTGGCTATTCGCCCCCAATAGGTCCGTCCGCCAAGGTTGGGATCAGCTATAACCAACGTGAAGACAGCCAACCCGCTATCTTCAGCTTCTTCAACGTCAGTCCGAAATGGACGATTAGCTGGCTGAGTTACGTAACAGACGATCCCACCAATCCTGGGGCCAATGTCTCCCGCTATATGCAGGGCGGAGGCGCATTTTTCTATCTCGGCTACAATGCCGCCACTGGCGCGTTCGCGGCCGAAGATACGGATGGCTCCATCCTGGTGCGTGCCTCTGGTTCTCCGGTCACCTATCGCCATCAATTGCGTGACGGCAGCGTCGAGATCTACGCTCAGTCCGATGGCGCCATTGCCTTCCCGCGGCGCATTTTCCTAAGCCAGGTGGTCGATCCTCAAGGCAACACCGTCACACTCAACTACGATGGCCAACAGAGACTAATTTCGCTCACCGATGCTGTCGGGCGTCTTACTACATTTACCTACGGTCGGCTGGGAACGCCGCTTCTCATCACCAAGATTACCGATCCGTTTGGCCGAAGCGCGACGCTCTCGTACGATGGGAATGGTCGGCTGAGCTCGATCACCGATATCATCGGCCTGACTTCCAGTTTTACATACGACGCCAATTCGCTCGTCAACTCGATGACGACGCCTTACGGAACCACAAACTTCGCCTACACGGCGCCGGGTACAAGCAGTCCGCCGCGCTTTGTCGAGGTGACGGACCCGCTTGGCTACCACGAACGCGAGGAATGGCTGGAGCCCGCTGCGATCCCAGACAGCGACCCGTCGGCCACGGTGCCTCAGGGCATGCCGCTTAGCCCGATAAACCAGTACCTTGTCTACAGGGTAAGCGTAGAGGGGACCCCATCTGGCGCCGTTTGAAGGGATTGGCCAGACATAGAGACACCGAAACGAAGGGGGTG
>NZ_JBSKBP010000096.1:0-7706 GCF_053714275.1 Mesorhizobium sp. Arg314 | reverse complement strand
GAGAGAGCTCGGCGTGCACGATCTGCGCCAATAGAACCCACTACCGTATATCCGTGTCCCAATAATGTACCGAGGCCATAACGGGTCAGGAAGGCGTTCATGTCCGCGTCGCCGCAATCGAAGCCGCTCCGATCGTGCGCCTTCGAGATCGGCTCCTCGTGCCAGGCCGGAAGGCTCATCGATCACGCGGCAAAGCGGCGATCGCGGCGCGCAGTTTTTCGTTCGGCGGCGGCGGGTTGTCCAAAAGCTCCAGAATGCGCAGGAAATCCCGTTCCGAGACCTCTATCCTCTCGGCGCTCTTGATCACCGCTTCGGCCTCGCGCAGGGCGGCACGGGTGACGAACTCCGTCAAATCCGCATGCACAAGCGCGGCTGCCCGCATCAGCGTCGCCTTCTGCTGCGCCGCCACCCGCAGGTTCATCCGTTCATTCGCTTAGATTGCTGCCCGAGGCATAATAACCTTCTTCACTGCTGTTATTTTCATTGAATTTGACGGTTCGAGCTGGATCATGCCCGGCGGTCAAATAGATATGTCTTAAAGGCGTACAGATTGCACTCCAAACGGCCACACCGTCGCAGGGCATTCAATCCAGCCGCACGGACGTCGCCATCGCCTCGCCACCGCCGGCCAAATCACGTTTGAATCGGTCATGACCAATAACGCATAACGCCGACAAGCATGCTCAGAACGACCTCCCGGACATCGTGGATGTGGTGATGGAAATGGGACGTGGCGCAGAGGATGCCAACACTCCCCCCTCCCCTCGCCTGACGGCGCCGAGCAGCGACAAGGGTCGGCTATCGGGTCACCTTGAAAGTTTGGCTGACCGCGCACGCGGCTTTGTCGAAGCTGCCAGTTCGGCGAACACGCGGCGCGCCTAAGCCTCTGACTGGAAGCATTTTTGCGCCTGGTGCCGCCGGCAAAATCTCGAGGTGCTGCCAGATCCGCAGACCGTTGGCCTCTACGTCACCGCTTGCGCCTCCGGCAGCGCCACAGTGGACAGGAAGCCGAGCTCGGTGAGCACCATCGAACGCCGTCTGTCCTCGCTGGCCTGGAATTTTACTCCGCGCGGCCAGCCGCTGGACACAAAAGACCGGCATATCGCGACCGTCATGGCCGGCATTCGCAACACCCACGCCTCCCCTCCCCGGCAGAAGGAAGCGATCCTGCCCGAGGATCTGATCGCCATGCTGGAAACACTCGATCGGGGCTGCCTGCGCGGCTTACGCGACCGCGCGATCTTGCTCCGCGGTTTTGCCGGCAGGCTGCGCCGTTCGGAAATCGTCGGCCGCGATGTTTTGCGCGATCAAACCGAAGATGGCCGCGGCTGGGTCGACTTCTTCCCCGACAAAGGCGTTCTGGTCACCTTGCGCGGCAAGACCGGCTGGCGTGAGGTCGAGATCGGGCGTGGCTCCTCGGACGCCACCTGCCCCGTTGTGGCGCTCGAAACTTTGCTCAAGCTTGCACGCATCGCCCACGACCGCCCTTCCGAAGGGTGACAGGGCAAGACAAAAAAAATCGGCGCCGAACGGCTCAATGGCCAAGAGATTGCACGGCAGGTCAAACGCCTGGCCCTGGCCGCCGGCGTGCGTGGCGATCTGTCGGAGGGCGAGCGCGCTCAAATGTTTGCCGGGCACTCGCTGCGTGCCGGCCTCGCCTCCTCGGCTGAGGTCGATGAGCGCTATGTGCAAGCGCCACAGCATCCTTGCAAATTGAAAATTACGCCTTTAATTTGCAGGGATGATATCTCGCAGAGTCCTACCGTTAGTCAGGCAAGCGCTCGGACGACAGGCGGCTGTCGCCTTGATCGGCCCGAGACAGGTCGGCAAGACTACCCTCGCATTGGAAATCGGCGATGAAACCGGTGCGCTTTACCTTGATTTGGAGTCACGCGAGGACAGAAACAAGCTCACCGATCCTGTCCTCTTTCTCAAGGCTTACGAAGATCGTCTGGTCATCCTCGACGAGATTCACCGCGTGCCGGAACTGTTCCAGGAACTGCGCGGCCTGATCGATCAAGGCCGGCGCCGCGGTCGCCGCACCGGCAGATTCCTGCTGCTGGGTTCAGCTTCTATGGATTTGCTCCGCCAATCCGGTGAAAGCCTTGCCGGCCGCATCGAATATGTCGAAATGACGCCGCTCGATGTCCTGGAAGTCGGAGCGGCGGACGCAGAGCGCCTATGGCTCCGCGGAGGGTTTCCGGACAGCTTTTTGGCAGCGTCTGATGCTGATAGTCTGGCGTTCCGACGCAGCTTCATTCGAACCTACCTCGAACGCGACGTGCCGCAATTCGGACCACGCATTCCTGCACAGACGCTGGAGCGACTCTGGACCATGCTCGCCCATAATCAGGCTGGTCTCTTGAACGCTTCCCGGCTGGCGTCCGGCCTGTCCGTCAGCGCACCAACCGTGACATCGTACGTCGATCTTCTCGTCGATCTTCTCCTGGTGCGAAGGCTGCCTCCGTTTCACGCCAATACGGGCAAGAGACTTGTAAAATCGCCGAAGGTCTACGTGCGTGACAGCGGCATCGTGCATGCGCTTTTAGGCATCGAGGATCTCAATGGCCTTTCTGGACACCCCGTTGTCGGCGCCAGTTGGGAGAGTTATGTCATCGAAAATCTTCTTTCTGTCGCACCTGCGCGTACAGTGGCCAGTTTCTATCGGACCGCCGCCGGCGCCGAGATCGATCTTCTTCTGGCTGCTCCTGGCAACCGTCCTTGGGCGATCGAGATCAAGCGCAATCTGGCGCCGAGGGTTGAAAAGGGCTTTCACTTGGCTTGCGAGGACGTCGATCCCGCGCGTCGCCTCATTGTCTATCCCGGTGCCGAAAGCTTCCCCCTCAAGGATGGTGTGGAGGTGAAGACCCTGGGCGCCCTCGCAATGTCTCTAGTGGATCTTGCCTGATGGCGGAGGTGACTCCACGTCCGAGCTGAATTCTTCGATTTTCCCCCTGCCAAGCTAAACTCCCGCCGCCTCGATCGGATGTGTCCTCTCCCCTAACCGGTCATCCTCGCCGTCATCCCGTTCATCCGCTAGGCCGGTCAGCATCGGCCCAATCGAAAACTGCCCTGCCCTCGCCCTCTTGGTCAGCACGCGCAGATAATCCGCCAGCCGAATTGATGTGTTGTGCAGGCGATCACCACGGCAGCGGTCTCCTGGCCCACCGCATGGGCGGCCAACATTGTGAGAAATGTCAAAAAGGGGCTGCGGCTCGCGTGGGATTCGCCCTACCCCCTGGTCGACGGTCGAAGTGCGCTCTCGCGGATAGCAAACGTCTTGGCTGGAGACGCGCGCCCGAAGTCGGTGTCTGGCCCTGAGGATAAATTTATGGATGGGGCAGGGGGGGTGTCGACGGCTTTAGCTGCGTCTCGTCTGCCGGCGTGGGCCCGTAACGAAATTGACAGCCGTGCAAATGGCGATAAAACCGAATTATAACAGAGAGATAGGCGCGGCTTAGACCGTCCCTTGACGGCACCTTGTCGGTGCCGGGGGGCGGGAGCGGACAGCAATTAACCCTTTGTTAACTTTAAATTCCTTGCGCGATTAGGAGAATCGGGCACTATTCACGCTTGAATGTCAGTTTGGGCACAAAAAGCGTTATTCGGGATCTGTGGGAATGAACATCTTGGTGAAACCGGACGCGGATATTGACTTCGACGAGGCCATTGTCGCCCAGGGCGAACTGATCTCTGACAAGCTGAACATCTTGCGGTTTGAACAATACCCTCCAAATGCGTCCAAGGGATTGCGTTCATTCTCGTTGTCGGAAGTTGCGGCGTTTCTAGGCGTGACAGCGAACAATATCAAGAAGCTCCATCTCGAAGGCAAAGGCCCGGTGCCTGAGACAACGCCTTCTGGCCGGCGGACTTACACCGCGGCGCAGATGCTCGAGTTGCGGCAGTACCTAGACAAGCACGGCCGTTCGGAACTGAAGCGCTATCTGCCGCACCGGCGTACCGGAGACGCGATGCAAATCGTCTCTGTCGTCAATTTCAAGGGCGGATCGGGCAAGACGACCACAGCGGCTCACTTGTCGCAGTATCTTGCCCTGACCGGCCACAGGGTCTTGGCAATCGATCTTGACCCGCAAGCTTCTTTGTCGGCCTTGCACGGCATCCAGCCCGAACTCGATCAGAATCCTTCGCTCTATGAAGCACTGCGCTATGATGATGAGCGAAAGGAGATCGTGGAACTCATTCAACCGACGAACTTCCCGGGTCTCGATATCATCCCCGCGAACCTGGAGCTTCAGGAATACGAATACGAAACGCCGCTTGCGGCTTCGAAGCAATCGGCTGAAGGCCGCAGTTTCTTTACGCGCATCACCAATGCGCTCAAATCGGTCGACGATCGCTATGATGTGGTCATCATCGATTGCCCACCCCAGCTGGGCTATCTGACGCTAACGGCACTCACCGCATCGACGGCCGTGTTGATCACCGTGCACCCGCAGATGCTCGACATCATGTCGATGTCGCAGTTCCTGTTGATGCTCGGCGGGATATTGCAGTCGATCAAGGCGGCCGGTGCGACTGTCAGGCTCAAATGGTTCCGCTACCTGGTGACGCGCTATGAGCCGACGGACGGACCCCAGGCGCAAATGGTGGGATTCATGCAGGCGATGTTTGTCCAGCATATGCTGAAGGCGCACATGCTTAAGTCGACGGCGATCTCCGATGCGGGAATGACCAAGCAGACGCTCTATGAGGTGGACCGGTCGCAATTCATTCGTTCGACCTATGAGCGGGCGATCGACAGCATGAATGCGGTGAACTCCGAGATCACGGCCTTGCTCCACCAGGCGTGGGGGCGTCGATGATGCACGTTTTGACAGCCGTGCAGATCGTCGGTTTCACCAGTTACAATAATAGCTTAGTCTCATTTGGAGGACGTATGAATGGCTAGGAAAGGATTGCTGGCCAGCGTCATCAGTCCCGAGACGCATTCAGCCGATGCGGCAGCACGCTCGGAATACGCCCGGAGGGGTGCATCCCGCACGATGATGCTGTCGCTGGATGAGATGTCGCAGAACTCCGCCAAGCTCCTCGAAGGAGAGGCGGTGGTGTCGCTCGATCCAGCAATTGTCGAAGCGTCGCCGGCAGCGGACCGCATGGAGCTGGACGACCAGGACTACCGCGACCTTGTCTCCGCTATCCGTGCCAGTGGTCAGTCGTCGCCGATCCTGGTTCGCCCGCATCCGACGATGCAGGGCCGCTATATGGTCGTGTTTGGGCGCAGACGGCTCAAGGCTGCAGCAGAAATCGGTGTGCTAGTCAGGGCGGTCATCAAGCCCATGCAGGACGAGGCCGCGGTTGTCGCGCAGGGACAAGAAAACTCGGCCAGGGCAGATCTGTCATTCATCGAGCGCGCGCTGTTTGCGCGCCAGATCCTAGATCTCGGGCATTCGAAGGAGACCGCAAAGGCTGCGTTGACCGTTGACGATACACTTCTGTCTAGGATGCTTTCGATTGTCGATGTGATTCCCGGACCAGTGATCCGCGTGCTGGGTCCGGCAAAGGGCGTGGGACGCGATCGCTGGGAGGAACTCAAGAAAGCGCTGCTGGCACCAAAGAACGCTGCCAGCGCCATGGATCTGGTTGGAGGCACCGAGTTTCTGAAGGTTGGGCAGGACGAGAGGTTCAATTTCATCCTGAGCGCACTTCAGCAACGGCCGAAGAAGAAATCCAAGTCGACCGCTACGTCTACGTCGTGGTCATCCTCTGACCAGGCGGTCGTCGCGCAGGTCGGTGTGAAGGGCAGGGCGGTCAGCATCTCGCTGTCTTCGAAGCAAGAGCCGGGCTTTGGCGTCTGGCTGTCGGAGAACCTCGAGGAGTTCTACCAAGCGTTCAAGAAAACCCGAAAGGTTTGAGCAGGAGTATAACTCGCAAAAGAAAAAGGCCCCCGAACGTCACCGCTGCGGAAGCCCTTCTCAGATCTAGACAATCAGAGAATCACATTTCCGCGACTCACTGTCAAGAGTTTTGGCGTCGTTTTGGCGAGCAGGTTTCTTTTGCCTCATTGAAGGTGAAGGAACATGGAGAGGGAAATTGCAACGACTCCCTTCGGGAGTCGGCCGATGTCGCTTGCCCTGGTGGCTGCGCAGCGTGAGGCCAAGGAGATCCCGGAGGGCAAAGCTGTCGACAAATGGCAGGTCTACCGCGATCTCTGCGAAGGGAAATCCGCGATCGCCATCGGCGATCGCGCACTGGCTGTGCTCGCCGGCCTGCTGTCTTTCTATCCGGATGATGAACTGTCGGAAGACAACGGCCTGATCGTTTTTCCATCGAACAGGCAGTTGTCGCTGCGTTCGCATGGGATGGCCGACTCGACGCTGCGCAGGAACCTGGCGGCGCTGCTAGAGTGCGGCATTATCCTTCGCAGGGACAGCCCAAACGGCAAACGATATGCCCGCAAGGGGCGCGGAGGAGAGCTGGAGGATGCCTACGGCTTCTCGCTGGCGCCGCTACTAGTCCGGGCGGAGGAGTTCCGTGCGGCGGCCGAGCGTGTGCGGGCGGACAGTCGTGCGCTGAGATTGATGCGTGAGCGCATTACGCTGCAGCGTCGCGATATAGGCAAGCTCATAGAGGCAGCGCTGGAGGAGGGTGCAACTGGCGCCTGGGAGAGCCTTTGGAAGCGCTTCAGGAGCGTCGTGGACCGGCTCCCGCGCAAGGCAAGTGTCTGCGAGCTCGGGCCTCTCGCCGCGGCACTCGACACTATCCGTGACGAAGTCGACAGCGCATTGAATTCCTTTATTAATGTCGAAAATCAGAGCGCCAATGAGTCCCACAATGAGCGGCAGCAATCTGATTCAAACCCCGACTCTACTTTTGAATTTGAACCAGCTTTCGAGAAAGCTAGGGCCGCCGCCGCGCCACAACCCCGACGGGAGGAGCCGCCAAGGAACTATCCGCTTGGACTTGTACTGAAAGCTTGCCCAGACATCGCCGACTATGCCGTCGACGGTATCCACAGTTGGCGCGACTTGATGATGACGGCAGCGCAGGTGAGGGGCTATCTCGGTGTTTCGCCGTCGGCGTACGAGGAGGCCTGTCATGTCATGGGTCAAGAAACCGCGCCTATCGTCGTCGCCTGCATCCTGCAGCGCGCCCAGCACATCAATTCAGCCGGAGGGTATTTGCGCGTGCTCACCGAAAAGGCGAGGGCAGGACAGTTTTCCGTCGGGCCCATGCTCATGGCGGCGCTCAAGGCCAACGGCACGATAGCGAGAATGACGGGATGAGCGCGGGGTCGGTCTTACCGGCCGATCCGGGCGAACGGGATGTCGGGGGGACATTTCGTTGACACGATTGGATCAGACTGTCGACCCGGCGTGCGGCAAATGGCCCGCACGTATGCTCCGACTCTATATGATCAGCCGCGCCGCGCGTCCCAACTGCCGTTCCGCGTCGTTGTAGTAGCGCGAAGCCTGTTGGATCGAGCGATGTTGGGATTGCTGCATGGCCTCGGTCAGCGGAATGCCGCGGCGGCCGGTTTCGGTCAAAAACCCCGAGCGCAGGCCGTGGGCGGAAAACAGCGTCGGGTCGAGACCGGCCTTAGTGGCGCGTCGCTTCAGGATCAGATTGACCGATTGCGGCGTTACGGCCCGGCTTTCGAGATTGCCCCAGCGATCGATGCCACGAAACACGGCGCCATCGGCAATGGCGGCCCGCTCGAGCCATGCGCTCAGCGCCACCACCGGCCG
>NZ_JBSKBP010000095.1:0-8346 GCF_053714275.1 Mesorhizobium sp. Arg314 | reverse complement strand
CAATCAGGAAGGCAGAACGACATTCTTCTTTACCGACAATGGTAAGGAAACAATGACTGAGCGGAGCGCGCCGGCGCGTACTCTGATGTCGGTGCGTGAAAACTTCCTCAGTGCATCGTCAAACAGTCATCCACTGGATAGCTGTCCTCGGTGGTGTCTACGATCCGCTTCAAGGCCTGCCAGGATTTCAGAAATGGCTTTGCGCCCATCTGGATCAGATCGAAACCGTCATTGAGCCGGAAGAGCTGACTGAACATGCCGGCGAGCAGAAGGTGCAGCAGATTAATGACGAGGTCCAGGCGAATTTCGATAGAGAAGCTGAGAAGCACCGAGACATGCCATCTCGACTTATCTATATAGACATGCCTTTGGGCCGATATCCAAACGCTATTCAGGGAAATCGAAAAATATCTGACGCTGAAACCGGGAACGCGCCAGCTGGAATTTCAGCTAATAGCCGAGTTCCTCTGACCGGAGGTTTCGCGCCTCGCAGTGAAAGCGCGAAGGCCAACCAGGCGAGCTTCACGATTTCAGGTCGCCGGTCCTGGGCCGGGCAGCGGCGGGTTGCTCAAGCGGCGTTGAAGTATACGGTGACAGCTGAGATCATGGCGCGTCGGGTTGAAAAGCGTCGCGTCAGGCGGTTATAGAAATCCTTGGAATATTCGATTGAAATCAGCTGACGTCGGCTCGACGCCCCTTTCCAGAATGGCTTTGGTGATCACCCCTGTTCCTGCGCCAAGCTCAAGCAACGAGTGCTGGCCTGATCACACTGGCCATACGGCGCGCGGCATGACAAGAAGTCGGCCCGAGTGCGCCAACTCCTCGTTTGTCCTTTTGCCAGCACCTTAGGAGTTGGACTTCTTCGTCGAATTTTTTGCCGAGGTGCTCCTTCAACCGAAGACCATATCCACTCCCCTGCTACGGCTACTTGTCTGCGTCGCTTACGTGCCAGGACAAGTGGCCTCATCGATTCGCGGGCGACTATGTCCGATCAAGCGTAGCGGGGTTGCCGGGTCCTAAAAATCGGTAAGGGCAGATTACCTGCGCGCATCTCTCATCTCTGGACATGACACTCAGGCGTTTGTCCATTTCTTTGCGCCAGTCTTACGGTTTTGTAATCTGGACGGACGCGGCTTGAATCGCCTTCATTGTATTTCCATCTTCGAGGCACTTTGCACCGCCCGAGGCGAAAATACCGCTCATCCTCCACGTCGTCAGGCCTTGAAAATGATTAAGCCCTTCAGATTTCTCTCGATGCTGTTGATATTGACGACGGCCTTTGGAATTTTGTCGGTCAATCCGTCGGAGGCACGCAGAGGCGGCAGCTTCGGCAGCCGCGGAAGCCGGACATACCAGGCGCCGGCCCCTACCGCCACTGCACCGTCCACGACGCCAGTTCAGCGCTCGATGACGCCAGTTCAGCGCTCGATGACGCCAAACAGGCCAGGTCCAGCGTCACCGGTGCAGCCATTGCCTGTTCAGACGCGACCGAGTTTCTGGAGCAGGTTTGGCGGGGGGCTCGTTGGCGGTCTCATTGGCGGGCTGATCTTCAATGGCATCTTTGGAATGCTGTTTGGCCATGGATTTGGCGGCTTGGGTGGCGGCTTTAGCTTCATCCTCCAGCTGCTGCTGATTGGCGGGCTCATCATGCTGGCGATGCGTTTTTACAACAGAACCAACGGCTCTGCCGCTGCAGCCGGAAGCGGCCAACAAAACTATGGAACAGGAGCGCCAGCCTACACAGCGCCCGCCGCCGGCGCCGCGGCGGCAGCCTATGGCGCATCCAACACGGACGAAATCGGTATCACCCAAAGCGACCTTTCCACCTTCGAACGTCTTCTCGCGGACGTCCAGGCGGCGTTCACCCGCGAGGACCATCAGGGGCTGCGCCGGCTGACGACGCCAGAAATGGTTTCCTACCTCTCCGAAGAGTTGGCCGACAACGCGACTAAGGGATTGAAGAACGAGGTATCAAATCTTCGATTCCTCAACGGTGAAGTCGCCGAAGCATGGCGGGAGGGTACGCGCGACTATGCGACCGTGGCGCTTCATTGGTCGGCTGTTGATGTCACGCGCAATCGTCAGACGTCCGCGATAGAAGATGGCGATCCCGTCAATCCGGTCGAGACGACGGAGCTATGGACCTTTACCCATGAGGCTGGAGGACAGTGGCTCCTGTCCGCCATTCAGGACGTCACAAAGCCATAGGCATCATTTTTGCGGAGCCCGAATTTGTGCGGTTTGGGAAATGTTCCGACTTCTGAAGCGTTGCCAGTGTAACGGATGGCGGATTGCAATGCGGACGCTTCAGAAATTCCTCGGTCTCATCTTCATCATCGCCTTTTTTCGTGGTCGCGACCGGGGCGCTGGCGCAGGGCCGCCAAAAACGCCTTGCTTTCGTCTCCGCGCAACGCAAAGAAGTTCACGAGCGCTTCACCCGGTTCGAGAAGATCGGATACCTGCGGCGGCGCCCAAGGCGGCAATTTGGCGACGCGTCGTGACGTTGCTCGGCTCGTAATCCAGCCTGCCGTGACAACGACCGGCAATCGCGCGCGATAATTGACATCCTCGGTTCCTTCCCCAGTCCGCCCTTCGAACGATCACCCCGCGGCACAGGGCCTTCGTTCAGAACCGGGCACGGCGTTCAGACATGGATCTGCGATCCGCAGGCGCCATAGACCAACCGCTGCGCTCGCAAATGGCTTCCGTGAGACGCCGATCCATTGTCCATCGAGCATCGCGACCTTCACCAGGTGTGCCGATACTGTCAGCCAATCGGTGAACGCGCTACCCCGCCTCAGCCACATAGTCGCACTTTGGCAAGAACTCACAACCATTTAATGCGACGCTCGTGCTACTGGTGCGAGCCTCCCGCGCCAAGGCACTTCCGTCAACCGCACGCCGGAAAGACACCCGGCGCATAGAGGCTTCCCTAAAGCGCATCTCATTTGTGCGATACATAGGCCATCGGCGAATAAGATTTGCGCGCTGCGCCGGCAGGCCGCTCGACCAAGATGTTTGTTCGCGGCGGGGTCGTTATTGCAGTAAGTTTCAGGAGTGCCTGCTCCAGTTCCTTATCCGCCTCCGTGAGGCGGTGATGGAGACGATGATAGTCTGTCCACGTTGGAGTACGATACGCCTCGACCCATCGTGATGGCTGCTGAACGTCGCGCGTGAGTGTCCATTGCCGCGCGCCAACGCGGCTTTGGACGTAGCGGCGCTTCTGCATGATTTCGAGGAATTGGTCCACGTCCTCCTCCAGGATCGCATATTCCGTTGTGACAAGGATGGGGCCGCTTCGTGGTTTCAGATCAAGTGCCACGGCCGGCGCGCAGAAGCCTCCAGAAGGTTCGAGTTCCGATTCGGAACGATTGCTGATCGGCAATTTGAAGCCGAGAGCCGCGACCCCCAGCGTTGCGACGAAGGACCAGGCCATGGCCGAGGGGAGCGAGTAATTTTGGACGACGGCGCCCCAAAACCAGCTGCCGGCGGCGATACCGCCATAGGTGAACGCGCTATAGATTGAGATCGTGCGTCCAACGATCCAGCGCGGGCTTGCCAGTTGCACGTTCACGCCAAGTCCCGACCATGCCGTTACCCAGCCTGCGCCGCCAAGGGCAAGGCAGATCGTCGTGATGGCAAGCGACGACGTCAGCGCAAGTGAGATCTCACATAGGGCGCATGCAATGCAGGCGAGGACCACCAACCGTTCCTGAGTGAGCGTTCGCCTGAGAGTCGGGTTCATGAGCCCGGCCGAAAGTGCGCCGGCGCCGAAGCCGCCCATCATGATGCCGTAGGCGACTGGACCGCCCTTCAGGATGTCGCGGGCAACCAGCGGCAGCAGGGCAAGTGTGGAGGTGCTTGCAAACCCAAACAGGGTCCCGCGGACGATCGTCGACTTGATTTCCGAGGAGATGGCAGTGAAGCGCAGACCATCGTAGATGGCTGTCATCAGCGCTTCGCGCGGCAGAGATGAAGTGTGGACCTTCCACTTATTGCGCCATAAAGCAGTGAGAGGCGCAGCGAAGCCCAGGGTAGTGAGGGCGAATGTGACGAGAGGCCCAAACGCGGCAACAATGATGCCGCCCAGCGCGGGGCCGACACTGCGCACGGTGTTGAATCCAACATTGAGCAGCGTGATGGCCGCCGGCAGATGGCGGCGCTCCAGTATGTCGCCGATTGAGGCTCGCCAGGCGGGATCGCTGAGAGCGATACCGCAACCATCGAGAAAGCTGAAGGCGAGAATCATCCATGGATCATGGATGCCAAAGGCCATGAGGATCGTCAGCATCGCAGAGGCGGCCATCATCAGGCTTCTACCGACGATCATCACCATGCGACGGCTATAGTTGTCAGCAATGGCTCCGACGAACACCGCGAGAAAAAAGCCGGCAAGGTCGACGAGGCCTGCACCAGGGCCACCAAAACGTCCGAGCTGGAAACGGTGGCCATGAGCCAGCCGAGCGCCACCGTTTGCATCAGCCAGCCGAGGCTAGAAAGCTGAGATGCCAGAAAGATCGAACGAAAGGTCGGATTTTTCAGCGGGGCCAGCAACCCCGTGGATGCGTTTTCTTCGGTCGAAGGCATGACGATCAATCTCTCCTCGACAAGGAGCTCAAGCTCGTTGTCGCGGGTAGCATCCGTTGCGAGTGGCCTGCTGGGGGGAGCTTGGGCTTGCGTTTCTTAGCGTTACTTGCCGGCGATCGAAAGTGTTTTGGATTGAACAGCAGAGACATTGATGTGAACAGCCGGCGGCATCGGTTTCCTGATCGTCTCAATTTTGATGAGCCGCTCCCCCAGACGCAAATGCATATAGCATGCCCGAAGGGCGGTCTGGTGCGTCAGGTCTCTTTCATCTCGGGCCAGTTGACGACATCGACGCCGTCCGCAAGGCTCGTAATCTCTTCTACGATGTAGGTTGCACGCTTCATGAAAATGGAACTGTTGAAATCCTCCGCATTCGACCGTTCTCTCCAACCTACTTTACCCTCAACTTGCGGAAGGCGCCTAGCGATCATCGCAGAACGTATTGGGCGGACGGTGACCCTTCAAGGGCTGCAGCAATAGTCCCCTTGTGGCCCTGCAGCTTCCCAGTTTGGGCCGACCCGCACCAATTGCGGAGGATTCGAAACGGTGAGAGCACCCGTTCAGCGCTCTTTCGCCACCTGTGGGCGCGATACAAAGGGCACAGGCTGAACTTCGCTGCCGGGGCCCGCGCTTGTCGACCGCTCGATAGAAAGTGCGAGATGAGGATAAGACTCACTGCCCTGCAGAGCGGCATGGCGCTCGGCTACCTCAGCCACGGTTTGCCGATGGTTCGACGAGGCAAAGCTGTCACCAATGTCCGACGCCGTGCGTTACGGGGCGACAACCTCGAACGGCAGGCGGGAAGACACATAAATGAGCCTCACCGAGATCACGCAGGCGACGATCGCCTTCATTCGAAGGCACGAAGCCTGGGACGTACCCCTGGTGCTTGCGACGACGCTTGCCACTGATCAAATCTTCCGTGGGCATTTCTCCAGGGATCGCGCCAAGACCTTCTTCGAGCTCCTACACTGCGAACCCGATCGCTTGCGCGGCGGCATTGGCGAATGTGGCCATTTGGAAGGATGACCCCGTGGCGGAGCGTGCGGCAGCCCTGTCGCGGATGCAAGCGGAGAAGGTTGCGCGGTTTAACGGGGATCCCCGTTTCGACAATGTCCGCACCCCCGGCACCATCGCCGCGCTCGACCTGCGCGTCGGCAGTGCCGGCTATCTGGCCGAGGTAGGCCCAAGGCTGCACGCCTTCTTGCTCGAGCGCGGATTGCTGGTAAGACCGCTCGGCATCATCTACGTGTTACCGCCTTATTGCGTGATATCGGACAAACTCGACGAACTCTACGGGACAATAGACGACGCAGCCGAGCTTGCGAGTGACGGCATATGAACCGCACGGCGCGCATCAAAGGGCCCTGGCCATCCCCGTCACTGTGGCGCCCGTCTGACAGGCAACGTGCGGAGCGCCAAGCGTGTCTTGATGCCAGCGCGTTCCTGCCACTTCCTCTCGATTCAGGCGGCGGCTTGATGCAACACATCGGGACGCGGCAACGCCACCTGGAGATTGTCGATCAGCCGCGTCTGGCCAAGCCAGGCAGCGACAAGCAGTCGCGCTGGTCGATCTAATGTGACGATTGAGGCAAGGTCGCTATCCGCGCGCAGCTCAAGATACTCGACCTTGGAGAAGCCGGCGGCGAGGATCGCCTCTCGGCCGACAGTCAGCACATGCTCTACAGATTCTCCTGAACTCAGCTGCCTAGCAGTTTGGACCAGTATTTCAGCCAGCCGAGGCGCCCTTTGGCGCTCAGCCAAAGACAGGCGCGCGTTGCGCGACGACAATGCCAGGCCATCGGCCTCGCGGACCGTCGGGCCAGCGATGATCTTGATTGGGATATCGAGGTCACGGACAAGCTGGCACACGACGTGAAGTTGCTGAAAATCCTTCTCGCCGAAAAAAGCCAGATCGGCCCCACTCTGCAGAAGAAGCTTCGTGACCACGGTCGCAACGCCATCGAAGTGGCCGGGACGAAACGTGCCGCAGAGCCCGTCGCTCAGACCGCCGACCGAAACTGTGGTCGCGAAGCCCGGCGGATATATGTCGGCCGCATCAGGAGCATAAAGAATATCGGCGCCAACAGATGCGAGCTTGGCGGCGTCATCGTGTTCCGTGCGCGGATAGGCAGCCAGGTCACCGGCATTGTTGAATTGCCTCGGGTTGACGAACAGTGTCACGATCACCCGATCAGACTTGGCCAGCGCGGCCCGCACGAGGCTGAGATGACCCTCATGCAGTGCGCCCATGGTTGGCACAACGGCGATCCTTAGGCCCTCGCGGCGCCAGGCAGCAACGATGCTACGCAATTCGGAGACGATCCGGACGATCGCGGTGCTCATGCGCCTTCTCCTCCACTGACTGTGCCCGGCTCAGGGCCGAAGACGTGAGCGGCGGCTGGAAAGCAGCGCTCGCGCACCTCCTTTGCGTATGCCGCGATCGCTGCCTCGGCGTCCTTTCCGAGCTCTGCATAGCGTTTGACGAATCGTGGCCGGAAGGCGCCAAACAAGCCGAGCATGTCATCGACAACCAAGATCTGACCATCGCAGGCCGGCGATGCGCCGATACCGATTGTGGGGATCGCAGTTTCCTCTGTAATCAGCCGAGCAAGAGCTTCCGGTATCTTCTCGAGCACGACGGCGAACGCGCCAGCGTCGGCCACCGCCATTGCATCGCGCAGGATCCGTTCGGCATCCTCGCCTCGTCCCTGGATGTGATAACCGCCAAAAGCATTGACAGCCTGCGGCGTCAGTCCGACATGGCCCATCACGGGTATGCCGCGTCCGGTCAGAAATCGGACCGTTTCCGCGACGCTTTCGCCGCCTTCGAGCTTGACCGCCGTCGCCCCGGTTTCGGCCATAACCAGGGCCGCATTGCGGAATGCCTGCGCGGGGCTTTCCTCGTAAGAGCCAAAGGGCATGTCCACGACCATCAGGGCGCTTTGAAGCCCGCGCCGCACCGCCTTGCCATGAAGGATCATCATTTCGAGCGTGACGCGAAGCGTCGTAGGCATGCCGTGCAACACCATGCCGACGCTGTCGCCGACCAGCACCAGGTCGCAATAGCCGTCAACTAGCTTGGCGACAGGCGTTGTATAGGCCGTCAAGCAAACAAGCGGCGTCTTCCCCTTCCGCGCCGCGATATCCGGGGCGGTTAATGCCTTCGATCCTCCGGTTGCGCTCACCAGGTTTTTCTCCTTCCCCTGCGTCAGCGGATGGAAGCATGTGCCACATTTTTGTGCAGTTGCGAAGAGAAAATTTGCAGTGCACAACAGTTTGCCGGCGACATTCATGGAAACAATCAGTTCGGCGACCCTGCGCGCAATTCTGCGCCGCCAGTTCGGCAAGCATTTCTCTGTGAGGTCCGCTGCCCCGCTCAGCAGCTGCATAGTGGAGCCGGCGGTCGACGAGGATCAAGCGGGCAACCATTGCCCGCGCACTTGTCATTGACATCGGCGCAACACTGGCTATTCGTTGCGCCGCAAGGCGGAGGACGCCTTGCTGTCCGCTTCGCGCATGACTCTCGTTCGTGCGTGATCCGCAAAACGTCTATCGGCACCTGAGCCGATCCGGTCGCAGCCTACCCGGTCAAAACAAGGAAGCCGGATGAAGACTATCGTTATCTGTTCGGGCGGATTGGATTCCGTCACGCTCGCCTACAAGGTCGCGGGCGAAAGCGCCTCACCCGCCTCCTGTCGTTTGACTACGGCCAGCGCCATAAGAAGGAGCTGGACTTCGCGCGCAGCTGCGCCATGC
>NZ_JBSKBP010000094.1:0-8405 GCF_053714275.1 Mesorhizobium sp. Arg314 | reverse complement strand
GCAACTGGAGCCACGGGTGCCACCGGTGCAACCGGCGATACGGGTGCCACAGGCGCAACTGGTGATACCGGCGCTACAGGTGCTACTGGCGCGACTGGTGATACCGGAGCCACCGGCGCCACGGGTGCGACTGGCGATACGGGTGCCACCGGTGCCACAGGAGCAACCGGCGATACGGGTGCCACGGGCTCAACTGGTGCGACAGGCGCAACGGGTGATACGGGCGCCACGGGTGCTACGGGCTCGACGGGTGCCACGGGCGCGACCGGCGCAACTGGTGATACCGGAGCCGCAGGTGCCACAGGTGCCACTGGCGCCACAGGTGCGACTGGCGACACGGGCGCCACAGGTGCGACCGGAGCCACCGGTGCCACGGGTGCGACTGGCGATACGGGTGCCACGGGTGCGACTGGTGCCACCGGCGCCACAGGTGCGACCGGCGATACGGGTGCCACCGGCGCAACCGGCGCCACGGGCTCAACTGGTGCCACAGGTGCGACCGGAGCCACCGGCGATACGGGTGCCACTGGAGCAACCGGCGCCACCGGCGCGACTGGCGATACCGGAGCCACAGGTGCCACAGGTGCAACCGGAGCCACCGGAGCAACCGGTGCCACAGGAGCAACCGGCGATACGGGTGCCACTGGCTCAACTGGTGCGACAGGCGCAACGGGCGCCATTGGCGATACGGGTGCCACGGGTGCGACTGGAGCCACTGGTGCTACCGGCTCCACCGGTGCGACTGGTGGTACGGGTGCCACGGGTTCGACCGGAGCCACGGGCGCAGCAGGAGCCACCGGCTCGACTGGTGCAACTGGTGCCACTGGTGCAACCGGTGCCACTGGTGCGACCGGACCTAAGGGCGACACCGGACCCAAGGGCGATACCGGGCCGAAGGGGGCCACGGGCGCGACTGGAGCAACCGGAGCCACCGGCGCCACGGGTGCGACCGGACCCAAGGGCGACACTGGGCCTAAGGGCGACACCGGGCCGAAGGGAGCCACGGGTGCGACCGGAGCAACCGGAGCCACCGGCGCCACGGGTGCGACCGGACCCAAGGGCGACACCGGGCCTAAGGGCGACACCGGGCCGAAGGGAGCCACCGGCGCGACTGGGGCAACCGGTGCCACCGGTGCCACTGGTGCGACCGGACCCAAGGGCGACACCGGGCCTAAGGGCGACACCGGGCCGAAGGGAGCCACGGGCGCGACGGGCGCCACAGGGGCAACCGGAGCCACCGGAGCTACGGGTGCGACTGGGCCTAAGGGCGATACCGGGCCGAAGGGAGCCACCGGCGCCACGGGTGCGACCGGACCCAAGGGCGACACTGGGCCAAAGGGCGCGACCGGAGACAGGGGCCCGACAGGTCCCACTGGCCCAACCGGTCCGACCGGACCCGGTGGCGGCAACCACAACTCAAATGTTGTGACGGCCTCGACGCTGGCGACGACGTCGACCCAAAAGACGGCGAAGGTCACCACCAGTTCCCTGGGACTCAAGGATACGACGCACTTCCTGCATTCCGGCTCGGGCGATAGTCACGCCGGCGGCCATGGGTCGTTCCGCCAACTTCTCGGCCAGGTGACCGGTTCGGTGACGACCGACCTCCTGAATGTGCTCAGCACGATCTGGGGATCCGGTCAAAACCAGAACAAGTCGTCGGGCGCGAGCACCGACCTGGCCTCGGACAAGACCAAGACCGGCGCCGGCTTCGGCAACATCGACGACACGCTCAAGAAGGCTTTGAAGGATATCTTGAAACCGCATGAGTGAGGGCGAATGGTGACCGGACGTGCCACGTTGCAAACCGGTCCAGGACTGAGAAGCGGTCGTGCGGGCTTTGCGCAAACGCTTGGCCCGCGCGTTCATCGCTCCAATTGGCGAGAGGGCTCGCATGGCCAACCCGCTCGGAGTATAGTGCAGGCTGCCGGGGAACGCGGGTGGGGTCGGCCCGTCTCGGCAACGCCGCCCGCGTGACGGAAGTAGGGTAGATGGTTGGTGTACCTATCAACGCCGAAGGCCAGCCGGTCCTGATCAAGGCTGACACGGAAGCGGACGCGCCCGGCAAGATTGGGCCAGAAAGCGAAGCGGCTCGGAGTCCTGGCGGGCCCGCCGAGTTCGATCGGCTCGCGCCGCGCTTGAAGGCGATGGTGCGCGTGGCCCGCTACCACGGTGTCGAACTCGACCCCAACGAATTCAGGGCGGCGAGCGCCAGCCCGGTTCCGGGCGCCGCAGATCTCTCCCAGTGGGCGCAGAACGGTGGCATGTGGGCGCGTGCTGTCCGCATCCGCTGGTCGCATCTTTTGCGCTTCGAGCAGACGGGGCCCGTCGTTCTGCTGTTCAGCGACGGCGGCGCGGGCCTGCTTACCGGGGCGAGCGCCGAACGGAATATCGTTTTCCTCAAAAGTGTCGATGCGCCCGACGACGCGGAAGGCGTACCGATCGACGAGCTTCGGCTGCGGCAGGTGTGGTCGGGTGAAGCCGTCCTCTTGCGTCCGACACGATCCTTCATCGCGGCGGATGCGCCCTTCACCTTTCACTGGCTGGTCGACCTCGTGCGGCTGGAGAGCAGGCCGCTGCGCGATATCGGCATCGCCTCGTTCACGCTCAGCATCCTCACCATCCTGCCGCCCCTCATCGTGATGACGGTGGTCAACAAGGTGCTCCAGTTCAACAGCATCTCGACCCTGGTGTTGCTGACTGCCGTGATCGCCGTTGTCTTCGCTTACGAGACGCTCCTAGGCCATGCGCGGCGGCTGATCATAAATGTTGTCGGCGCCCGGCTGGACACCAAGCTGAACTTGCACGTCTTCAGCCGGCTCCTGCGCCTGCCGCTTGACTATTTCGAGCGCCATCCGGCCGGCGAAATCATGTACCACCTTGCGCAGGTCCACCGCATACGCGAATTCCTGACCGGCAAGCTGCTCAGCACGTTTCTCGACCTGATCACGCTCTGCGTGCTCATACCCGTGATGTTCTACATAAACGCCACGCTTGCCTGGATAGTGCTGTTCTGCGCGGGCGTGATCATGGCGATCATCTTCGCCTTCCTTGCGCCGCTGCGTCGACGCTACCAGCAGGTGGTCGACGCAGAGACCTGGAAGTCGGCCGCGCTAGGCGAAACCGTCGTTGGCATCAAGACCGTCAAGGCGCTCGGTCTCGAGCCGCAGCGCAAGGCGCTGTGGGACGAGCGGGTGGCGGAGGCAGGCAAGGCGCGCCTCTCTTTCGGGCAACTGGCGAATTGGCCGCAGACCCTCGTGACGCCGATAGAGCGCGTCATGGTCCTCGGCACCATGTTGATCGGCGCCTATCTCGCGATGAACGACCGATCGGGCTATATGGTCGGCAGCCTCTTTGCCTTCATGATGATCGCTCAACGCGTCGCGCAACCGCTGGTCGGCCTGGCTCGGCTGGTCGAGGACTACGAAGAGGTCGGGGCTGCGATCGGCGAGGCCGCGTCGGTTCTCAACCGCCCGCTGGAAAGCACGTCCACTTCCGCGGGCTTGAGGCCAAAACTCGTCGGCGAGATCAAGTTCAGCGATCTGACCTTCAGTTACATCGGCACCAGGACGCCGGCGCTCGACCGGGTCAGCTTCGACATTCCGGCAGGCACGATGTTCGGCATTGTCGGTCGCAGCGGGTCGGGAAAGTCAACGATTGCGCGCCTGTTGCAGGGAATCAATCGCGACTACAGCGGATTCCTCAAGCTTGATGGAGTAGACCTCAAGGAAATCAACCTTCGCCACCTTCGCCAGGGACTGGGCGTTGTCCTTCAGGACAACTTTCTCTTCCGCGGCTCGATCAGGGACAACATTATTGCCGGACGTGCCGGCTTGACGCTTTCCGACGCCATGCGCGCGGCACACCTTGCCGGCGCCGCCGAGTTCATCGAACGCATGCCAAACGGCTACGATACCTACATCGAGGAAGGTTCGCCCAACCTATCGGGCGGCCAAAGGCAGCGCCTGGCGATCGCCCGCGCGCTCATCCACGATCCGACCGTCCTGATACTTGACGAGGCGACCAGCGCGCTCGACCCCGAGAGCGAAGCTGTCGTCAGCGCCAATCTCATGCGCATCGCCAGCGGTCGCACGATGATCATTGTTTCGCACCGGCTGGCGTCGCTGACCGAATGTGACCAGATCCTGGTCATGGATCAGGGCAGGGTCCTCGACGTCGCACCTCATTCGGTCCTGCTGGAACGGTGCGGGGTCTACCGCCAGCTCTGGTTCCAGCAGAACCGGCATCTTGACGGCCGACATGGCCGTCTGGCGGCAGTGCCGCCTCGGCTGACTTGAGCTCGGTTGGCCATGAGCACCACCACCTATTCCAGCCTTCCTGTCCGCCGGCGCAAGACGGAGACGCGCGATCCGACGCTGCCTGCCATCTTGGAATTCCAATGGCCATCAACGGCCGTCGCCAATGCGCCCATACCGCGTGTGGCGCGAAGCATCGTCTGGATCATCTTCAGCCTGGTCGTCGCGTTGATAACAGTGGCGGCACTGATACCGGTCGATCAGGTTGTCACGACACGGGGCCTCGTGGTCTCACAGTCTCCCAACATCATCGTCCAGCCGCTGGAGACGGCGATCGTCCGCTCCATCGAGGTGCGCGAAGGACAGCGTGTGAAGGCCGGTCAGTTGCTGGCCCGTCTCGACGCCACCTTTGCCTCGGCCGATCTCGCGGCATTGGCCACCCAGGTCGCGACGCTTGAAGCCGAAGTGGCGCGCCTGAAGGCGGAGGCCGATGGAAAGCCTTTCAGCTATGACGGGCTCGACCCGAGCTGGACGCTGCAGGCCTCGATCTTCGATCGCCGCAAGGCGGTGTATGATGCCAAGCTGGAAAGCTTCGACCGGCACAGTGACGAGCTCACGTCGGTCATCTCACGCTCCCAGTCCGATGCAGATGGCTACCGGCAGCGGTTGGCCGTCGCGGGGTCGATCGAGCAAATGCGCAAGCAGCTCGAAGCGAGACAGGTTGGAAGCCGTCTCAATACGCTTCTCGCCGAGGACAACGCGGCGGAAATGTCGCGAGCGCTCACCAACGCCGAGCAGACATCGGAGGCTGCCAAGCGCCAGCAGGCGGCGGTCGCGGCCGAGCGTGACGGCTACATTCAGAGCTGGCGCGCCGAGGTCTCGCAAAGTCTGTCGGAAGCCAATTCGCGCATGTCCGACGCCCGCGAACTTCTCAACAAGGCGAAGCTGCGCAAACAGTTGGTGGAACTGAGGAGCGAAGCGGATGCCACAGTTCAGTCGGTGGCCAAGGTTTCCGTGGGCTCGGTCATGCAGTCCGGGGAGCGGCTGATCACGCTGGTCCCGACCGACGCGGTGCTTGAGATCGAAACAAACATTGTCGGTCGCAGCAGCGGCTTCGTCCACGTCGGCGATCCAGTGGCCATCAAATTCGACACCTTTCCCTATTCGCAATATGGCTTGGCTCACGGAACGGTTCGCACGGTCAGCCCCGACTCCTTCTCGGCCAGAGAGCAGGCGCGCGACCCGAACAGTTCGTTGGCCATGCTGCCCGCCGATACCGAGCTGTTCTATCGCACCCAGATATCCATCGATGACGTCGCCCTGCATGGCGTGCCTGCGGGCTTCGCGGTAAGCCCCGGCATGCCGGTCACCGCGGACGTAAAGGTAGGTCGACGCACAGTGCTCAAATACATCCTCGGTGCGATGCTGCCGATAGGTCAGGAAGCGATGCGGGAACCCTAAGATGGCGATCTTGGATCGGCTCACCGGGTTGCACCCGGCGCTGGCGCTGCGCAGAGCGGTGCGGCTTGCCGAGAGTGGAAAGCTCGCGGAGGCCTTTCCCCTTATCGCGATCGCCGCTCGGGCCGGCATTCCCGAGGCCGAATACCGCGTCGCCCGCTCTTACCTCGAAGGTTCCGGTGTACCGCCAAGCCGCTCGGAGGGCGCGCGATGGCTGCGACTGGCCGCTGATCACGGCAGCGCAGACGCACAGGCCCTTCTCGCCGCGCTTTTCGTGGCCGGCCTGGCCGCGAGCGAAGACGACGCGAAAGGCAAGAGTTCGCACCGGCTGTTCGAAAAGGAATCCTCACAGGCGCCGGATTTTTCGATGGCTCTCCACTTCGCTGGAAAAGCGGCCGAAGCAGGGTCGGCGACCGGGCAGGCGGTTCTCGGCTACATCCTGAGCAAAGGTCCCAAGGCCATGCGCGACCTCGATGCCGCGCATGGCTGGTACGAAAAATCCGCGGCGGCGGGCTGCCCGGAAGGGTGCCTGGGTCTTGCCCTCTCGCTCGCAAGGCGCAGGCAGCCCGAGGATAGGGAAAGGATCGCCGCCGAGGTCCGACGCGCGGCGGACGCGGGTTTGCCGACAGCAATCTATCTTCTGGCGGCCCTTACTGAGCATGGAGTGGGAGTGCCGGTCGATCTTCAGGCCGCAGCGCAACTCTACCAGCTTGCCGCAGAGAAAGGCCTCGCGTCAGCTCAGTTCAGGCTGGGGTTGGCGCTGACGGAGGGCAGCCTGGCAGGTCACGATCCGGTGGTTGGCGAGGCATGGATGCGTCGTGCCGCCGTGGCCGGAAACCTCGACGCCGCCTATCGCCTCGGCGAACGGTATGTGAAGGGCCGCGAGCCCGACTACGCGGAGGCCGCTACGTGGTATCGGCTGGCCGCGGAGGCAGGGCATCAAGCGGCCGCGCGTGCCTTGGGCTCGCTTTATCTCTCGGGAAATGGAGTGGCTCAAGACGCCGAGGAGGGAAAGCGATGGCTGCGCGCCGCCGCAAAAGGGGGCCACCGGGAATCGCAAGTCGACCTCGCGAACCTCGTTCTTGAAGGTGCGGTCGGACCTGACGACAGTGTTGATGTCGCGGGATGGTTCGAGGCCACTGCCCTGTCGGGTGACTTGATATCGGCCTTCAATCTCGGCCTCTGTTATGCGGAGGGGGTGGGGGTTGGCAAGGACCAGGAGCGGGCAGCGCATTGGATGAGACGCGCGGCCGAAGGCGTGGCGCAAGCACAGTACATGTACGCACGCATGCTTCAAGACGGGCGTGGCGTAGCCAGCGACCTTGCGCAAGCCCGCTTGTGGCTCAAGCGAGCGGCGGACGCCGGTATGGCCGACGCGCAGGCGGCTCTGGCCGAAATGCTGCTCAACGGGCGCGGGGGAGAACGGTCTTCGCGGGCCGCTGCACACCTTTTCAAACAGGCCGCCGCCGCAGGTCACGTCGGCGCAATGTTCGCGATAGCTGCGCTATACGAAACCGGGGAAGGCTTGTCTTTCGATCACAAGGCGGCGCACAAATGGTTCGTGGCCGCCGCGGAGCGAGGTCATGGGCATGCGCAACTCATGCTGGGCCGCTATCTCTCCAAAGGCATCGCCTGCGAGCGGGACCCAGCTGCGGCTCGCATCTGGCTCGAGCGCGCGGTCGCTCAAGGTGTCCATGAAGCCGCGGATGAGCTTGCGGATCTCGAGCCGGCTTGAGAGTGCGCCGAGCAAGAGCAAAATCGCGCTCAATATGTCGGGTGCAGAATGTAACCACGCGTTACCGGTTGTTCAGCATATTAGCGCAACGTCATAAACGGACATCGAGTGTGACGAGTGGACGGTTTCGCGTTGCCCTCGCCTACCACAGCTATGTTCTCTGGTTATTTTGATTTTCATGCCTTTCCGCAGCGAACGCCAGCTTCCCCTTCGCATCCCAAAGGTCTCGTGCATGCTCGCCTTCATGGCTCTGCAGCTTCGCGGCGACCCAAAGCATCGCTCCATAGATAATGGCGCGATCGTCGTTGGTCAGTTCGACGATGCCTGCCTTCAACACGAGACCACCGAGTTCGATTAAATGTCGGGTACGCTTGCGGCGCTCGATCTGCCAGGCGCGCATGTCATTGCGAGCCCATGCCGCCTGCCGGCGATTGTGGGCTGCCTTGCTGCGCTGGAGCGCTACGCGGGTTGCTTGCAGACGCCGGAGCAGTTCGCCGAGACCTGTTTTCGAAAAACGTCACCCCACGCTTGGCCCATACCTCACGCTTTGCGGTGTCTTTCGTTTCAGCGATTGCGACCAAGGCGCCGGCCAGTTCGTCGGTGCTGAGTTGATCGGCGCCAGTGGCGATCACCAGTTCGCCAAGCTGCTGCACCTTCCGGATTTTTAGTCTCTTGGCTTTGTCTTCCAGCGCTTCCAGTTCCGTGTCGTAGTCGCGTGGTTTGCGCATGGCTGTCTCCTTCGATTGTTGATGCCGCAATGATACGGGAGCGTCTGCCGGAAGGCTGCAGGGCTGTGGAGACAGTCCGGGACGGGCTGGTCCATCCCGAGATTTTTTCGAGGGAGGGCGCGCTTATACGTCGTGCCGACGTGCGCTTTGCCGTGCAAATGGTGGAGTAGAGATGAAGCGCTACTTCCCCTTTCGGAGACAAGTTTCTCCATCCCTCTCCCCGAACCG
>NZ_JBSKBP010000093.1:0-8488 GCF_053714275.1 Mesorhizobium sp. Arg314 | reverse complement strand
GCTGGGCTTCGTCTTGCAAGCCGTTCCCTGCGACGCCGGCGGTGCTGTTTCTTAGGAAGGCCGCAGCCTACTTCGCGAGGGAAGTGACATGAGGTTCGCTTTCATCGCGAGGCACCGGAACATCTGGCCGGTGGCATGGCTGTGCAGTGCGCTGGATGTGTCCCGCTCAGGCTTCCATGCCTGGCTCAACCGCAGCCCCAGCGCTCGCTCCCGGCATGACGAGATCCTCGTGTCTAGGATCGACCGCAGCTTCAAGAGCAGCGACCGCACCTATGGTTCTCGTCGCGTATGGCATGACGTGCTGGCCGAGGGTCTTTCCTGCGGCCTGCATCGTGTCGAGCGGCTGATGCGGGAGAACGGGCTGCGTGCCCGGCCTCGGCGTCGCGGATTGCCGAAGGATACAGGCGAACGAGCCGCCGTGTCGGACAACCTTCTCGACCGCGCCTTCGAGGCATCGGCGCCGAACCAGAAATGGATCGCCGACTTCACCTACATCTGGACCGCAGAAGGTTGGCTCTACGTTGCCGCCGTGGTCGATCTGTTCTCTCGCCGTGTCGTCGGCTGGGCGATGAAGGCCGAGATGACGGCGCAGCTCGTCACCGACGCCCTCGTCATGGCGATCTGGCGCCGAGGCAAACCGGACAGCCTGCTGCATCATTCCGACCAGGGATCGCAAAGGCGGATTCAAGCGGTCGTCGCAACACCTGAACGAAGGAGGTTGCAATGGGCATTGGAAAGCGATCACACCGTTCTGGACGGGCACCGTTGCCGTCACCGGGACGTCCGCCAGTGGCGAGGCGATCTGAACTCCAGCGATTCTGGTTGGGGATAGCGCAGGGGCTGACCAGCGAAGATGCTGCGCTGGCGGCTGGTATGTCGCAGCCTGTTGGAACCAGATTGTTCCGACAGGCGGGCGGCATGGCACCAGCGATGTTCAGATCTTCCACCAAGCGGCCGTCAGAGCGATACCTTGCATTTGCGGAACGTGAGGAGATCGCACTTCTTCGCGTTCAGGGCCTTCCGAGACGCGAGATCGGACGCCGCCTTGGCCGATCCGCCTCGACCATCTCCCGTGAGCTACGACGCAATGCCGCGACGCGCAGCGGCGGGCTGGAATATCGTGCATCGACAGCCCAATGGCACGCCGACCGATCGGCCCGTCGGCCCAAACCGACCAAGCTTGCGCTCAACACAACCTTGCGCACTTATGTGGAGCAGCGACTGGCCGGCGTCGTCATGACCCCAAGTGGCGCCGCCGTTCCTGGTCCGGCCGTTCGGTGGAAGGGCCGCCGGCACGGCCCGCGAAAGGATCGGCGATGGGCCAGGGCTTGGAGCCCGGAGCAGATCGCCCGACGCTTGCCGATCGACTTCCCGGACGACAAGACGATGCGCATCAGCCACGAAGCCATCTATCAAGCCCTCAGGGTCGGGGAGCGCTACGCCGCGAACTGTCGGCCTGCTTGCGAACGGGGCGCGTGCTGCGGGTCTCCAGGGCCCGCGTACGCAGTCGAGGTAAGAGCTTTGTCTCGCCGGAGATCATGATCAGTCAACGCCCCGCCGAAGCGGCCGATCGCGCGGTGCCGGGTCACTGGGAGGGAGACCTCATCCTTGGTCTTGGCAGCTCGGCGATCGGCACACTGGTTGAGCGTACGACACGCTTCACGATGTTGCTGCATCTTCCCCGGCTCGCGGGGCATGGCGAAGCTCCGCGCGTGAAGAATGGCCCTGCTCTCGCGGGACATGGGGCCGAAGCCGTGCGCGACGCGATTACGCGCACCATCATCACCTTACCCGAAGAACTGCGCCGTTCGCTGACCTGGGATCAGGGAGCCGAAATGGCTCAGCACGATCGTCTCAAGATCGACGCGGGTGTCCAAGTCTACTTCTGCGATCCGCAAAGCCCCTGGCAGCGCGGCACCAACGAGAACACCAATGGGCTGCTGCGTCAGTACTTCCCGAAGGGCACCGACCTGAGCGTCCACAGCGCCGACGAGATCGCCGCCGTGGCAGCGGCCCTTAATGCCCGACCGAGAAAAACCCTTGCTGGAAAACACCAGCAGAGGCACTTGACGAGTTGCTGTCGTGAGTGAACACAATCAGTGTTGCGACGACCGCTTGAATCCGCCCAATATACGAGCGAGCAGTTCCAGCGCCTGATGGCCGACCACGGGATCACGTGTTCGATGAGCCGGTCGGGCAATGTCTGGGACAATGCAGCCATGGAGAGCTTCTTCTCGTCGCTGAAAACCGAGCGAACAGCCCGCAAGGTCTATAGGACGAGAGATGCCGCCAGGGCGGATGTGTTCGACTACATCGAACGCTTCTACAACCCGCGGCGGAGGCACTCTACGTTGGACTATCTGAGCCCCGTGGAGTTCGAGGAACAAGCTATGTTAGCTTAACCTCGTGTCCGAAAAACCGGCAGCAGGCCATCCTGAGGAAGCCTCCGTTACGCGGATCGTATCTGGCTTATCGCCTTAGATCATGGAGCGAGCCCGCGCAATCTTTCCTAGGCTACATTCAATATAGGGGAACGGCGTTGAAGATCGCCCCTCGCGACCGCCTTGATCCGACTAGTGAACCGCAACTCCACCAGACTGACCGTCAGATCGTGATGGCGCCGCTGCAGGAGTCATCGCGGGCTGCTGCACACTCATGACAAGCGCGAGAGCCGGCAATTCATTGCTTTCGGTGAATCGGCTTGCATACAGAAAAGCGCCAATTCAATTCGGGTCGTCACCCGCGGGTTTGCTTCGTTCCGCTGCGCTTCAACAGGGCATCCCAGCAGCATACTAACACAAGGAACAGCGCGAAACGCACAGGACTTTTTTCTGTACTCTCACGGAAGACTCAGCTTTGCAGTGCGGCCGCCATCCACGACGAAGATCTGCCCGGTTACGAATGCAGCCTCGTCAGAGGCAATCCATGCGACCATAGCTGCTACCTCATCAACCCGTCCGGTTCGACCCAACGGATGGATGGCACCAAGCCGCTGCCGCGCCTGCTCGGGTAAAGCGGCGAGGAAACTGACATTCAGATTCGTATCGATCCATCCGGGAGCCACCCCGTTGCAACGCACCCCATCTGGGCCGCCATCGACTGCCACAGCACGAGTCAGGCCGTGCAGCCCTGCCTTCGAAGCACAGTAGGCCGCATGTCCCGGGTTGGACGCTAGCCCTTCTATCGATCCGATATTGACGATTACTCCGCGGCTTCTGCGCAGATGAGGCATCGCACGGCTGATCAATAGAAACGGAGCTTCAAGGTTGAGCGTCATTGTGCGTCGCCACTCGTCCAGCCCTGTCTCGTCTACTTTTGCTTCAACCATGCGCCCAGCGTTGTTGATGAGGAAATCGAGTCGGCCAGCCTGTTGAACGACATCGTCAATGATCCTGGAGGGAACGTCGGGTTCGCAAAGGTCTGCGATGATCGTTTCTATATGGCTGGCGTCGTCAAGCTGGACCCCAAAAACCCTGGCTCCCTCCGTTGCCAGCCTGTTGGCGATTGCTGCTCCAATGCCGCTGCTGGCTCCCGTCACCAGAGCAACCTTTCCGACAAAGCGTGTCATATGACCTTCCTCCCCTTCCCTTCTATGGGCGGTCCGCAAGTGAGTGGTGCATGGACGCCAAGAGCGGACCAGATTCCGTGATGTTCTTCTGGTGGCTCATTAAAGCCGCGACCGACACCATCCACGTTGGTTTCGCCTTGCCCACCCGACGTTGGCGTCTCAGGCATGACTGGGTCACCTCGATCGTCTTGTTCGCCATGCCTGAACACCTTTATTCGTACGCGGCACGATGCCGAGTCGATCTGTGACGTTCATGCGCATCCAGGCACCAAGCAGCCAGGTGCTGAATAGCCCACATGTCGCGCTCAGCCGGAATCGTGACCGTTGCCCCATGCAGTGGCATCGAGTTTTCGTGGCGGGGACGTGTCATTGATTTGGCTGTGGTCATTTCCATAATGAGGCAAAGTGCTGACAAATCTCTCCAACTTATGCACTCCGCAAGTGATCGGCTGGTATCGCGCTGGGTTGGCCTCGGAAACACAGTTCTCCAAGGGCGCGAAAACAGCGTCATGATCCGCGTCGATGAAGAACGGTATCGAATAGCGTTCTCGTCCGGAGGTGTTCACCACTCGATGCAGGTTCGCGATATAGAGATCGTTGGTCAGCTTCTGCAGCAAATCGCCGATGTTGACGACGAAGGTACCAGGGATCGGACTGCCCTCAACCCAGACCCCATCGCGGTTCATCACCTGAAGCCCACCGACGCTGTCCTGTGCAAGAATGGTCAAGTTGCCATAGTCGGTATGCGCGCCGATACCGATGATGCGCTCGTCCACGACCCCGGTCTGCGGCGGATAGTGCTGCAATCGTTGGATCGTGATGGGGTCCTTCATTCTCGGCTCGAAGAAATCTGGTGGAAGATCAAGGCTGAGCGCTATCCCCCTCAGAAGCTTTATCGATAGCTCCTTCATCGCCTCATGATAGGCGAACACGGTCTCTTGAAAACCGGGTAGGGTGGCCGGCCACTGGTTGGGCCCAAAGAACGGACCTTCGACACTCGGCCGCTCGGGACCGATGTCAAAGCACTCTTTTAAATCCTTGGTTTTTGAAGGGTCGGTGTTTTCGCCGAAGATTTCGATATAACCGCGGAGCGCGACGCCGGAATTACTGATATGCAACTTCATCTTCTCATCAACTGGCAGGTCGAAGAAAGCCTGAGCCTGCGCAAAGGTCTCATCCACCAGGGCCCCGGCGATACCGTGGTTCGTGATGTACATGAAACCGACATTGGTTAGCGCCCATCGAAATTCTTTCGCCACGCTTCGTGCGTCGCTTCCGTCCAACAACGGGCCCACGTCAATGATTGGGAGGCTCTCGAAAGTCTGACGCTGGGCACGAAGCCTGTCGTCGAGCTGGACCAGATTTGATGTCGTCATTGCATTTCACCCACATTGAACTGCGTCGACTCGTTTCACAGCGACCGGAGTCGCCGTGCACAGCAGAGCTTAAGCACCGGCTTCTCAGCGTCTGAACAATTGCTCAGATAGATGCCATAACTGCATTCCGGGGTCCAGAGAAAGAACAAAAACGTTTGGTTAAACTTAGTATATAATGTTAGGATACGTAAAATATTTGTATAATAAGCTAGCATTTGAGGCCGGTAATTCTTGTGGCCAGGGTAGGTATCTCATGGAGATTCCCTCGCAATTTTCACTGGACGGCGGGGGCCGCCTTGTGCGCCGGCAAGTTGTCTATGGTGACGATGTCGCGTGGTACAAGGTTCGCGACAATGACCTGCTCGACATAGGTTCGGAAGCCGGTGCCGTTCATGGCACCATCGTAGACGAATGGCGCGGTAAGGCCGGTCAGCCGCAGCGTCCGGTGAAGGTAATGGACTTCGAGTGACGAGGAGGCACTGGCGCGCCCAGCGGCGCGATCTTCGTCGACAGGTCAGTCTATCGATGAAGACGAGCCGTTTCGGTCATCACGCGCTCAATACGATCCCCGGCTTCGCGTAGTATGGCAACAGCGGCCTCCAGGAATGCCACCGCGCTCCATTGGCCCATCCGGCATCAACTGAACGAAAGCGATACGATGGGCGGCGTGGATACAGACTGTTGACGAATCCCAGCCGATGCCAGGTTGCGGTGACCAGGCCTGTCCCCCGACCGTTAATGCAATGTCCGATCGAGCCGAACCGGCCGACCTAAAGCGTGCTTACTCAGGTGATGGCGGCATCCGTGGAGTCGACCCACAACTGTGAACCCGGTAACGGAAACGGTTTGGGATCACGGAAGCGCTCAAGAACGTTCCGCGTGACTCGGGAGACATCGTTTTCGTAGTCGTCGACGGGCAGGCTCATGCACCAGGAAATGGACCCGACGGAGAAAACCGCTCCGCCGCCTGTGGTTTCGAAAAAGACAATGTCTGACCGGACGTTTTTGTTCTCACTCCCACCAATCATCCAATGCATCGCGCCGAACTCTTCCTTAGTCAACATCATGTTGTCGGTATGATCGATGGAAGTGGCTATAACGACAGCATGTCTTGGTGAGCCGAGGGCCGGATCGTAACGATCCAGTTCCTGTCCGGCAGCGCCATTGCCAGCCAGGCCATAGTCCCCGAACTTCGAACCTTTGGTGATACCCTTGAAAACAAAATCGACGCGGGGATCCGTGCTGCCCGGACACCACTGGTAATATGAACCTGACATGAAACCCTGTGCGCAAAAGCCAATTCCAACGAGTTGGTTGGGGGTTCGGTCCTGGCGACGCCATAGCCCACCGTATTCGCCAGTCGTGCTCATGAAATATTCGCCCGCTTCAGCCGACCAGGCGCGGGAACCGTCTTCAGCGCGCCGAACCTCGATCAACCCAGGCAGCGTTGGATGAAACGCGGTCCTCCAATAGAACCCGTCGCCGCCGAGATACATCAAACGGCCGCCTCGACCGAGGTGTGTCTTCAGCGCATCCCACATTGCCAAAGAAACGTATTCGGGATGGCATCCCGTCAGGACGACCCGATAAGGTGCGAGAATGCTCTCTCCTTCGTTATGGAGGTCTTCGTCCGTGATGAAGTCTGCGGCTATGCCTAACGCATCGAGCCAGCCGGTCAGATACCCGTCACCACCGAACCTCCAATATTTTGCATTGGGGGACATGGTCAGGACGGGCCGAAGACGCGACGAATAACAAACGCCGCTTCCGTCGGTGTGAAGATCGTACAGCGACTTTCCGTATTCCGGGTTCTCATTGAGGAAAACGTCATCTTCTCCGAAAATCAGAAGGCTGCCCATGCTCATCTCGTCGAGCGGGTCGCGTGCGATGAGCGTCTGGTTGGCATAAGCCATGTAAGTCGCCGTCGAGGCCAGGTAGACCACATCGGAAGTGGCCTGGCCCTTCGACGGCCTTACGAAGAAGATCACATAGGCTGGGCTTGCGTCCTGAGCGTCGAGGCGCGCGGCATAAACGCCGCTTTCGAGCCCGCTCGGGATCGTGAAGGCAAAGTCGGTCGACCAGCCGGCGTCATAGAGGTCGTCGTCATGAAAATGGATAGCGCCATATTCATGTGGCGCGGTTCGCCAGTCATGGAATCTCCCGGTCCAGTTGAAACCTTTCATGGCCCGGGTAGGCATGTTGACCAGGTGACCGTGCAGTCCGTTGCCCGAAACATCTTTGAAGACGTCCGAGCCCTGATCGATGCTGAAATCCCAAGCGGCTGAAACACACTCGTTTAGCCGGTCGACGGCGGCGCCGCTGCCAAGCGAGGCCATCTCCTCAACCGAAAGGACGCAGGCGTGAAGTTTAGGAGAATCGATCTTCCCGTTGTAATGCCCGCCTGCCAACAACGGTCCGTCGCCATCGGACGCTTTGTGGGCAGCGATGAAGAAATGTCTTTGCGCACGGTTCCCATGAAAGGCAGCAATATCAAACTTACGGGTCTCCGGGGAGCCGAGATCACCGATATCACAGCGGGGACCCTGGTGCAGGACAACGGTGCGGTCTTTTGCACTGTAGCTGGCCGCAACGAAGACCCACTGCCGCTCAAGCAACGGCGTGGGCAAATTGGCGGTGGACAGGTTCCCTTCACCATCGCCTATCAAAAACGTCAATCGACCCGTCTCGTCGATCTCAATCGCAAAACCCAAGCTGCGGCTCTCGTCCCAAGTACCAGCGATGGTTTGACGCCTGGTTCCAAGCAGGGTTGGCCAGAGCCAGGTCTGGAACGTGAAGTCCCCTAAGCCGGAAAACGCGGTCGCATGGTCCACACAGCCGTAAGACCCAGTGTGGATCGGCTGCCGTCGAGCGGGATATTCCCGGTTGAACGCGGCTTCGACTTCACGTTCGATCAAACCGGCTGTGCGCGGATGCTCTTCAGTAGTAATGAGCCGTACCAGCCGAGCCGAGAAGGTCGATGCGGGACCTTGCGAACTCACCTTGAATTCAACAGTGTCGCCCGGCTTGGCGCTTATGACGTTTGTGTAACCAGACAGCGTCCTCATGCTTCAGCTCCATCCGGAAGCTCAGTTCCGAAATGTTGGCGCCAGCGTTGGCGGAACACGTACCACTCCGCCTCCGCCAGGTCCTCAAAGATGATGTCCTCATGTTTTGTCATGGGACGGCCGGGGATCCCTGTGAGGGTGACAAGCATCCAGCTGCGATTGGGCCGAATTGTCAGCAAGGCATGTTTTCCGGCGATCGGGAGACTGCGAAACATGCGCAGAAGCTTCTGCAGGTTCGGGCTGTGAGGCCCGAACGGTGCCCGACGGAATTCACCTGCCAGTGCAAGTGCCTCTGAGGGATCAGCAAAGTCCATGAGGTCTCACCTGGCCTGAGCGGTTGCCTTGGCGGGAGCAAGTTCACTCTCGAGCGCGACGTCGATCGATTCGTCGATGATGCCCAGCGCTTCGTCGACGAGCGCATCCGTCAGGACCAGCGGGACAAGGAAGCGGATGACGTTGAAGTGTCGGCCGGCCGATGC
>NZ_JBSKBP010000092.1:0-8999 GCF_053714275.1 Mesorhizobium sp. Arg314 | reverse complement strand
TGCCGGTCACGCTACGCTTGCGCCGGTTGAAGCGCTCCAGCAACAAGGGCGAAAAAAGAACGGTCCAGCGGTGGATGCTCGTGTGATCGACCGTAATGCCGCGCTCGGCCATCATCTCCTCACGATCACGCAGGCTCCGATTGTAGGCAAGGTACCAGCGCACGCAAAGCAGGATCACAGATTGGTCGAATTGAAGGCCTTTGAACATTGCACCCTCGGAAATGATCGAAGGCTCCGTGCCACAGCGCAGGTAATCAAAAGGTTGCAACAGATCCAACCTGCCTGCGGTCACAACGCAGCGCACTGGCTGGCTTTGGTTGTGGCTCAGGCAGCGGAAGGTTCGGCCGCCCACGGCCGCGACACCGGCTTGTGGCCAAGAACCTCTTCGACAATGCCGCGCGCGATCTCGCGTTCGCCCATGATCACCATATCGGCGCCGAGCCCCTTCAGATGCTCGACCTCGGCATCGGAATGGGCGCGGGCGACGACGTTGACGTTGGGATTGGCGGTGCGCGCCCGCAGCACGATCTGGCCGGCCTCGAAGGCATTGGGAATGGCAAGAATTAGCCGCTTTGCGCCCTCAGGATTGGCGGCGGCGAACACTTCGGCGTTGGCGGCATTGCCGGCGATTGTTTCGATGCCGTCCGCTTTCAACTTCGCCAGCGTCTTGTCGGCGTCCTCGATGACGAGGAAAGGCTGTGCCGCTTCCTTCAGCGCGGCACCGACGAGGCCACCAACCCGGCCATAGCCGATCAGGATGGCATGACCAGCAAGCGCCGTCCTCGGCGGTGGGCCGTCTTCCTTTTGCGCAGTCGAGGCAACCGAGGCCACCTGGCCCGGTTCGGTCGCCGGACCGACCGGCTTTGCGTCCGCCGGCGGTGCCGCCCTGGCGGCGCGGGCCTTCAGCCATGGCTTCATCCAGTCGATTATCAGGAATATCAGCGGGTTGAGCACGATCGATAGGATGGCGCCGGCTAGGATCAGGTCGCGGCCCTCTTTTGGCAGAAGTTTCAGCCAGACGCCGAGTTCGGCCAGGATGAAGGAGAATTCGCCGATCTGGGCGAGGCTGGCCGAGATCATCAGTGCCGTGGCCAGGGGATAGCCGAAGGCGACGACGATGACGAAGGCCGCCAGCGACTTGCCGATGACGATGATGGCCAGCGTCGCCAGGGTCGGCAAGCCGTTGCTGATAAGGGTGAACGGGTCGAACAGCATGCCGACCGAGACGAAGAACAGCACCGAGAAAGCATCACGCAGCGGTAGCGATTCTTCCGCCGCGCGATGGCTGAGCTCGGATTCGCTCATGATCATACCGGCGAAGAAGGCGCCCAACGCCAGCGAGACGCCGAACAGTTTTACCGCGCCGAAGGCGACGCCGAGCGCAATGGCGAGCACCGAGAGACGGAACAGTTCGCGCGACCCGGTATGGGCGACATAATGCAGGATCCAGGGGATGACCCGGCGGCCGACAACAAGCATGACGACGACGAAGGCGGCGACCTTCGCCAGCGCAATGCCGACGAGGCCCCAGATGCCGTAGCTGTCTGGCAGCGACAGCAGGCTGCTTGCGTGCGCGTCCGCCTGTTCCTGGCCGCCGAGCACGCCGGCAAGTGCGGGCAAAAGCACCAGCGCCAGCACCATGGCGAGATCCTCGACGATCAGCCAGCCGACGGCGATGCGGCCGCGTTCGGTCTCGATCAGCCGCCGCTCCTGAAGGGCGCGCAACAGCACCACGGTTGAGGCGACCGACAGCGCCAGGCCGAAGACCAAACCCGCGCCCATCGACCAGCCGAGCATCCAGGAAAGTCCGGCGCCGAGCGCGGTGGCAAAGCCGATCTGGACAATGGCGCCGGGCACGGCGATGGCGCGGACCGACAGCAGATCCTTCAGCGAGAAGTGCAGGCCGACGCCGAACATCAGCAGGATGACGCCGATTTCGGCCAATTCGTTGGCAAGGACGGCGTCGGCCACGAAACCGGGCGTGTTCGGCCCGACCAGCACGCCGGCTACGAGATAGCCGACCAGTGGCGGGATGCGGAAACGATTGGCGAGAGCGCCGAAGACGAAAGCCAGACCCAGACCGGCGACGAGAATGGCCATAAGGGGCGTGTCATGCGGCATTGTCTATGGAGCGCCTTTCAAGCTAGCGATGTCGGATATGCGCCGCCCGAAGCCGTCGCCTGTTTTGCAATATGATGGAATGGGTTACGGTGATGCAAGCCGCAAGGATGCGAAAACCGACGGCGCTGCGACAAAATGCTTGACCGGCGCGGGATGCCGCGGATCTGTTTGAGCCCGCGAGAGTATTCGCTTTGTCGCCGGCGATCAGGCTGCCTGCAACAGAGCCTCGATCTCGGCAATGCCGTGATTGGTCGTGGTCTTCGGGATTTCGGCCGTCACCTTGTCACCAACCTCCTTATGCAGCTTCTTGCGCATGGCGCCGAGCACCATTGGTGGGGCGACAAGCACGGTAGAGCCTCGCCATGCGAGGCCGGAGATTCGCATCCGAGAGGCGTGAGCCGTCAGTCGAGGCGACTAACGCGATTCGCGCGCTCCGGCAAAGGCGGCCGCGACCTTCATCATGAAGGCTTTGCTGAATCGGCCGAGGATTGGGGGCATTCGGCTCGATGTGCCAGGAGTGTTCGGCGACATCGTAATTGTATTCGTCGACGACGATCCAACACCGTTTGAGGTCGGCGAGGCCCCACGCCGGCATTCGATGTCGGAGACTTCAAGTGCCACACGGTCGGCCTGCGGCGGCTGGGTGGTGATGGCGAGATGTGCCAGATGCGTCAGGCCGTCATTTGCGCCGCGAACGGCAACGACGACGCAGGTCGGCCAGGATTTGCGGCGTTCGGTCTCGCCGTGCTCGCGCTGCCATGTCCAGAGATACGGATAGTCGAATCACCGGGCAGGAACTCACGGCTCGTCGTCATACCCCTCGCCGCGCGCCAGCCGGTCGATTTCCTTCTCGAAGAGCTCCTTGTGTTTCTCCGGCATTTCTGAGATGCGGTAGGCGCGACGCGGATCGCCGCCAATGCGCATCCGTTCGTAGCGCTCGTAGCTCATCAGCACGAACCGGGGCTTCCGGTGCTTTGTGAGGACGACGGGTTCGCGGCTGGCGGCATCGGTGACGTCGCCAACCTGCTTGTTGAGATCGGCTGTCGTGAACTGCCGCATGCCAAGCTCCTCTACCGATTTCCATAATATCCAGATTTGCCAGAAAAAACGCCAGCTCACCCCTTCTCCCGGTAGCTCCAGACCGGAATGCTGAAGGGGACACCAAGACGCGACCGGGCGCACATGGCGCCCGACCGTGGAGCTTCCGCTGAACGAGAGTGCTCACGCGCCGTCTCCTCCGAAGCGCCAGACCAGGTGCCGAAATGGCGGGCGTCGAGAGCCGCGGCCGCTATCGAGGGAGACCATCATGAACCTTTCCCTTCCCCTCGACGACGCCTTGGAGCCTCATCACGCGTCATCTCCGACCGACCGCTTCATCTACGAAATGTAGCGTTATGGCCACGCCCTTTTCAGGGCGAACCAGATCCACGACCGCTGCCCGAAGAGCCGCTCGTCCAGTCGGCGCTGACCGCGGTCTTCGAGGCCATGTTCGAGATGCTGGGCGACACGCGGCTAGAGCCCGATCTCGAAGACCTACGGTCAATCTCTTCCACCGCGCCGGCGAGCCCATCCAGCGCGAACTGCAGCGCAACGAGGATGCGCAGCGCATCGGCCAGCGCGACAAGGATGCCTCGGAGGTCAAGAGCGTCGAGCTTGAACGCCACATTGCCCAAGGCATCACGCTTCTGGAGCGTCGCAAAGCCTTCGACTTCATGCGCGACTTTGCAGCCGATCTCTTCGAGGCTCAGACCGGCTCGGCATGGCGGCCGCGCACTGGCTCGAAGGTCAGTCACGCCAATATGACCGCGGCGATGATCGACAGCCGCGATTTCCTTTCCGCGCGCCGGCTTGCCAAAACCGAGGTGCTGATCCCACCGGCACGCAAATCGCCTTCGGCGGCATGGACTACAACGAGCGTGAGGTGATCTGGGATGCGCTCGATCGCGCCCGGACAAAGTTTTCGGGTATCGTGCCATCGCCATACCCGGCATCACATGCGACAGCGACAACATGCTTTCGAGCCCCTCGCCGGCGGCCATGACCGGTACGGGACCATCAACGGGGAAGCGGAAGCGTACCGCATTGCCGACAAGGCCGCCGAGCGGGCGGCGGTCCTCGACCTTTGCTTTTCCGTCGCCGCGTGGATCGAGCCATGTGCGGTGGACGCCGGTGACCGTGCCGGCAGTGTCCGTCCAGGCGGCTATCAGGGCCGGATAGCTGGCGTCCTGCCGGTCATTGCCTCGTGCTGCGTGTTTTTTAGCTGGTGCGCCGTGTCGGCCGGTTCGAACCTTATGACGCGCCGTGGCGACAGGGGCCGTCACAAAACCCCGCCGAAGCGGGTTTTGGGGCGATATTTCGGCACTGACCTTAGAGCTTTGCCTTCGCGGGCGGCGCATCCGGATAAAATCCGTTCAGCCACGGTTCAGGAATGGTCTCATAATTAGTTTTTCGTAAAGCCGGGACCGCATCCCAGAAATTCGACGGGCCGGCACGAAGGAGATCGACATGAACCGAACTTTCAGGACGGCCGTTCTGTCCGCCGCCGTGGTCGCCACCACGCTCGCGACTTTGCCCGCTGCCAATGCGGCTGTTTGGCGCCGTCACGGCAACGGCGACGCGGTTGCCGCCGGCGTGCTCGGCCTTGCCGCCGGCGCGCTGATCGTTGGCGCGTTGGCCAATAACCGGCCGCCGCCGCGCGATTACTACGATGGCGATTACTATGATCGCGACGTACGGGTGCGCCCGGCACCGGTTCGCCGCTACTATGCGCAGCCGCGCATCGTCTATGCCGACCGCAACGCCGAGCCGTGGACCCGTGGCTGGTACGAATATTGCTTTGACCGTTACCGCACCTTCAAGTCGCGCACCGGCACCTTCACCGGCAATGACGGCGAGCAGCATTTCTGCGTCGCCAACTGAGGCTTCCCAGCCCAGACAAAAGCGCTGACCTTGCGGTCAGCGCTTTTTGTTATTCTGTTTGACCGCCTTAAAGCGCGCTTCGCGTCGAAATGGATTCGGGCGACGCGCTTGTCTTATGATTTTTCCCGGATATCGGGAACTGTGGTTCCATCACCGGCGGTTCGCAGCCGCCGGTGATGAAAGGGGATGGATTGCGCACGCGCAGATCATCTGACGGGTCGAGTTAAAGTTTGATCGCCCTTTCTTTTCCTTGTGGCCTGAACGGATACCGGGGCTTTGCGGCCCGGATGACAAGCATCGGATAGGAAAAGATGATCCCTTCTACCATCGGCGTCGATATCTCGAAAGAGACACTCGACGTTCATCGCATGAGCGATGGCGCCAGCCACCGGTTCGCCAACGATAAAGCTGGCCACGAGGCCCTGATCGGCTGGATCGGTGGCAATGCACAAGCACAACACCAAGGGCATTCAGCTGTCGCGCTCGCTCTACGAATACGCGTACCGTTTTTCGGTCCCGATCCATGCCCGGGTAGCCGATATGGTGCAGGCCTAACGCTCGGCTGGCCGGAGAGCAAGCTGCTGTTCCCGTCACACACGACCAGACTAAGCCACGCGACAATTTCCGTAAGGAGCTGGAGCGGTTTAAGGCCCTCCTCGGCGTGCGGCGTATTTCCAGCTGTATGACCTCAAGCGGATTGCGATCTCACTGATGCTCACCGGCCAGGGTGTCGCATGAAGCTATCTCCCACTACGTCGGCCACAAGGGGAACCTTGACGAGCATGATCTACAAACTGGGTCTGGTTGACCCGTTGCGGCTGGTCACCGAAAGACTCGGCGTCCTCCTTGGCATCTAAAGCGCGTCGCGCTGAAACGGATTCAGGCGACGCGCTTTTAAGTCTTTGTTTTGATGCATGTCGTTGTCCCAGAACCGCTGCAGACTTCAGGACAACATACATTAGCTAGTCGAGGGTCCCTGGATTGCCAATGCACAATGCCCAACGTATACAACTTCCCCAGCCTGTGAGAACCAATAAGCTTTGGTCGGAGTAGTGCTTGTCAGCGTCTTGAGTGACGGCTGGAGCTGGAGCGGTCATTACAATGGCCAACGCCGTGGCAGCAAGTATCGTTCGTGGCCAGTGAGACCACAATTTCGGGAGCCTTGAGCGCCCCACAGCGTCTTTTTCTGAGGTAGGCATTTTTCGTTTTCCTTTTGGATCATCACGGATTTGAAGAGGATATGGTGTTATGTGCCATTGGGAGAGCCGGCGAAGCAGCCGATATTCATGTGGTCGAGTCATAAGTTCTCCTGAATGTTTGTTTTACGAGAACCCTTATGGCAGCCCTAGCTGACAGCCTGAAAGCGGTCTGCGGGATGGCGATCCTGTCTGATCGCAGCGAGATCCAACGGGGCTGGGGCGTCCCACGGGTTGCGCAGCCTGCATTGCGTTCGGACGAATGTTATGTGACCTCCTGGCTAAAGACTGCGTGACGGGCCATGTCGGAACACGTATCATGGCTATGAATATGCAATTGGCATGCCACCAAAAGGGTTGTGAGCAGCGACCCCAAATCGTAGGAGTCGCCCCTAGCCGGCTTGATCCTAGCCCCCAGGATGTCTGGATCTGAACACAGATTGTCGTCAATCGGACGCGGACAAAATGCTGTGACCAGCTTTGGCACCGCCTGACGCCAGAGTTCTCAGTTGAGAATTGCGCGTCTGAGAGCGGCATTGACCAACAGGCGATCGCCGGGGCCAGTCGAGTTGCGCAGCCCTGTGTTGCTGTTAGCGTGGTGCATAGGGCCCGCAGGTGTGATCCGAGCGTCTAATGCTGGCACCGTTCGCTGCATCCGGCGACCCACCTAGCGATCACTGATCGCGCGTGATCGCGGTCATACTGAGAGTATCTCGTTCAATCGCTCGTCCCGCTGGGGCCGTTCAAGGCTTCGCAGATTCCGTTCTGCGTCGGCTTGGAGCGACAAGGTGCTGGCCTCCTGCCGTCCAGGCGAGCGTGGCGTTCGAGGTGGACCCGGTGCCGTGGTCCCACGGAAATCAGATTGCGTCTCGCCCCGATTGGCAAGTGTCCAGACGGATGAAAGACGAAGCCTCTATCCTTCTCTCGAAGCTGCTGCTTTGTCCCTAGCCTAGTTTCCGTCCATGAACGGCAAACTGTTGATTTTGTTGCGCGAATCGTAGCTTTGCGCGAGCAAGGCCCGGATCATGCCACTGATACCAAATCCCTGCCACCGCCGGAGCCGACAATGCGTCAAGAACGCACCGTCCAAGTAAGCATAATTCGACCTTTTTCGCCGCGCACGAGATCGGTCACGAGTTGAAGGCGATGGCGCGACGGCTGGATGAGCATCGCGATTTGCTTGGCTTGGAGGCCCCCGATTTGGTGCGGGTCGGGGTCAAGGCCGCCGGGCGGCGGGGCCTGCCCGCTGAAGCAGTGCTACGCTGCGCTCTGCTGAAGCAATATCGGCAACTGAGCTACCAGGAGCTGGCCTTCCACCTCGAGGACCCAGCCTCGTTTCGCGCCTTTGCCCGATTGCCGTTATCCTGGGGCCCGCAGAAGTCGGTGCCGCAAAAATCAGCGCGATCCGGTGTGCGACTTGGGAACAGATCAATCGGATACACTGTTGGGTGCGCGGCAGGCGAAGCTCGAAGACGGCGCGGTCGTGCGGCTGGGACAGCACCGTGACCGCCGCACTTGTGCACGAGCCGAGCTACGGCAGCCTGCCCGGGTCAGGGTGCGGCTTTTGCAGCGGGCCGATAGCTTGGTCGGCGGAGCCGGCTGCCGTGCAGCCAAGAAGCGTGCCGCAAGATCCAGTTCACGCGCGGTCGACCCAACCGGGTCCAACTCTACCGCAAGCTGATCGCAATCACCCGAGCGACCTTGGCCTATCTGGAGCAGGCGAGCGAGCGTTTGGCCGTGGCGAGCACACCGTCCATAGCCCTGTGGCGGATCCAAGTTCGCCATTATCGGCCGCTGGTCGAACGGATCATCAGACATAGCGAGCGGCGCATGCTGGACGGCGAGCCGGTGCCCGCCGGCGAGAAGTTGGTCAGCCTGTTCGAAGAGCATGCCGATATCATCGTCAAAGGCAGCCGCGATACCGAATACGGCCATAAGCTCAACCTCACCAACGGCAGGAGCGGCATGATCCTCGACCTGGTGATCGAAGCCGGCAACCCGGCCGACAGTGAGCGCTTGCTGACGATGCTTTAGCGCCACATCGCCCTCTATGGTCAGGCACCACGGCAGGCGGCCGCCGATGGTGGCTTCGCCACTCGCGCCAACCTGGCCACGGCGAAAGCGTGGGGCGTTGCCGACATGGCCTTCCACAAGAAAGCTGGCCTGAGGATCGAGGACATGGTCAGAAGCAAGTGGGTCTATCGCAAGCTGCGCAACTTCCGCGCCGGCATCGAGGCCGGCATTTCATGCCTCAAGCGTGCTTACGGTTTGGCGCGTTGCACCTGGCGCGGCCTCGATCACTTCAAGACCTACGTCTGGTCCTCGGTCGTGGCCTACAACCTCGTCATCTTCACCCGCCTCAAGCCGACCTGACGCCGATCCGGCATCGCAGTAGCGTCGCACCGGCCAATACCGGGCCTCGCGGCATGCGCAAGATTGCGCCTAGGACACCATTTCGTCGATAAACCGCCCGCCTGATCCCATACTGCGCCATCACAGCGCTCCAAGCCCACCATAAGTCCTTGCGGTCGCTGCAAAATACTTGTGTTTATGGACGGAAACTAGACTAGCGTACAGGGCTGAAGAAACTCACCCCGAGCACGTCGTGCTCGGGGTCGTCCATGACGGCGGCGAGCTTCGGCATCTTGGGGCGGATCTGACACACCAGTCCGCCTCAAGCTTCCGAAGTCGCCCGTGAACTATGCGCAAGCCGTTGATCTGACTTGTTGAATGAGGAAGATCGCGGGTTTGGCATTGCAGGAT
>NZ_JBSKBP010000091.1:7241-9297 GCF_053714275.1 Mesorhizobium sp. Arg314 | reverse complement strand
GCGCGAAAGCGGGCGACCTCTCCGGCTTGTCCAAGCCGGTCACGCCGCACAGCTTGCGGCACGCCTTCGCCGTCCATCTCCTGGAGGCCGGCGCCGACGTGCGCACCATTCAACTGCTGCTCGGGCAGGCACCTCGATCGAGGGATATCGGCCAGCCGATAACGTTGAGGTATCTCGACCAGCTTGCTGATGTCGCGCTGAAGGACGCGTTCCCGATGCAGGTATCGCAGGAAGACCCGCAGGATGCTGGCGAGACTGATCATCGCGGTGCGGCCGAAATGCGAGGCCTGTGTCGTGATGAAGGCCGTCACCACCGGTAATGTAAGCGACTTCGGATCGCATCCTACATCGCTGAGATGCCGCTCAAAGACGCGCAGGTAATGCCGGTAATGCGCGATGGAGCTTTGCCGCAACCCTCGCTCATCGCGGAGATAATCGAAGAACCCTGGAACCTGGACCGCAAATGGATCGGGCAGCGAATGCCGAGTGCGGTCGTCGCCCGCCTTCCAAACGACCAGGTTGAAGAAATGCCGCATGACGCCAGTGACAAAGTTGCGGTCGCGTCGACGTGCATCAGCCGATCGATCGGGATGACGATTTGACAACCAGTCAGCGATGAACGGCTCGAAGAGCCCTTCCGCTTGTTCGATACGTTCGACATTCCGGTCGGAAGTGAATGCCGCGAACTTCACGAGGACGGGAACGCGGCGATAGATGCTTCGAGGCGTGTAGGCACGTTCGCACAAAGCCTTCACATACTGCTCGATTTGCGGCCCTAGCCAGCAATCCATAATCCGATCGATTGTTTGTGGTTTGACGAAAACGCGTTCCAACATGGCAACCTCCATTCTCAGTTAGGGGGAGTTGGAGGGTGCGCCCGTTGTTCGCTCGTTAGATGTGTCGCCACAGACAATCTGGTCGTTTAATCACAGAAACTTACGCCCGCCGGGGCACATAACCGTTCGGGACACAAAACTGCGATTACGTGCCCGGGCACGTAATCGCAGACGATCGCCTTGGTGACTCCGCCGAAGAAGGCAAGCGCCCGCATCTGGCCGTCGATCCAGTCGGGCAGCTTCTGGCTGGAGCTGGCAAAGGCGAAGGTCAGATTGGAGGCGCCCAGCACCGCGACAAAGATCTGGGCGGCGTGGATGACGCCGGTAGCAGGATCGATGATCGGCACCGTCTGCCCGGCATAGTCGGTTTGCATCACCGCGTCCGCCGCATGCCGATTGCGGAACGTTGCGCTCGTCCGACGCTCGAAAGCGGCGAAGTGCTCGCAGAACCAGGTGTAGCCGTAACCGTCGGGATGGGCAGCGCGATACTCCTGCCACAACAGCGTCAGCGTCACGCCCTTGCGCTTCAGCTCCCGGACGATCAGCGCCCAGTCGGGCTCACTCAGATCCTGTGGCGGCCGGCCCATCCGGCGGAACAGAAGCCGCTCGAGCGCCGCATCGTCGTCGTAGCCGGGCGGCAACGGCCAACGCGAAAGCCCCGCCTCGCTCGCGCGTAACAGATAGGTCGAAACCGTCGTCTTGCTGATCTTCAGCCGTTCCGATACCGCATGCACCGAAAGGCCATGCTCATGCGTCAGGCGCAAGATCGCTCGGATGTCCTTCACCGTCGTCTGTCTCGTTTGCTTCCGTCTTGGCATGGCCCCTCCCAACGTCATCGTGAGAGGTCAAAATGCCAGAACGGCGCAGCCGAGAACCGACCGTCAAATCCGCCCCGGAAACTGTCCGGAACTTAGTGAAATCGGCGTCCGGGACTTACCGAAACACGCAACTTGCGAGCGCTGAGCGAACGCAACGCCTTCCGGCGCTATCTGGCATCCATTCGAAAGTTGACAGCGTCGGCTATCAGCTCCTCAGCGCGCATACCCGGCTAAGCGAGTCTCGAACCCTCTTGTCGATACTGCCTTGGTCTGGTCGAGCAATAACTGGTGCCGCGCTTTAGAACTGGAGTACTCGGGCGGCTTGACGTCCGGAGGGCCTCTACCTTTGGTCTCGTCGCGCCGCTGCATAGCTTCATGTAAGGCATTGGTTCCTTTTATGTG
>NZ_JBSKBP010000091.1:0-7142 GCF_053714275.1 Mesorhizobium sp. Arg314 | reverse complement strand
GCCGTGGCGACGTGCCGTTTGCCCGCACGGACCCTCCCTGTCCTGCGATTGCCTCCATAACCCTATCGAGATTATTCCGGGCGTTGGGTTCGCTTTGGCGCCCGGCCGGTGCGGACGAGCAATGGACTAACGGCTTGGGTTCCCACGCTGCGCTGTGTGTTGCAGCCTCCTCGGCACGCAGCTTCTGGGCCTCGAGCTCTCTGTCGCTCATCATTTTTATTTTTGTACTGAACTTCACGCCAAGTACGTTTTTAGTAACCTTCTTGACTTCTCCGCCAAGATACTGGCTCTCGCTCCCGTATAGTTTCCACACCGTGCTTGTCGCCTTCGTTATTCGGCCCTTATCATCATACTCGGCCGAGCTCTTACTCCACAATGTCCGGCGACAAAGGATATCCTTACTAAGAAGATCTCCATTTTGATCCAAACGGGATTGATACGAATTACTGAATAAGCCGCCAAGGTAACTAACGTAAGTCTTGGACGTCTTTCTATCGGCCGACGTTCTTGTATGTCTAAAGGACAACGGCCCTTTGCGGCTTATTAGCTCTAAATTGCCATCTTGGTTGCGCTCGAAGACTTTTTCGCTGGCGAATTGCCTCCTGGTCAGGATGCGGCGCCCGTTTAGGTCCGCGCTGCTTAGCTCCTCGGAAATGGGGCGGAAAAGTCTGCGGTCTTGCCAGCGATTGTTAAAATAGCTTGTCCGGATGAGAGTTCCCTTCTCATCTCGCACCCAATTTTCCTTGTATCTTCCGTCCTTGCGCACGACGCTTTTAGAGCGGAGTTGACCATCCTTGTCGTACTCTTCGGTTTTCTTCGTCCGCCAGCTGTCCTTCTCGAATCGGCGAAGTATCGAAGCCCCGGTGTCCGCGCTGCGTTCTATAACTTTCCGGGTTTTTAGAATTATTCCTCTCTCACGCGTAAGCTGGCCTTTGTTGTCAATGCGCAGCTTCCTGTTTCCAAGAAGCTTGTAGCCGACCTCACCTCGCGTGTCTTCATCGACCTTATCGAGGATATCCAAATCGCTGGTGTACTTTTCCTGCTTATTGGCTCGGCTGTACCCTTCGATCCTTTCGCTAGCCCTTCTCTCCGTGAGGCGCGCGCGCAGATCGAGATTTGTCTTGCGCTTCTCCGCCGCTCGTCCCCGATACGAAGGATCGCTCATCTTAACAGCTTTTTTTTCGATCTTTGCCACGTCATCATTCCTTCCATGACGATTTACCGGGAGAGAGGCAGCGGAACGCATAAGATGGGAAAAGCGCGCACTGCGCCACGCCGGATTGCTCGGCTATGTGGCCGTTAGGAGGTCGATCTCAACGCTCATATGAATCGCGTCGCTGCCTCCGCTCGGACCTCTCATCGTATCTAGGAGGAGGTTGAGACATACTTGTACTCTCGCGCCTCTCGCGCGAGAGTACAAGTATGTCGGTGACTTCATCCGGTATGCTTAGGTCTTTTCCATCATTGCGCTCACTGGTGGCCTGCCGATGTGTCTCGGCAAGGGAGGTAAAGGTCCCGGTCCTATCCCCATTTTTCGTATCTCCTTCGTAAAATATTCTTTCCGGAGGATACTCATCTAACACCGCCTTGTTCTCCGGCATGACCGACGCTTCTTCTACTAGATTGCCGTCTTCTTCAATGAGAACCCTCGAATGTAAAGCGTACTTATTCAGCCGATCGTGCCACTTGGGCTTGAATTTGCCCCATTCCGGATTGATACCATGGTCTTCGCACACGGCCTTGAAATAATCGGGATGCATCTCATAGGCCCAGTTTGGGGATACGAAAGTGTTCCCGGTGGGCATTCGTATGAGCATTCTCTCATCGAGCGTTGGTCCTCTCTTGATGGCCTTCGACACAATGTCATCTGGATAGGTGTTAAGAACTTCTTTGACCGGGAAGTAGGTGTCGTGGATCTTTACATATGCGGTGTCAGTATTCTTGTTATGGGCGCGATTCTCTCCCGCGTAGTCAGCAAAACGGTTTAGGGCGGCACCCTTGCCTTGCGTTCTGTCGATATAATCAGGGGTTTGATAGACATGGTGGAGCGACTTCAGCCACAACTTGCCACGCTCTTTCTCCAACGCCTCTAGCGAAACTCCCTCAAATCCGTCTTCGGGGAGACGGGAGAAGCCCCTGATTGTCCCGTCATGCATATGCACCATACAGTCCGGTGCTAATTCACCGTTCACGTGCGAGTCTCTGTAAGCAACGGCACGTCTTCTCGGTCCGGCAGGAGTATTGTAGAATTGGTCCTGACCTTTCAGCGCGTAGTTCGGCTTTTCAGTTTTCTTCCCCCTTTCGTCAGTTACAATTTTCGTACCACTCGGGTAGAGATCTCTCGTGCGCTCTGCGGTAATACCCAACCTTACCGCAATTCGCCTGAACTCTCGATCTTTATACTCGAGCGTTGTTTCGTCGCTGAGCGGGTCTTTGATGGCGTTCCACAAACCGCTCTTCGTGTGATAATTACCGTTATATTTGATATAAACAAGCTCTCGGTCCACATCTTCCGGCGTTTTTGGACCGTGCTGTCGCTGAAAGTCAGCACCTCTAAGAAAGGTCCATCTAGTCCCATGTGGATTGCGGTCTTCATCAACTGGATCGCGGATAGCGACCAAGAGGCTATCGTCATTAGGTAGCTTAGCAGGAGGCTTATTCCGATGCCGCTCCATCCTGTCTGCGAGCTTTTGTTCCCGCATGATAGTTTCTATAGAGGAAGTATTATTGTCTGAGCCATCCTCGTCCATAGATACGTAATGTTGACCGCTAGGCCTGGAGCCCGTCCCAATGTCGCCCTCGTTGGAAGATTCGCCGCTGCTCCGTTCCCTGCTCGTTCGATTAATGTCATCTTTACCGCTCACCACGATCTCTCCGCAATTTAATATGACCTTGGTTGGTTGGGGTATTCTGGACTGTTCTACGTTGCATCCCGTGCCTTTATTGCTTTGCGCAACGCTAGTGCCCGGCGCTCGGATGCTTCCATAAAGAGCTCCGGGGCATCCATCGGTGAGAACTCGTCGGCTTCAGGACCTGCTTTGGCCCTTACTTCCACCCCTGTCGGCGTGCCGTTATGATCTAATTTCGATAAAGGCACGACTTTCCGAATGTTCCGTATTGTCATTTAGGTTTCCTTTCCAACTTGTCGCCTTGAGGCCCTCGATTCTCAATCCTTAGCCTGCGCATCGAAACACTGAACAGACTTTGCAAAAGAGAGAATCGAACTCGGCAAGCTCGTGCCTAAGGCGCACCGTGCTCAATCGGGATGTTGCGTTCAGCGATGGTTCGTATGTCGCTTGGATCCTCAGAAATCGCGTCGATGTGCTTAGGAAGCACCTAATGGCGGGCTGTGGGTTCGGCCGCCAACGTGTATTAAAATAGACGGTACCTGTAAGAAAATATGCTATGTTTATTCATCGCGGTGTCAACATTGATTCTCCATGCCCGTCAGAAATTGTGCTACATTTGAAACATGTTCGGCTTCGGCGTAATTAATTGGTCACGTCCCGACTGGTGGTTAGCTGGCGCGAACCCTGAGCGGGTCGAGCTCGAGGCCTTCTCGGCTGTTCGAGGGGCTGAGGAAGGCGGGGTGTTGTCTGCACCGGAACGCGTTATGTGAAGGCGTTCCTGAGGGCAGATATCGACGCCCGCCTGAAGCAACTCCATAGCCGCCGAGTGCCTCAGCACATGGGGTGTCACCCGTTTTTTGCGCAATGACGGGCATTGCTCCCGAGCGATCTTTACGTACTTGGCGAGCAGGAACTGGATGGCGTCGGAACTGAGGTGTCCACCGTGTACGTTTGGAAACAAGGCGGATGGGTCTCGACGAGGGGGCTCTTTCAACCACGTCTCAGGGACACGGCGGGCGTACGTCGTGAACGGTGTGCGCCGCTCCTTGCGGCCTTTGCCAAGGCAGAAGACATGTGCCCCGGTACCCAGTTTGATGGATTCCCGCTCGAGGCTGGTCAGCTCCGAAATGCGCAAAGCCTGTCTGCACCGCGAGGAGCAGTAACGTGTAATCGCGACGACCAAGCCAGGTTGCTTTGTCGGGCACGGCCAGGATCGCATCAATCTCTGGGCGCGACAGGAATGGACTTCGCGCTTACCGTGGAGCTTTCCGGGGATGGCAAGAATGCGCTGGACCTGCGCGCTATGGGCCGGCTCTTCGAATGCGACGTACCGGAAAAAAGTGCGGATCGCCGACAGCCTCAAATTGCGCGTCGTGATACTGACCGAGCGATTGTCTTCCAGGTCCTCGAGGAACGCAACAATAAATGGTGCATCGAGATCTGTAAGCCGCAGGTTGGACGGCGCCACGTGCAGCCTGGCGTGCGCGAACCTGAATAACAGGCGAAAGGTGTCGCGGTAGGATGCAAGCGTGTGCGGACTGACGTTGCGCCGATGGACAAGGCGGTGTGTAAAGAACCGTTCGATCAGCGGCGCGAGTTGGAGATCCTGCGTCATGACAGTGTCTCTCATCGCGCTTCGAGTCTTCGGGCAGCTTCCCCCATGAGTTCGGGGCAGGCCGACAGGTACCAATATGTGTCGCGAACACGGCCGTGCCCCAGGTAGGTGGAAAGGACCGGAAGAAGTTGGTCTACGTCCTTGTCGGCCCGATACCAGCGCAGCAGCGTAGCAACGGCAAAACCGTGCCTCAGGTCGTGCAGGCGGGGTCCTGTGCGAGCGCCGCGCGGTCGCAGGCCGATCTTTAGTGACACAACACGGAAATCGGTGACGATATTGCGATATTGCACGTGGCCGCCGCGTTCGCCGGTGAAAAATGGCCGGCCGGCGGACCTCAAGGGTTGGCTATCACGCCGTGCTGCATAATCCTTGAGCACGGTCAGCGTCGACGAATGAATGGGGACGATGCGAGACTTGCCGAACTTGCTGTCGCGAATGACCAGTATCCCTTGGTCGAGATCGACATCACCTCTATGAAGCCGCAGGGCCTCGCCAATCCTCATGCCGGTCACGGCGAGGAGGCCGACGATGCAATAATAGGTCCATCGACGCAGGTTGCCTGCGGGTGGAAGGGCCAGCATCGCAGCAAGAAGCTGTTGAACTTCAGCCTCGGAATAGAGGTAGGGTGCGGGCCGCCGTTGCTCCGGAAACACGCTCGTCGGAGGGACCTGTGTCCGCGGGTCGGTAATCGCCACGTACCGGGCGAACCCGCGAACTGCGGACAGGCGCCCGGGCCAGGACGCTGGACCAGCATCTTTGCTCACCCATTCGATGGCGAGCTTGCTGGTTATGATCGCGTTGCCATCCTGATCCATGTGCGCGACGAAGCGGCGTAGTATCTGTTCCTGAGACGAAAGCTTGAAGCCAAGGGTGCGGCGCATGCCCATGTAGCGCTCGAGGGCGATGTACAGCGGGCTCATTGCAGGGCTCCCGGCCATGGCGTTGCCAGGCGCCGCAGGCTTGCCAGGTCAACCTTGGCATAGATGCGTGTCGTATCGTGGTTTTGGTGACGTAAGACCTGGCCGATCTCGGTCAGCGTGGCCCCCGAACCAAGGAGTCCAGTGGCCAGGCTATGTCGAAACAGGTGATCCGCGATGCGCGACGCCAGTTATATTGGCTGCATTGATCGCGGAGCGTGCGATATGGATCACCGCGTATGATGAGGTAAAGCCGATGTGCGGAGCGTGCGAGCGAAGGAAAACCCGGCGACTCCCGGATATCGGACGACCGTCGCGCAGGTAAGTCGCGATGGCCTCGCCGACTTCGGGTAGGAGCGGCATGGTCGCCCGTTTGCGTCCCTTGCCCTGCACGTGGAGTTGCCGGGCTCGCCAGTCAATATCGTCTAGCGTGAGAAGCGCCACTTCGTTAGCGCGCAGACCGAGCCGGGCGAGAAGCGGTAGTACGGCATAGTCCCGCCGCTCCTTGGCCGTGGCTCGTCCGCAACCTTGTAGCACCTGCTGAACCTGGGCTTTCGAAAAAGCGGGCAGCCCGACCTGTCCCCGCGCCTTGACCAAAGGAACGTATGCAGAGAGGTCTTTGGCACCCAGGCCTTCGGCGCTGAGACACCGCAGAAACGAACGGAGCCGCGAACAGAAGGCCACGTCCGTAGCAGGTCTGCCGTCGCCTGCATGCCCTTCGATATATCGAATGAAATCGAGGGCCGTTATCCGCGCGATGTCGTCGATGCAGTTGAGCGCCAGCGAGCGCAGAAACGGGCGCAAGTAGCTGGAATAGGCTACTGTCGTGGCTGGACTGACACCAAGCTCGCGCTGCAGGTATCCTTGGTAATCTGCAAGCAGTTGTTCAACGGGTTGAGCGAAGGGGGCAAAGGCGGCCCGACGACTCCGGCTTTACGTAGTGTCGCCAACAGCCTTCTCATCGCGGAATGGTCAACGCTGGTTTGTACTTGGCATTGCGCGCGGCTCCGAAAGAACCGGGCAACCAACCGCTCGTCGATATCCCTGGAGCACAAACCATGGCCGGTGAGCCACTGACTGAAACGATCGATCAGGCGGAACGCTTGGGCCGCATCCTCCTCCGAGTAGCCCTTGTCGAAGCTTGTCAGTGTAAAGGTCCAAAACATCTGCGAATGCGCCAGACTTCAATCTGCGAAGAAGCCGGCTGCGATTTAGAAACACTTCCAAAGGTCATCTCTCCCTCCTCTGCATCGATTGCGAGGGGAGTAGGATGAACAATTATGCCGAACCAAGTACCGGAGAATTGTTTGAACACAGCCACTATCCGGGCTGGCTCGGCATTTTTATACGCTCGGCATTACATGCCGCGTGCGGCATGTGGATTGGATTTGGCCAAGAACGTTTTTCAAATTCATGGCGCCGACGCCGAGGCGCGCCGATTTCGATCGCAAACTGCGTCGAGCCGAGCTGCTAATTAGGCTTTTTCGAAAAGCTTCCGCCGTGCGGCGCGATCTTGGCGTCGTCCGTCGCGCCGGGCATGCATGCAAAAGGAGCTCAAACTGCGCGAGCATGGGGTGGCTGCTAGCAGGCCATTCCATCGGACAAAGGATCTCGTCATGACCCAACTTCGCCAGCGCATGAGCGAGGACATGCAGGTGCGCAACTTCGCGCTCCACACTCAGCGCAGGTGTCGCTGTTCGCACGGCACTTCGGCAAATCGCCGGACCTGCTCCGGCGCGAGGACATTCGGACTTATCAGGT
>NZ_JBSKBP010000090.1:0-9598 GCF_053714275.1 Mesorhizobium sp. Arg314 | reverse complement strand
TCACAGCGCCAACCCTCTTCGGCCGGGTGAGAAACTGCTGCTGGCGGCGGCCGGCGCAGGTCTTGTCGGCGGAGCACCGGTGGTTGGCGTTTAACTTTGGCCAATGCCCAAATTGTCTGGTGCAGAATGCCTTGGAGCTAGATCCCACCCATACAGAGGTACTTCATCTCGAGATATTCCTCCAAGCCGTGTCGCGAGCCTTCGCGACCAATCCCTGATTGCTTCATGCCACCAAAGGGAGCGGCCTCGGATGACATCCGGCCGGTGTTGATGCCAATCATGCCATATTCGAGCGCCTCGGCCACATGCCAGACGCGCTTGAGATTGGAGGCATAGAAATAGGCGGCGAGCCCGTAGATCGTATCATTGGCTTCGCGCACGACCTGTTCGGGATCCTCAAAACGGATGATCGGCGCGAGCGGCCCAAAAGTCTCTTCCTGCGCGAGCAACATTTCACTGGTGATGTCCGTCAGAACCGTCGGCTCGAAAAAGGTGCCGCTGTGACCTACCCTCCTTCCGCCGCAGCAGATCGCCCCGCCTTTCTGGATCGCATCGGCAATATGAGCCTCGATCTTGACGAGCGCCCGTGCGTCGATCAACGGTCCGATGGCGATACCCGCTTCGAAGCCATCGCCAACCGAGAGCGAGCGAACCCGCGCCGTAAATTTCTTGGCGAATTCGTCGTGCACGCCGGATTGCACATAGAGCCGGTTGGCGGAAACGCAGGTCTGCCCGGCATTTCGAAACTTTGCCTGGATCGCACCGTCGACGGCAGCATCGACATCGGCATCGTCGAAGACGATGAACGGCGCGTTCCCGCCGAGTTCGAGGCTGACTTTCTTGACCTGATCCGAGCACTGGCGCATCAGCAGCCGCCCGACTTCGGTCGAGCCCGTGAAACTGATCTTGCGCACTTTTGGATTGGCGCAGAGCTCACGCCCGACCACTGCACCTTCCGAGGCATAGATCAAATTCACGACGCCATCTGGAAAACCTGCCTGCGCCGCCAGCGCGCACATCGCGCCGGCGACGAGGGGAGTTTGCTCAGCCGGTTTCAAGACGATCGCGCAGCCGGCTGCGAGCGCCGGTGAAATCTTGCGGGCCACCATCGAAGCAGGAAAGTTCCAGGGCGTGATAGTGCCAACGACGCCGATAGGCTGCTTGATGACCAGCATGCGCCGATCCGTCGAAGGAGCGGAAATCGTCTCGCCGTAGATGCGATTGGCTTCTTCCGCGTACCATTGCAAGTAAGCGGCGGCATGTGAGACTTCCGATATTGCCTCGGGCAGCGGCTTACCCATTTCGGCGGTCAGGATTGCAGCCAGGTCATCGGTGTGATCAAGGATCAGCTGGTGCCAGCGCCACAATGTGTCGCTACGATCCCGGGCCGTCAGAGCTGCCCATTTGGCTTGCGCAACATGGGCCCTGTCGATCGCAGCTTTGGTTTGCTCGACGTCCATATCGGGAAGCTCAGCGAGCAATTCGCCGGTCGAGGGATTGAACACCTGGAACAGGCTTGGACCCCCTTGGTCGCCGCAGGATGCCAGGCGATCGAGTGCGGCGAATAGGTCCGGTTGTTTGAGATGGCGAAGCAGCGAATTGTTTATGCCCGGCACAGAAAAGCTCCTTGGGTAAGGCGACGTCTTGTTTTAGGAACATCGCGAAAAGCAGCGTAGCTGCAGCGTGACACTCGGCATTTATCCCAGCGTCACCAATTTTGTCGAACCTGGGCGACAATAGATCCCTGGCCGGCAGCCGATTGTCGAAACAGGACTCACCTGCCGCCTCAAGAGTTGACAGCCTTCCCCTAATTCGTCCAACCTAGGAACCTCACCAGGGGAGTCCCGGCAAGGGGCTGAGATACTGCTGATAGCGCGCAGTGACCCGTTGAACCTGATCCAGTTCATACTGGCGTAGGGACGGTGCGAGGTTTCGCGGGTCGGCAATCCGGCTTCGGCATTCGGGGAATCCCCGCATCCTGCGCGAAGCGTCACTTCCTTCTCATCGCGTGAACTGGGTCTCCGTTGCACTCGAGCAAGGAGGCTCACTCATGAATGCCCCAACCCCGACCGTCACCGTCGGCGAATTGCCCTCTTCGAAGAAAGTCCACAAGCCTGGCCAGCTTCACCCGCAACTGCGGGTGCCGATGCGCGAGATCTCGGTCCACCCGAGCGCCGGCGAGCCGCCTGTCACGGTCTACGATTCGTCAGGTCCCTATACTGACGCCGCGGTGGAAACCGCGATTGAGCGTGGCTTGCCGAGGTTGCGCGAGACATGGATCGAGGCACGCGGCGACGTCGAACGCTACGAGGGCCGCATTGTCAGGCCCGAAGACAATGGCTTCGTCTCCGCCGAGCGCCTGACGCCAGAATTCCCGCTGCGCAACCGGCCATTGCGTGCCACCGGAGGCCGCGCCGTCACCCAGCTCGCCTATGCGCGCGCCGGCATCATCACGCAGGAAATGGAGTTCGTCGCCATCCGCGAAAACCTCGGCCGCGAGCAGTTGCGTTCAGCTCTTCTCCGGGACGGTGAGAGCTTCGGCGCCGCGATCCCGGATTTCGTCACCCCGGAATTCGTGCGCGACGAGGTGGCGCGCGGCCGGGCCGTCATTCCCTCCAACATCAACCATCCCGAGAGCGAGCCGATGATCATCGGCCGCAATTTCCTGGTCAAGATCAACGCCAATATCGGCAACTCCGCCGTCACCTCGTCGATGGCCGAAGAGGTCGAGAAGATGGTGTGGGCGATCCGCTGGGGCGCCGATACCGTGATGGACCTATCCACCGGGCGCAACATCCACAACATCCGCGACTGGATCGTGCGCAACGCGCCGGTGCCGATCGGCACGGTGCCGATCTATCAGGCGCTGGAGAAGGTCGGCGGCATCGCCGAGGATCTGACCTGGGAGGTCTATCGCGATACGCTGATCGAACAGGCCGAGCAGGGCGTGGACTATTTCACGATCCATGCCGGCGTGCGCCTGCCCTACATCCCGCTCACCGTCGACCGCGTCACCGGCATCGTCTCGCGCGGCGGCTCGATCATGGCCAAGTGGTGCCTGCATCACCACAAGGAGAGCTTCCTCTACGAGCATTTCGAGGAGATCTGCGACATGGCCAGAGCCTATGACGTGACGTTCTCGCTCGGCGACGGCCTTCGCCCCGGCTCGATCGCCGATGCCAACGACGCTGCCCAGTTCGCCGAGCTCGAAACCTTGGGGGAACTCACCAAGATCGCCTGGGCCAAGGACTGCCAGGTGATGATCGAGGGCCCCGGCCATGTGCCGATGCACAAGATCAAGGAAAATATGGACAAGCAGCTTGCGGTCTGTGGCGAGGCACCGTTCTACACGCTGGGGCCGCTCACCACCGACATCGCGCCGGGCTACGACCACATCACATCAGGCATCGGCGCGGCGATGATCGGCTGGTTCGGAACGGCAATGCTCTGCTACGTCACGCCGAAGGAGCATCTCGGGCTGCCGGACCGCGACGACGTCAAGACCGGCGTCATTACCTACAAGATCGCCGCTCACGCCGCCGATCTGGCCAAGGGCCACCCGGCCGCCAAGATCAGGGACGACGCGCTGTCGCGGGCGCGCTTCGAATTCAGGTGGGAAGACCAGTTCAACCTCTCGCTCGATCCGGAGACGGCGCGCGCCTTCCACGACGAAACCCTGCCGAAGGAGGCGCACAAGGTGGCGCATTTCTGTTCCATGTGCGGCCCCAAATTCTGCTCCATGCGGATTTCGCACGACATCCGTGTCGAAGCCCAGAAGGAAGGGCTCGCGGCGATGGCGGCGAAGTACCGTGAAGGCGGCGACCTCTACATGCCCGTCGACAGCGTCGCGGGGAGCACAAGCACATGAAGGTGCTCATTCGCGGCGCAGGCGTTGCCGGGCTGACGCTCGCCCACGAGCTGGCGACACGCGGCGCCGATGTGACCGTAGTCGAGAAGCGCTCCGAGATTGCCGGCAATGCCTCTTGGCAGGCCGGCGGGATGCTCGCGCCCTGGTGTGAGCGCGAGAGCGCCGAAGAGGAGGTGCTGACCCTCGGGCGCGGGGCGGCCGACTGGTGGGACGCGGCCTTGCCCCACCATGTCTCGCGCAATGGCACATTGGTGCTGGCGCCTGCCCGCGACGTTGGCGAACTGGACCGGTTCGTCCGTCGCACATCCGGCTTCAGGCAGCTCGGCGCCGATGAGATCGCGGCACTTGAACCCGCTCTCGCCAGTAGGTTCGGACGCGGGCTGATCTTCGAGGGGGAAGCGCATCTCGACCCGCGCAAGGCTCTGCTTGGACTTCGAGACAACTTGCTCGGCATGGGGGTGCCGCTCGAGTTCGGCCGCAGCATCGTATCCGCAATCTCGGATATCGAGGTGGATTGCACCGGCGTCGGCGACAAACGACCGGAACTGCGCGGCGTGCGCGGCGAGATGCTCATGTTGCGAACCGGCGACATCTCGCTTGTCCGGCCCGTGCGCCTGCTTCATCCGCGCATCCCGGTATATGTCGTGCCGCGCGGGGAGAACCTGTTCATGGTTGGCGCTACGATGATCGAGTGCGATGCCGAAGGTCCGATCACCGCGCGTTCGACCATGGAGTTGCTAAGCGCCGCCTATGCGCTGCATCCGGCCTTCGGCGAAGCCGAGCTGGTCGAAGCCGGCGTCGGCGTACGTCCCGCCTTCGCCGACAACCTGCCCCGGGTCGAGCGTCACCAGGGATACGTTCGCATCAACGGCCTCTACCGCCACGGCTTCCTGCTCGCGCCGGCCATGGCGCGACAGGCAGCCGACATCATCCTGGGAAATCCTGCAGCGAAGGAGTTCGCCCTTGAAGCTCATCGTTAACGGTCAGAACCACGACGTTGCGGCCGAGACGCTTGCCACGCTTCTCACCGAACTTGATTTTGAAGGTGGCTGGCTTGCCACCGCGCTGAACGGCGAGGTCGTGCCAGCCCAGGAACGCTACCACTTCCGGCTCAGCGATGGCGACCGCATCGAAATCCTCTCACCGATGCAGGGAGGGTGATTGCAATGCTCGAGCTCTACGGACAAGAACTCTCATCCCGCCTTCTGCTCGGCACAGCACTCTATCCCTCGCCTGCCATCATGGCCGAGGCGGTGAAGGCGTCGGGCACCGAGATCGTCACCGTGTCGCTCCGCCGCGAAGGCTCCGGCGGCAAAACCGGCGGCCAGTTCTGGTCGCTGGTCCAGTCTCTGGGCGTTCGCATCCTGCCCAATACCGGCGGATGCCATTCGGTGAACGAAGCGGTCACCACGGCACGGATGGCGCGCGAGGTCTTTGGCACGAAGTGGATCAAGCTCGAGGTGATCGGCAACCAAGATACGCTGCAGCCAGACGTATTCGGGCTGGTCGAAGCCGCGAGGATCCTTGCGGCGGAAGGCTTCGAGATCTTCCCCTACACGACCGACGACCTTATCGTTGCCGAGCGCCTGCTTGATGCCGGCTGCAAGCTGCTGATGCCCTGGTGCGCGCCGATCGGCTCCGCGCGCGGGCCGCAAAATCCCGATGCGCTGCGAAGCCTGCATTGCCATTTCCCCGGCATACCGCTGATTGTCGACGCCGGCATCGGCCGCCCGTCGCATGCTGCGACCGTGATGGAGCTCGGTTACGACGCTGTGCTTCTCAACACGGCGATAGCCAAGGCAGCCGATCCCGTCGCCATGGCCGCGGCCTTCGGCAAGGCGGTGGAGGCGGGCCGCGAGGCCTATTGCGCTGGCCTGCTGGAGCCACGCGACATGGCCGTTCCCTCCACCCCCGTCATCGGCATGGCTGCATTCTCATGAAACTCGATCCATTCTACCTCATCGTCGATTCCGTCGAGTGGATCGAACGACTGGTGCCGCTTGGCGTCAAGCTGGTGCAACTGCGCATCAAGGATCAGGACGAAGCTTCACTGCGCCGAGAGGTCCGTGCCTCGAAGGCGGTGTGCAGCCGCCATGGTTGCCAGCTCATCATAAACGATTACTGGCGCCTCGCGATCGAGGAGGATTGCGATTTCGTCCATCTCGGCCAGGAAGATCTTGCCGAAGCCGATGTGAAGGCGATCCGCAAGGCCGGCATGAAACTCGGCCTCAGCACCCACGACGACGCCGAACTGGAAATCGCGCTTCAGGCCGAGCCGGACTATGTCGCCCTTGGCCCGATTTACCCGACCATCCTCAAGGCCATGAAATGGGCCCCGCAAGGACTGGACCGCATCGCCGTCTGGAAGCGGCGCGTCGGAGACCTTCCACTGGTCGCCATCGGCGGGCTTACGGTCGAGCGCATTGCCGGTGTCTTCGCGCAGGGCGCGCAATGCGCCGCGGTCGTGACCGATATCACCCGCAGCGCGCATCCCGAGGCGCGCGCACTGGAATGGCTGGCGGCGACAGCCCAATGGAGATGACGCCGCACGTGCTCATCGTCGCCGGCTCGGATTCGAGTGGCGGCGCGGGAATAGCCCGCGACATCGAGACCGTTTCCGCATTTGGACTGCGCAGTTGCCTTGCCGTGACGGCCGTTACTGTGCAGACGCACGCGGTTGTCGAGCATGTCGAGCAGATGCCGCCGGATCTTGTCGTGGCGCAGATGCTGGCCGCCCTCGCCGCCAACAGTGTGAAGGCCATCAAGATCGGAATGCTTGGCACCAACGGCGCGATCGCAAAAGCCGCGATGGTCATGCGGGATCACCCCGACATTCCGGTGGTGCTCGACCCGGTTCTCGCCTCCTCGTCCGGCGGGGCGCTGATCATGGAAGATCCTGTCGCCGCGCTGCGTGGTCATCTCATGCCGCTTTGCCGGATTGTCACGCCGAACTTGCCCGAATTGGCCGTGCTGACCGGATCGGCGATCGCAGTCGACCAGGCATGCGCTTGCCGCCAGGGTGAGGAGCTGTCGAGATCCGTCTCGACCGCCGTCCTCGTCAAGGGCGGTCATGCGCGCGGCAGGGAGGCAGTCGACCTGCTGTTGCAGCCGGACCGACTTCCGCTTCGCTTGATGGCGCCGCGCCTGCCTGGCGAGATGCGGGGGACGGGCTGTATGCTCTCCAGCGCCATTGCCGCGTCTCTTGCGCTCGGGGGGTCGCTGGAAGAAAGCGTGCGCGCTGCCAAGCACTTTGTTTTCAACGCCCTCGCTGGACCGAAACGACGTCGACGCGGCAATCCCATCGGCTTGCTCGACAGTTTTCCTCTTCCGGATGAGCAATAATCGGCGTGGGTTTACCCGCCGGCCGTCCGTGAGAGCGAATTTTTAGCTTCTCCTTGTTGAGTTCGGCGGTGACGAGGCGGCGGAGTTCGGGATCCTCGAACCAGCGCAAGGTGAACAGAGTGCGATCGATGCGGCCATTTCGCGTAGCGCGGCCGCTAGGCTGTTCTGCTACCGGTAGGCTAGCCTCGTCGCCGTTGTGATAGGCGAAGGTGATGTCGATCGAGCCGTCGTCGAGCAATTCTGCGGAGCCGTCGCCGGTGACTTCGTCCATCTCATGAAGCCTGGCCCATGTGAAGAGGGCCCGTAACCGAGATCGAGGCCGACTTGCAGGGCGCCAAAGGCCATCTCACCGTGATTGTCGGCCCCATGGTGATCGTGGCGGGTCCGCCGAGGTCGAGATAGCCGCGATCCTACAGGCAGCTTCGATGATCCGCCAGCGGCCGATCAGTTGACAGCCGGCAGGTGCGATCATGTCGGCATCGCCAGCAGCTTCGGCAACCGCACCAGGGTGCAGGCGGAGGCAGCGAAGGTGACGCCCCATCCGACGCGGCCCCGGCCGCGGAACTTGGTTTGGCGCTGACCGGCGACCGTCTTGATCCATCCGCACGCCTCTTCAAGGCGCTTGCGAATACGCTGACTGACAGCATAGCCGCTATGCCGCGTGGTGCGCCCGTCGATGACCGCGCAAGCCATCGGCCAGCGCGCCTGGATCTTCGTTCTGCGCTGCCGCCTCGGGCGCGCACACCACATAGGCGACAAGGTGCTTGTCGCCGGCCCGGTCCTGGCGCGCCACCACCGCCTCGCGCACAGTGATGACGGTCCGATCGGAAAGAAGCCGCGTCGCGCCCGAGGGAAATCATGGATTTCCTAGAGTGCCGCCTTTGCTAGGGGACATCGCCGGTTCCGTTCTTCCAGCGGAAGTTCCGGTCCGTGTTGAGCAGCTTGTTTTTGGGCCAAGCGTCGCGATCTCACATCGTCTCCCAGCCCGCGGCGCTCGATGAGCGTAGCGGGAACTATCGATCCTCTCTATGGGCCGATTTACGCGTATCTTCGGTCGTCTGACCAATCAGGCGGCCTTCCGACGCCTCAGCGTCTTCTCGACGGCGTCCTTGACCGGCTTGCAGACGTCAGTCACCGCACTTTTAGTGAGCTCCTGGAATTCCTTGGCTTGCTCGAGGCCGATTTCGACGCGCTTGCGGAGGAAGGCAGTCTGCAACTCTAAAACTTCTGACGGTGAGTTCGCACCGACCAGGGCCTCGAGGTGCGAGAAGACGGCTTCGGCATTGGCGCGCAGCGCGGCGATCGTCTTCAGCGACAGCTCGTTGGCGACCGACTTCGCGGTTTCGGCGGTTGACTCGAGCGCCTTATGAGCGTCTTCAGCACCGGGTTGTAACCTGGCAAGAGCTTCTTTCGACTGCTGGACGCTCTTTTCGGCAACGGCGCGAAATTGATCGGCGGCCTTGCCAGGGTCGATTGCCGGAAATTCGATCGTTTCGGCGTTTTCGCTGGACTTGTCGGTGGTGTTCTTGGACATTTCCTTAGCCTCCTGCCTGAAGATGTTTTCCTCGCGGCCGGCATACTGAGCCGCCTGCGCCGAGGGACGGATCTTGAAGTCAAGCTCACTGCCAGTGAGTTCAACCTGCTCATGGCCTTCCTCAAGAACCCAGGCCTGGTGCTTTCGCGCGAGCAGCTTCTGAAGGCGACCAGCGTCTATGATCAAGAGGTCTATGACCGCAGCATCGACGTGCTGATCCTGCGCCTTCGCCGTAAGCTGCCACACAGCTCGACCCTGTAGTATATACGCACCGAGCGCGGCGCCGGGTACGTTTTCGAGAGCGCCGTGGACGTTGAGGAACTGAGGACACGGCGCTAGACTAAGGCGGTCGCCCTTCCTTTGTGGTCTATCACGTACTTCACCAATCACTCAGCGTGTGTGGTTCAGTCAAGGAGGGTTGCCGCGCTACTCTGTTGTCTGCCTGCCCGGCTGCCGTGGCCGGCCTTGCGGGCGATAGCCACCGAGTAGCTCTTCCGCGGGGGCGCCCCGATCGTAAGCCTCATCTGATGCTTGCGCGCGTGGCCGTCGTGGCAGCCGCGGACATAAATCTGTGGACCGGTGTCTGCATGCGCCGGGCGCGGCGAAGCTTGATGGAAGGCTCGGTCCAGATCAAGCGCGCTCTTTCGACCTTGGCCCGAGCGGGCGTGTTTGAAATGGAGACCTGTGGACGCGTTTTTCCTGACTGGTCAGCTTCTCGACAGCTGGTTGCGATAGCTTGTCGTTGGCGTGCGAGCCCGCAATCCATTCGCCGCTGAGACTTTGATCTGAGCCTGTCTGCGCAGACTTGCGAGCAATCAATATTTTCGATGGAGAGCGGTATGGATGGTTCTCAG
>NZ_JBSKBP010000089.1:0-9715 GCF_053714275.1 Mesorhizobium sp. Arg314 | reverse complement strand
GTTCCTCTCCGCGACGGTAATGCTGAACGACGGCAAGAAGGACCCAGGCGCCAGCCTTTGGGATTGGTCGCAGCTTCGGACGCTAAACGATCCCGCCCGTATCTGCACTGAATTTCACAAGGAGCTGGCCGATCCGTGTATCGGCAATGCGACCGTGCTGCCGGGCCTTGAGCCAACAATCTTCGGCGCGCTAACCCTCGGGGCCATTGTCGTACTCGCGATGCACTGGCCTGCCGTGGTGACGGGCCAACTGCATGACCCCCCATCGATCACGACCCACGGCCAGTAAGTTAGCTCCTACTAAATACGGCCTTTAAGGGCGTCGATGGCGTCGAGAGCTTTCCGCCGGCGCGCAATGGCCTCGGTTAGCAGGGTCTCTAATTGGGCGTTATGCGCATCGACTTGTGCCTTTGAGTATCCGACGTACTCGCGCAGGATTTGTTCCTGGCGATCGATATCGCGTTTCAATGTCTCCGCGTCGTTCCGACCTTCCATGCCAATGACGATGCGGCCGCCAGTGATGAGACCATAGGGCAACACACTCGAATAGGGATTGGTTTTGAGCGAAAACAGCGCTGGTTCGCCGGTGAATGCGAAGCTGCGGGTCGCGCGCACTCCATCAATGATGACTGCACCATCGAAACCGTCATGGACTCGCACACGCGCTTCGCTCACATCCTTTTGAGGATTTTCGAAGTCTACCTGCAACGGTTCGACACGAGCGTTTGGCAGGTGCTGTCGGGTGATCTCGGCGTCGGTCTTACTTAAGTCCACTTTAGTGACGTTCTTGCGCACGTGTTCTTCAACCGCGCCCACTTGGGCCCTGAGGTAATTGTCCAAGCCATTTTTTCGGAAGAGTGCTTCACCGATAATCATGGTATCCCTCGTTATGTTTGATAAGGACACTATCACGCAAAGTGCGGTCGGCCGACGCCAAGATATCTGCCAACGTGCTCGCCGGACTTCAAGTCAATTTACAACACTTTCTCCAACCTAACACTGTATGATCCGCCAATGCCAAGAGCTACCGTTGATTTCACTGACCGTCACCCTGCTTGCATCTGTACGATCAGGGTTTCGCAGCTGAGCGTGAGCTGGCGCGCGTAGGCCTTCGACGCGTCAAGTACGGCCCGTTTCGTGACGCCAAAAAGCAGGTAAAGCGCGTGCACGGCGGCAAGAATCCCCAATGCCACGAGCTTTCCATGGGTCAGTTCGGCAAAATCCGGCTTGTAATAGATGATCGCGGCCGCGGCCGCGATGGTCAGCAGGTTGAGGCCGATACCGTACGGCTTAAGCGCAAGCAGGTTGCGGTAGTAGCCATAGGTGATGTTCTCGTTGAACAGGATCCGGAACTTGTCGGTGTCGCGGGTGTTCTCGCGCAGCCAGTTGTAGCACTGGACATAAAAGGCAGCGGCCTCGTCGGGATCCTCGATTTCCATATCCCGGGTCGGCGCCGGCTGGTCGAGCTGCTTGGCAAGGAACTGCCGATACCGTTTCTTGGTCTTGTCATCGAGCGTCTTGTCGAGGTGATTGAGCTCACGGTTCTCCGGGCGCCCGCCCGTGGCCGCAAATAGCTGCCGTTCCTTCCGCTTGCCGAGACGGCGCGCGATGTTGGAGGCCGCAAAGAACAGGACTGTGACGGCGGCCCCGATAATCGCTTCCGGCAGGCTCGGCTGGACCCAGTTGAAGGCCAAGACGATTAGCACGATGACCGGCGCGATGGCCAACGCCGCCGGCGCCAGGCGGGCCTTGATGGAATAGGCGTCGAGATAGTCGTTCATCAGGCCTCCTTGTGCATGATGGCGTGGTAGGTGCCGGGGGTGGCGATGAGCAAGATAGCCGGCGGAGCCCGTTCGGCCGCCACCTGCTTGGCGGTCTGCCGGTCGGTGCCGGATGGCCCTTGCTCAGCAAGGTGGCTGTGCCAGGTGCCGACGTCGAGCAGCGATCGGCCGCTGTCCTGGAAATGGGTGTCGATGCGCTGTTTCATGCCCTGGGTGCCGAGCACGAACAGGGTCGGCGTCCTGACGCTGTCTTCAGGCGCCTCGATCAGGTCGACCACGGTCACGGTCTTCCTCAGCGAACTGCAGGACCCAATCAACAGACCGCCGGTCTCGACCTTGGGATATTTTGCGATCTCCTCGCGGATCATGCGGGCGACATCAGAAGACAGCCGCACCGTCCATTCCCCGCCCTCCACCGGAATTTCCAGGAATTTGGGCACCGCCAGGCGGCGCCAGTGCGTCGATGGGCTATCGGGCTCCGTCACGCCGACGACGAGTTCTCCCTCGCCGGCATTGGCGATCGCAAGCCGCATTAGCTCCTCGCTGGCTGTGGCCGTCATCGCCGACAGGCGCGCGTCGGTCATCGGCATGGTCATCGAGCCGCAGCCTTCCCCGATCTGGATCTGTGCAAGCCCGAACGCGGGATCGAACAGCAGGCTCCGTTCATAAGGGGTCACCGTCGCCGACAGGACCGTCTGCAGATCGGCAAGGCTTGGATTGCGGTCGGCGCCTTCATGGAAGACAAAAGCGCAGCGGCCGCGCCCGAACAGTGCGATCTCGGCCACGCGCGCCGGCAGCTCGGCCGGGGTGACAATCGACAGCGCGTCGCGCACCAGGCTCGACGCGGTCGTGTTGATCAGGGTCCGGGTCCCTGCAGGCGCAATCTTCAACCGGTCCTCGGGCCGTTTCAGGCCCTTGACGACGTCGATCAGGTTGGCCTCGGGCCTTTGCCCGAGCGGCCCCAGCTCCTCGGCCAGTTCGAAGGCCTTCGGCCAGGGCAGGGGGAGCCGCACAAGGGCATGCCGGGCCATGTTGTGCGGCCTCAGCTCATTGCTGTCGGACACGGCGAGGACCTCGGCACCGGCCCGGGCCAGGTGCAATGCAGCCTTGGACCCGACGCTGCCGCAGCCGACCAGGCTGAACGGCCCGAAAATCGGAGCGGCCGACACGGTACGCAAGAGCTTCGGTGTGGTCCGGTCAAGCTGCTCCATGGCGACGACCGTCTTCGCGTTCGGACCTTCGAACAGGGACGCGCGCTTCGGCTTCGCCGTGATCTCGATCAGGTAGGGGAGCAACTCAATGGTCGAATCCCGGCCGATGAGTGGGAACGGGCGCCGCGCGCACAGGACGACGGCAACCGGCAGAACCGCGGCTGTGGTCTTGTGCTTCCATCGATGCTCGAGTTTGTCGAGAAACCGGGCGAACTCCGCGCCGCAGCCCAAAGCGACGGCGCGTTTGGCCAGATCGTCGAGTGTTTGGACGGTTTCGGGAAGGACGGTGCTGGTGATGGCATCCTTTGGCGGCCAGATTAGCGCCGTCACGCTGATGCCGCTGTAGCGATCTTCGCGTTCAGGCTCAAACGGGAACGGTTTCATGTCGCCGAAGACCGCAGCAAGTTCGTTGTTCGCCGAAAGGGTGTAAGCCCTTTTGCCAGAGAGATCCTTGCCTTTCGCGAATCTGGTCGCAAGCCACACGGAGCCCGTCTTGTCGGTGACCTGGCTGCGGGCGTAGTCCGCATCGATAATCAGCCGGTCCGGCAGGCCCTGACGCATTACCGGTTCCCAGCCGTGGTCCGGGTCCATCAAGGTGCCAATCGCGGCGCGGCCGAGCCATAGGCCCATTTGGTTGACGATGGCGCCGATGCCGAGCTCAAGCAGCCCGTGCTGGTTGAGAAATTCGTCCTGATCGCCGTCAACGAGGCAAGGGGTCGGACGAACATTGTCCGATCCGGGTGTGAGGTGAGCCATGTCGCGCGGGAAATCCGCGCGCAAGGTGAAAGTGGGACAGCGCCACGGATAGTCCGAGCGCAGCGTGACCTCGACGCGTTCGACCGGCAGGACACCATTGGGGGCGCCGCCTTTGGCGATCCAATGCGTTGGCATTTCCACGGCCAGATCGAGGAACAGCGACGCCACGTCTTCATCGACGGCGATCAGGCCACAGCAGTTGCATTGCGGAATCTCGTTGGCGACACGCAGAAAATGGTCTGCGTGTCGCTTCATTTCTGCCAAGGCCATGGGTTCAGCCGTGAGCCCTAGGCGTGGTGGTCACGCCGCTGACACCGGCAATCGACGCGGCCTTCTTGGGCGTCAGCGCCTGCTTCTTGGCCGTCCCGGCGCTGGTGATGTTGAATTCCACCGGCCCGTCATGCGTTTCGGCATACTCGGTCGTGCAGATGAAGCGGTCGCTGGAGGTGATCGAGACGTATTCCCGCTTCGCACGCTCGTGCGGCGGGTTGTCGTCATCCTTCTTGATGGGCTTGCACGAGGCAACAATGATGGCGCCTTCGCGCGTCTGCGACAGGGCGTTCCTCGCGTCCTCGGAGACCTTGACCTTCTCGCCCAGTTTCGACCAGCGGTCATGGCTCAGGGTGCGCCACGAGCAGTGGTGGGGCGTTTCCATCACATCGTAGGTCAGCCAGTCCTTGTTGATGTCCTTGTGGCGCTGCCACAGCCGATCCCAGATCGACACGTCGGCGTCACCGCCGGTCAGGAAGCGGCAGCGGTCGGCGAAGCCGTCGCCGGCGATGGAAAACCGCACGATCGCCGAGGAGTTGTTCTTCTCGAGTTCTTCGATCAGCTCCTTGTCGTCTTCATCAACAAGCATCGGCGCCAGCAGGCGACCTTCGAACTGGCCGGCATTGACGCGATCGGCCGCGGTCAGCAGACCATCCTGCTTGACCAAAATGTCCGTAAGGTCATCAGTCTTGCCGTCCTTATCCTCGCCGAGGATCAGGATACGGTCGCCCGAGCCGGTGCCGGTGAGGCCGTTCTCGCGGAACAGCTTGACGCGGCGTCGAGCTTCGGTCGCCCACGCCTTGGCCTCTTCGCACAACGTGTGCTGAGAGCTGGCGCGGCGGAACACGATCGGCGACGACCACATCTCGCGGATCAGGATGAGATCCTCGTTGTCTTCAGGGAAATCGTCGGGCGGGCCGAGGTGGAAGTGCGTGGTGAGCCCGGTCACGTGGTCAGAGTCCGGATGCGACAGCAGGAAGGCGTCGACGTAGAGCCGGCCCTTGTCGTCACGGGGCAGCCGATCCTTGAGGTCCTTGGCAACGTCGTAGGTATCGTCGTCGGGATCGTCGGCAGCGGCTCGGATGTTGATGTCGACGAGGATCGTCTGCTTGTTGTTGAGTTCGATCAGCGCCATGTCCCCGTTGCCAACGGGGAAAAAGGTCAGTTTTGCGGGCATTAAAGTCGGTTCCTGTGTTCGGCCGGAACGGCCACGCAGCGGATCAACTCCGCGTGCGCGCGCCGCCGGCAACTATGCCTGTGGCTTGTCAATGGAGCCTTGGGGCACTAGAACCGACTTGCTACGGTACGGACCGGTGGTCTGGGCAGCCTCACGGCGCCACGTCCGCAGGTACGCACAAACAGAAGGCAGACGGTGGAATCACCGCCTGCCTTTTTTTATGGCATAAGGTAAAATTCTTGTAAATGCGTTCGTGCAGCGCGTTGCACTTAGGATACGGTTATTTAGCCGGTTGTCAACAGGCCAGAACGCCGCAGGCGGCGATGCATGGCATCTATGTTATTTTGTATATGGTGACGGGACGCTCTCGACGCAAGGTCACGCGGCATCTGATGGACGCCGGCCAACGGTTCTCGGACCACGACAACGGCAAAAAGATTTCAGCTTCTAATCGCGCTTCAGCTGATAAATCCCATCCAGTCGACCCACCAGGGTGGTCGTTCGGGCTGGTCACCTGCTTGCGCGGGTGGCTGTCAAGTACAATGTGTGATCAGCATGTAGGCGTGAATGCTACGCCCACTCCATTCATCGTCACCCGAAAACGCCGGTATTCGCGGCTGACGAAGTCGCTGAGTCACGATTGACATGCAGCGTTCTCAACCTGCTGGCCAGAGCAGTCGTGAGGGCGGCAAGCCCTTCGCCGTTATTCAGATAATGAAGGAACCGGTGGTGGCGCAAGTCAAATGGGATGTCGTCGGCCGACTGGGTGATCGGAATGACGTGCTTCCCCAGCGTGTGAGCGATGCCGGCCTCGTAAAAGACGTTGGGGTTTTTGCCCGTGAAGTCGCAAACGACATGAACGATCGATAGATCAGTCCGAAAATGTCCTGAATGACGGCCGACTCCTTCCAGATGTTGTCGGCCCGCTCGCAACGCATGCCGCTTTGACTGCTGGCTTCCTGAATCGCGCTGTAGACGCCATTCAGGCCGGCAGAGAATGGCATCATCGCTGAGACCAGATACGGGTCGGGCGGTTCCGCCGGCAGCGTGAAGGCAGAAGACTGAAAATAGACGCGCGGCCAGCGTTCACGGCACTCGAGATCGTTTGGCAACCGCCCCCGAATTTGTCAGTGATGTAGCTGTCGACTTCCGCAAAATTGGCGTCCTCACGCTCGACGATTCGCATCAGCACCTCCAGGGCGCAGCCAGCATAGTCATCATCTCCGAAGCTGAGACTTCGAAGGAGCCGGGAGTGCGAACTGATCAAGTCGTAACAGCCAGTGAGCGTGCCGAGCTCAAGCCAGTTTTCATGCTTGAAGTGCTCGACCGCCACATTCTTGAGGGCAAGGATTTTCCGGCGTGTTTGTGCGTCTACGTACATGGACTCGATTCTGGTGCGAGAAGCGGGCAGGATCGTATGCCGTGGATAGCTGACGAAGCCAAGAGCGGCTCGATGTGGATGAAGTGGGCTGCGCAGCAAGGCCGGAACTTGGCGCAGCGCCCTGTGTCGTCTACGACAACATGCGCGGCAGGGTGAGGACAGTCCGCGACGTCGCCGGTTGGCGCCAGATGCTTCGCGCCGCTGGCCCGGACGTCCGCCGGCAGGTCGAGGCGCGCAGACCGAGGATGAGCGCATCGTGGCCATGGGGTGATCGTCCATTCTCGCCAGGCCGGCTGCGGAGGACGGGCCCGACATGAACAGACAAGGCCGGGCGCCCTCGCTTCGATGGCCGGGCGGACGACGACCATGGCGCAGGCCTGCCCGAACGGAAGCCGGCCTCGCCAGACCGACCCCGGTTGGTACACCCGTATGCTTCGGACGGATCCCTTGTTGTCTGGCGCGCCGCTCGTGTGGTGCGAGTTGTCAAAGATCGCGCCGATTTCTGGCATTCGGCGCCGAGCAAGCGATGCGTTCCACCCTGGTGCGCAGCGACCGTTTTGAAGCAGCAGCCGGTTTCGAACGACGAGGCTTGGTGGTAGGACACAGGCGACCGAAACGCCCTCCCACGATCCGTCGTGAACCCAGGACGATTACAGGCAATGACAGGAAGCAAGGCACTGCCGCTCCTGCAGTCATGGCGCGTGGCGGAGAAGAAGCGATCGGATAGCCCGGGGTGCGTCTCCTCCAGTCACACCCAGCCCTTTCCCGTGTTATGTCGCCTTTGTAGAGGACCGCCTGCTTACCGCAGTCAACCCCCGTTGGGGGTACGCTCGGCAAAAATTCAGGAAAATTCGATTTCGATCTTTGGTTGCGGGCCAGACATTTCCCCCCGCAAGCGGTCCCTGGGGAAAGTGCGGCCCGCGATTTGCGGCAAATAGAATTTTCCAGAATTTGTTTCGAGTGACCGCAGCAGGACGGCCCTCTCCTTCGACGCCATCGGGAACGGTCCCGATGCAACCGAAGGAGAAGTACAATGGCATCCACAATCGCAAACCTCACCACCAAGGCCGACGGCTCGATGGAAGGCGTCTTCGCCACGCTCCGCATCAATGCTCCGATCGCCGTCCTCCCGAACGCAACCAAGTCCAGCGAGGACGCACCGGACTACCGCGTCATCAACAAGCGTACCGGCTTCGAGATCGGCGCGGGCTGGAACAGGATTTCGCCGCGCACCGGAGCGGAATACACCTCGATCCGGCTGGAGGCGCCCGAGATCGGCGTGATCTTCGGCAACGTCGCACCGGCCCCCGGCGGTGAGGAAAACAAGCGGGTGATCCTCTGGAACAACCCGGAGTGACCCGAGCCGAACCGGCCCCGCAAGGGGCCGGCTTCCCTTCGTGCCTCTGCCCTGGACCGTCCTTGTCCAGTCGCCCGTTGTTCACGTGCCACACGAGACGAATGCCTGCCTGCTCAGAACGCCGATTGTGCCATGAGGAATCGCGCCGCCTCAAGGACATCGCGGTTCCCCCAATTTTGTCTCCGCTCCGGTTCCCTGCGCTCCGACAAAATCGGCACCCCCGCTCGCCGGGCTCCGCCGGTCGCTGACGCGATCCTTGATCCGGCCCGATCCCTCCCGACCGCGGGCGTCATCTTTCACACCATCAAGGAGATGACGACGATGACTGTCACCCTCGAAATCCAAATCGAACAGCTGTGCGCCGAACTGCAGAACGGCGTCGAGCGGACCGAACGCCGCCAGATCGAAGCGGAGCTGGAACTGGCTCTGGCCGAACTGGCCGCCTCGGTCGCCGAGCAGGAGGGCATCATCGACGCCGCGCCGCCCTTGTGAGGGCGGCGTCGGCCCGGGCGCGCTTGGCGGTGTCAGCTATTGAACGCGTTCTTCGCGGTCTTCGCCTGCGCGTTGGTCCAGCTCTGCTCGCCGGCGATCTTGTCCACGATCTCGGTTGCTGTCGCCACGGCAAATGATCCTGTCAGCTTGAGGGTCTCTTCCGGAACCCGGTCGGCTCGCGGCGATGGTAGGGTAGGGCACGCAGCACCGCTTCGGCCTGGTATCGCCGCCTTCAGGCCGGGTCGCAAACACGATATCCGCGTCGGCGCTTGGCGCGCTGAAGACGCAACGTCGCCGCGGTCGCATCGTCTTCGCTGTCGAAGGTCTCCATCATCGACTGGCCGCTGGTCCCAATGCGGCCCCAGTTGCGGATGAGGGAGGCTCCGCCGAACAGGGTCGGCTGGATCGCGAGCAAATAGAACCGTCGCATGTTCTGTGACGGTTCGATGCGGCGAAGATGGGCTGGGCCTGTTTCCTCTTTCTCCATGGCTGAAGTCTCGCTTCATTCGGAAGCAGCGTCCAACCACTTTTATGAATCGATCCAGTCAGACCGATTCATAATGCTGATGGTTCCTTGCATCGGCTCCGATGGTTGTCGCCACAGGCTGCGAAAGAGAAGGTTGGGCGAGGCCCGTCATCATCACTCGGTGTGGGCTGTTCTGCGCCTGACGGATGAGAGCCCGCCCGCTCTTGTTCGGGCAAGGGCGTAAGCCGCCAAAAAAAGCGGTATGTTCCAAAGGAGCGCGTCCAGCCAGCTCCGGATGACCGGTTTCACATTTACGAGGCTTCGGTTCCAACGTCTCGCGGGTCGGCCAGCTCAGGCGGAGATGGACGTACTTCTTCGCGCCGAGGGGCACAAGTTTGATCGGAGGAGCGGCGACCATGAACCACCACCGGTGGAGGAGGGGGCGAGCGAGGGGTCAGCGTGCCCGAGCCAGGCGGTGTCGCTCGGTCCGATTTTATGACGACGGCCTTCGCCTCTGCAGAGAAGCGGGGGGCGGCCGTGTTTGACGCCGGCGAGGCGATACTACGATTGGAAGTCAGAGAGAGAGAGAGAGAGAGAGAGAGAGAGAGAGAGAGAGAGAGAGAACTCGCGGCCCGGTCGGGGACCGCGACCACATCCGGCGAGCCAGGTCTGGTGGCGGTCTTTCAAGAAGCTAGTTTGCCGATTTTGATACTTTACTTTGGCCGTCGCGGCTTGCAATCATGCCGAGTGAGTCTGAGCGGAGGAAAAATCGGGCACAAAAAAACCGGCGCGGAGGCCGGCTTTTCCAGGGAATAGGCTACAGG
>NZ_JBSKBP010000088.1:0-9919 GCF_053714275.1 Mesorhizobium sp. Arg314 | reverse complement strand
TCGAGGCGGCGCGAGCTTTTGCCAGCTCACCGACAAGCGAGGTACCGCAAAATGGCGGCCATAACCATCGAAAAAATAGATGCTGGGTACCTCCCGGCCAATTCTCAAGCGCTCAATGAAAGCAATTCGTTTGCCAACTGTCTCAAACCAATCCCGAGGCGTGGTCGCCGGTGAGGCCTATGCAGCGACCCAGGTGTCGTCCGAAACTCGGAAGCTTCTGAACAAAATTCAGGGCCAGCAAATAGTGGTATTTGGTGCCTTGTTACTACCGCCTCTGGTGCTTCACATCCGCCAGTACTTACATAGGTCATCATGAACACTGCTATGGTGTCAGCTCCAATAGCACCGCAGAAAATGGAGGGCGCTCCGCTGCCAGCGGTCCCAATGACAGGCAACCACCCGCCGCATGTCCAAGACGTGTTTGACCATGATCGCACGGCGATGCGGAACCTATTCAAGGCCAGGGAGCCGGTGGACTGGATAAGTGTCCATCATTCTCCGGGATTCCCGGCAGGTCGTGCAGCCGACGCCGAATTCATGAGGCGTCGCCTTCTTGTAGGCCCGGATCCGCAGCGAGTAGTTATGTCCTACTTGATCCAAGCTATCCTGACAGTTCATTGCGACGTTGATCGAAGTGTCGTTGCTGCCGATGAGGTCCGCCAGCACGGCACCCCTGCTGAGATTGCACCGATCACGTCAGGCGATCGACTGTCTGTTGGAAATGGTCAGCCCGGCCCCCTGAACACGAAGTTGCAAGAAATCCATTACTCGCTCGTCACCGGGAAGGACCGGAACCGCCCCCAACGGAGAACAGCGGTCTCTTGACTGACTGCGAGCCAACCACCGGACAGTCTGCTCAACCCGACAGGCTGGACGCAGCTTTTTTAACTCAAGGAGAACCAACGATGCCTAAACTGCTAAGTGAGGAACAAGTCGAACAATACCGGCGCGACGGCTATGTTTGCCCAATCCGCGCATTGACCACGGAGGAGGCGGAGGACTTCCGCACCCGAATGGACGCCCTCGAAGCCAGCGAACCGGATCTCTGGTCTCGTTCGAAAATCAAGCCGCATCTGATGATGACGTGGTTCAACGAACTGATCCGACATCCGAAGGTCCTAGACGCAGTCGAAGATGTCCTGGGCCCGGACATTCTTGCCTGGGCAACCGGTCACTTTGATAAAAAGCCGCGCGCTCCGGGTTTTGTCTCATGGCATCAAGATGCAACCTACTGGGGTCTGTCCGAGCCAACAGTCGTCACAGCTTGGGTTGCACTGACGCCGAGCCGACGTGAAAATGGCTGCATGCGGGTAATACCTGGCTCGCATAAAGTCGGCCAACTCCCGCATCGTGATACTGTCAACAAGGATAACCTGCTCAGCCGCGGCCAAGACGTCGAAGTGGATGTGAATGAGGAAGACGCGGTTGATCTCGCGCTTCAGCCCGGCGAAATCTCACTGCACCATACAATGCTAATTCACGGTTCGGAACCCAACCACTCCGACATGCGCCGGCTCGGTATCGCGATACGCTACGTTGCCGCGCATGTTAAGCAAACCGCAGGTTTCAAGGATAGTGCCACGCTTGTACGCGGTACCGACAAGCACGGCAATTTCCTCGCCGAGCCGCGGCCGACCAAGGACTTCGACCCCCCCGTAGTCGCATTCTATGAAGATGTCGTCGCAGAGTTTCGCCGGCGGAAAGAGGCGATCGCTGCTCAGGCCAACAGCGCAAACGGCTGATCCAGTTCGTGGGCCAGAACACGTCAATGATCTGGCCCAAAATCGCGACGTCCTCTATAGGCGAGGCCTATCCGGCGCTGGTGAGCTTTATCGGCGCACCGATCAATACTGCTCTTATTGTCGAGCACCGGGGGATCCGTTGTACCTGGCAGCGTCAGCGCGCGTCGGACTTCTCCCGATCACAAGCGAAAACCAAGGCGGTTGAGTCAGAACGTCGCCGGCGCGAGGAACAGCCCGGTTGCGCCAGCAGTCTTCTGCGACCGGGCTGATAGCAGCAATTTGGCAGAAGCCATGACATCGTCGGACATCGGACAGCGCGGGCTGGTTGAATGGCGCGAAGAAATTCCGCTTGCCGGACGGACGAATTCCTTCCCGAATTCGTTTGAGAACGCCTGGAAATCGACACTACTGCCGGGTTTGTCACGTGAGCGACAAGAATCGTTAGCACCGCTCCCTCGACGCGCATCCATCTAAGTCGCTGAAAACTAACTAGAAAGATTTCTTCCGACGCTTTTGTGCGCAGTTGGCACAACTTTTGAAAATTCCCTTGGAGCGCAGCCACAGGAGCTGCCGACCGACATTCATGCCGCGGACAACATGGGGATTGATTGAGGGGATGAGAGGACATGTTAGGTCGCGTCGGATCCACATATCGGAAAAGAAGCAGCACCTGCTAAACCGAGGCGGCATCCGTACCATCATTGCGGTCGTGGATTTCGGATAATGAGGCGCCACGATGCTTCCCAAGCGGCGAACAAGCTTGCAAGGGACAGTCCGTCCGAACGAACGTTTTTTCTCACAGTCCTGCTGTCTTCCACCATACTCGTCAGCGTCAGCGACGGTCTCGTCATGGTTACGATTCCTCTGGCTCTGTGGAAGACTGTGAATTCGGTGCCGGAAATAGGTTTCGTGCTCGGGGCTTATTCAGCGGGCTTTTTCCTCGGGTGCATTCTTCTGCCGCGACTTGTCGCGCAGCTGGGGCACGTCCGATCCGCGATTTTGTGTTTGCTCCTTCTTATCACGATCACGTCAGGCTTTTCCCTGATTGAGCCATCAGCTTTATCGTGGTCGATTATCAGAGGAGTTGGAGGCTGCTCTACAGCGGGGCTCTACATCATCTTGGAAAGTCTGGCCGCCGACAATCTCGGGCGTTCCCGCCAAGCCTCGACGATAGCGGCCTACGCAACCCTGCGAAAAATCGGCTTTATTTCCGGACAGTTGATCGGCGCCGGCCTGCTGCTGGGTCAGGATCATAACTTTTCTGTCGCTATTGCCGTCTATGCCTTAGGAGCGATGCCTCTGGCTTTTGCCGCCCGGTCTGAGCCGCCCTTGCCGGATCATGGTGCTGTTCCTTCGGTGACTGTCATAAGACGGTCCTCGACCGGTATGATTGGGGCATTTATCGCAGGGACGACAGGCGGTTCGGTGCTTTCGCTCCTCCCCATCTGGGGCTTAGCGGCCAACTACTCGTCGGCAGAAGCGACCTTCTTCGCGGTCGCGTTTCAAATCGGAGGGGTTGCGCTCCAGCCGGTCGGTGGGTTCGTCTCCGAGCGGCTCAGGAACAGGACGTTTACCCGCCTACTCGCTCTCGTCATTGCAGCCGCTTCGGTGACGCTTTTCTTTGAAACCGAGGCCCTCGCATTTCTTGCTGTTGCAACATTGGTCGCGATCCTCGGGGGCTGCAACTCAGTACTTTACAGTCTCGCGCTTGGGCAAGCGACAAGCGTCGTCAAGCGGAGTGAAATTCTCGCGGTCGCTGGAAACGTCATGATCGTCTGGTCAGCTGGCGCATTGGTAGGCGCTCTAGCCGGCTCCCTCACGCTCGACATCGTTGGCCCGAATGGTTTATTTGCCTACGTCTTCGGTTGGGCTATACTTCTTATGCTAAGTTCGATCGCGCGAAAAGAACAGTTTTAGGGCGGCATACCCGGCGCGGCCCCTCTTTAGGCGATCCTTTTCTGGGTAGCCTATAACGGTACGCCGCATTGGGGCGTGAACGTCATTTGGCTGTTACAGTCATGCGCCCCGCCGGTAAAGCGCGAGTCGCCGCCCTCATCTCTCACATTAGGGATTTATGGCCATCACCCTCAGGCAATCTCTCTCCGATTAGATCGACAAGAGCTTTGATTGCCTCGCGTTGAAAGGCGGGGCAGTGAAGCGGAAGCTCCGCAAGCCCGCGCTGTCGCACATATGAACGCGGGTAGCAGCGGCGCCTATGACTTCTATCTGGATTAGCACCAGGTCTCCGAGCAATGGGGCCATTCCCGTCACGCCCGGACGGCCGAGGCGATCGGTTCCATAGGACCCCAATTGCACCGAGATGCCGTCGCCGATGACTACAAAGCCAATCGGCAGGTACGGATTGGGATGTGGACCCTTACGACAGTGCCCGCCCCGGGTTTGCTGTCGATGAAAAGCCTCCCATTAAGTGTGGAGACCATCTGAGAACAGCCGGTGAGGCCGAGGCCGACGTGATTTCCGGCCCGGGTCGAAAAGAAGGGCGTTTTTGCCTTGCGCAGGATTTCTGGCGTCATCCCGACGCCGTTGTCTGCGACCTCAAGGAACAGAGCGTCGCGGCGAAAAATAGGCCGGTGCACGACGGACGCTTTTACGAGAACCCTCGGCCTGTCGGTGTTTTCGACGGCAGTGAGAGCGTTCTGCACGAGCTCGCCCAGGACCAGTTGAAACTGGGTTGCCGGCACCGCTTGTGTTCCCGCCTCGGAATTGACCGAAAGCTGTACGATCCCGTCCCGATCCTTGAGATCCAGCAGAAGTTTGGCGAGCGGCAGGACATGCGGATCTCGTTGCGAAAAGGCGATCTTGAGCAAGCCGTCATTGATGGATTCGAGCTCATGCGCCGCGCCGCGCGCTGCCTTTAACATCTCTTCCCGCGGTGGGTGCTCAAAACCGCTATTCTCCAGAAACAGCCGCAAAGCCGTCACGCGGGAGCGCGTCATATGGGCGAACAGCGACGCAAATGAGCGCATGTGTTGATCGCGACGGCTGACGAAAGCGTGGCGCTGATGGATGATGAGATAAAAGATCGCGACCAACCCCAGGGCAATCGCGAACATGAACCAGTTGCGGGATGCCGCTATATCAATTTGAGCAGTTTCCCGGAGCGTTGTGCTATGATCAACGGTGGCGCTCGAGATCTCGTACATGTCCTGTTCAAGGTCGGTCATGTGGTCGAGAGCCTGCGCATAATTCGAGCCAGCTTCGATTATCGGCGCGACGTTTTGCTCGATCGTCCGGCGTACGTTTTCCAGGAGTTCGATGTCTTTTTGCGGGAAAAAACGTTGCAGATACGGCAGCGCTAAAAGCTGCGCGATGTTGACACTCACGAGAGCCATTTGCCGGTTGATGTCAGGATCCAGATTGCCGGCTTCGTCGGCGAGACGGACATAGCCATGGACCCTTACAAGCCGCTCGCGCACCTGGGTCGCACGCCATTGGATCTCGTAGGTCTGGTTGAGGATTTCGTCCGTCTCCTGCCTGTAGCGGTCTGACCGGATGAACGCCCATGTGCTGAGGACGAGGGCGAGTGCCAGCCCAAGGTAGGGCAAGGCGGTGAAAAAGCGGCTGGTGCCGAATTTCATTGTTCAGCGCGCAGCACCACCGGGAAGAAGACCCAGATGGCATTCCGGGCCGGGACATAGGAGGTGGGCAGGCGATCGAAGGGCCAGACCACGAAGATCGGACCTTTCTCGATCATGCTGATGGGGCGGAACTGCTGATCGCCTTTGCAGCGTCCTTGGCTTCGATCATCCTTTGTACATTGACGCTCGACCGCCAGGATCGGCGCATATGACTGAATCTCGTCCATGCGCAGTTCGGAAACGAAGTCGTCGTAGGCGACCACCTTGACTTTAGGGGTGTGGGTAAGCCCGGTTTTGGCCCATATGTCCTTAAGCAGCGGCCCCCGATAGACGATCTTCTCGTCTTCTTTCGTCCAGGGCGTGCGCGTATCATAGGTCTGTTGCGGAAATTCGGTCTTCAACTGCTCGACGGTAAGCGTTTGGACGGCCTTGCCCGATACATCTTCGAGCGTGAGTGTGTCAGGATCTGCGAAGGTGCCCTTGCCGGCCGTCGGGCCGGCGATAGCCATGGCGGCTGTGAAGGCAAGACAGAGAGCAAGTGTATTACGCCGCATCTGGTTCAACCTCTTCATATTCGCGTGGGCCGTCGTCTTTGGCGAAAAGCACGCAGTGTCCACGGGAGCCGCGAGGATCATAGGCATAGCCTTTTAACGCCAGTGCCTGGGTAATATCGCGGATTCCGTCCAATCCATACAAATGATCATGCAGTTCCAGAAAGACGCGCTCGATGCCTGGGAGTTTGGCGTGCTGCAGGAGTTCCTTTTCGGCACCTTCTATGTCCATTACAAGGACGTTGACGCCGTGCTCGACAATGAATTCGTCGATGTTGGTCGAGACAATCGTGATTTCCCGCTCGTAAGGCCCCTGATCTTTATCCATCGAGGACATCCAGAGGTCTTTGCGGACATAAAAAGTGAATGGGCGGGGCGGGCCGGCTGCAAGAATGCCTTTCAATAGCACCACGTTGTCCAGATCGTTGGCGTCGACGACGCGTTTAGCAAGGGCCGCCGAGGACGGATTTGCTTCGAAGGCCCACACCTGAACGTCCGGGATCTGGGCGATAAGCGATGTGATGATGCCAATGCCGGAGCCGAGTTCCAGAACACGATCACCGGGCTTCACCGCCTTGGATATCCACTTGGCTTCCTTGGCCTCGTAGGTCTCATTGTCAAGAGCCTGCCAGATAACAGGCGAGACGTCATCGGGGCGCAACGGTACCTTGATCCCATGGACGGTCATCAATGACATCTCGTTACAGACCCCGCGGTAGCCTGTGTCCGTTCTTCATCAGTTTCGCACGCGCCTGTTTGTAGTATTTCTCAGCGGAGGTGGGATCGATGCCGAGGCGACCTGCCATTACCTCGTAAAACTGCGTACGCGTCATGCCTGGCTCGCGGCGGGTCATCATGTCGATAATTTCCTGTTCTCTGGGCGTCAGGATGGAATACCGAACGTCAGGTACAGTCATCGCAACGCGCGAAAGCCGAACTGCAAATCCGTTGATTGAAATGTCGTCCAGCACGTCACTGAACACGCCGGGCTCCAGCCCGGTCTTGCCGAGATAGCCGGCCGCACCGATTCGACGAAAACTTTCCGCCTCGGAATGGTTGTCAGACCCGGTTACAACGATATGGATCGCGCTTGGTGAGGCTTCTATGATTGTGCCGACGACCGCCACGCGATCAGCGTCCAGCGTCGGGTCGAAGCCGGGAAGTCCCGGATCAATGACCACCAGGTCGAAATCCGCGCTCTGAAGCTCACGGGCAGCGATTTCCAGCGTTTCAGCGCCAAGCACGACGCAATTTCCGAGACTCGCCCGAATCTGGTCCATAAGAGCCAGCCGCATCAAATTCTGGTCTTCGATGACGAGCGCGCGAAACACCTCGAGGAAGTCCTTACTGAGAGGAGGTCCTTACTGTTTACTTGGCGGCTAGGCTTTCATCTTTCGCAAGGGAAAAATAGGGATGCGATCATCCCTTTTTTCCTCGGTGGGGGTGGGTATCAGTCTTTGGCAATGCGGGAGGAGCCGTGGACTCGGAGCAGGTCGATGCCGATTCAATTGGTGTGCAGCAGCAATGGCGGGGCACGAGAGGCTGATGGAGTCGTGGATCTGATCGCGGCGCACCGCCATGCCATGGCAGAGGTCGAGAGTCTCGGGAACCGTTTGATGCACGCCGAAGAGACCGAGGCGGCGCTGATCGGGCCACGGCTTGACGCCGTGATGGCGAACGAGGCGATTGTGCGACGGCAGGCAGCGATGGCGCCGGTTGCCGATGTTTGCGAGCTGAAAATCAAAGCCATATATTTCGAGCGGCTCATGAACAACGGTTGGTGCGACGTGGACGTGGACGACCTGCATGAACTGCTGCGATCTTTCGTCGACTTGCCGACCTAAGAAAAGACGGCAGAAAACCAAGATGAGAGCGCATTCCAGGCGGCATAGGCCAAGGCCGGCACCACGATGATCGCGATGAATGCGACCGCGCCGGGTATAGCCCCGTCCGTGCGGCCCTCGACAGGGTAGTAGTAGCGGCTCGATTCCTCTTCGTGGTTCATTGCTTGGGCTCCCTCGGCCGTTTCAGCAGAAGTTCAATGGGATGTTGAAACTTCATCGCCCAAAGACCATCAGCTTTCATCTTCGCGTTGAGCTCAGCCACCAGATAGTTGGCGCTGACGGCGTTTCCTTTCGCGTCGGTGGCGGCGAACGCGTAGCCAGCCGCGATGAGGGCGGTCCCCACGTCGATCGTGTTGCCGTCGAGTTTCGCTCCACAGACGACAAACGTCGCTTTGTCCAGCGCCAAGGCAATAGGCTGGCAAGTCACGGCCGCTGTCGAATACAAAGCCGCCAGGTGGGCGAGCGAGACGTTGCCGCAATCGAGCTCTTTGCCATTCGCATCCAGGGCGATCGTGCCCCGCAAGCATGATTGGACGCCATAAAGCCGGTAGAGCTTGCCATGGTCGCGCCACGTATCTCCGGTCAACAGTTCGACGCTTTTCGACACGAGGAAGGGAGTGCCTGTCGCGTTCGGGGGAGCGACGCCTTCGGCGCTTGCGGCGTGAGCGCACGTGAGTGCGATGAGCGCGGCGAGGCTAGTTCGCTTCATCGGTCTGAAACTGCTTGCCGAGATCGGAGGCATGTTCGAGATCCGGTCGCAGGGACCTGCCGTCCTTGTTGCGGCCGATCGCAGCCATGTCAAAGAAGACCATGGAATCGTCGTCATAGGAGACCAAATAGGGGTCGTTGGCATTCCCGGCCCCGACGAGCGCAAAGCACGAAACCGCGTCCGGAACGCCGGATTGGCTTTTCAGGACCAGCGTCTTGCACAAGACGACGGATGCGCGGGCGTTATAGACAGCCTCGTCGTAGTCTTGCGCGGCCTTCGTGCAATCCCACTCCTCAGCCTTGTAGGTGATTTTGGGCTTCGGGCAGGCCACGAGGCCACGCAGCCTGTAGGTGACGCCGTTGATGACGCGTTCCGTCGCGGACTTGATTTGCACCGGCTCTGTCAGCGGCGTCACCTCGCGCTGATAAAGGCCCCCGCCGGCATCGTATCGCTCGTAGACGAAGATCTTTCCGCCAGGTTTGGCGAACTTCTGCAGATACGCGGTCGAGGGCTGCTCGAACGGATGCGACTCGTTCGTGCCCAGATCGGCGGCGCACACAACGGTGCTTTGCAGCAACAAAACCGCGAGGAAGGGAAACTGCTTCATCGGAAAATTGGCCTCGACCACGCTTGTCGTATTGACACTTTACTTTGGCACCATGTACCCATAGTAAAATGTCAAAATCGGCAATGCAATGAAAAACCGGATCGCCCTTGCGGTGTTGCTGTGTGGCGTCATGGCGTCATTCGGCGCACATGCGGATGCCACGACCTCGAAGCGCATTGCGGCGTTTCAAGCGCCGGCCGGCGCAGCGATTTCGACCGTTTCGAATGCCAGCCGCGGTTCGGTGGATGGCGGCTCGTGTGCGCCGACGGACCGCGGGCGGGCCGCGGCCTTGGTGCGGCAGATCGCCGAGGAAGAAGGCTTCGATCCCGATCTAACCGAGGCGGTTGCCTGGGCAGAAAGCGATATGGGCGGCAATCAAGGACCGTCTCGGACGGGCGCTCTCGGCATCATGCAGCTGATGCCGGCCACGGCGTCGCGTCTTGGTGTGGCCGACAGATGCGACGCGAAAGCCAATATCCGCGGGGGCGTCCGCTATCTGAAAGCGCTTTATGACGAGTTCCATGATCCGCTGTTGATGTTGGCGGCCTACAATGCAGGCGAGCAGACCGTTTACAAAGCCAACGGCATTCCGGTGAACGACGAAACCACGAAATACGTGGTGAAAGTGCTCAATCGCTGGAAGCTCGGCAAGCTGATCAAGGGCGCCATTCCCAACCACGTTGACGATAGTCACGCAGCCGCGACCGGCGCGGTCGATGGCGCCGCCTGGCAAGATGGTCACGTCATGGATTTTGGCAACTGAAAAGGAGTGAGACGAGGATGAATTATAAAAAGGCGGGCAAATTCGCCCTGCAGTTTATAGCCGCTGCGGCGATCGGCATGGCGCTCGCGCCGGCAAGCGCATAC
>NZ_JBSKBP010000087.1:0-10046 GCF_053714275.1 Mesorhizobium sp. Arg314 | reverse complement strand
AGAACCGGCAGGGCGAACATGAGATGCGCGGCGACCGTCCCGGCGATGCCGCCGACGACCTGCGCCACCAGATAGACCGGGAAATCCCGGACCAGCAGCCTTCGGTTCAAGCAGAACACCAGCGAGACGGCCGGATTGAAATGCGCGCCGGAGATCGGTGCGAGGATGGTGATCAACACCACCAGCATGGCGCCGGTCGCCAGCGTGTTGCCGAGCAGCGCCAGCCCCACATCATGCGTCAGCATCTCGGCCATGATGCCGGAGCCGACGACCGTTGCGACCAGAAGGCCCGTGCCCAAGGCTTCGGCGGCAAACCGACGGCGAAGATCGAAGGTTGTCATTTCATGTTGCTGCCTGGATTGATTGCGCCATCAGCGAAGCGGTGACGAACAAATGTGAGGTGCACAAGAAAGAACCTGCGCGATAGCGGCGGGAAGTGCTGATCCTACTTGGCGAGCCAAGCCGTGACAGAGCAGGACCCCGGGCTTCGCCTTTGATTAGACCGTCTCCGCGGCCAAAATGCCCTGCTCCTGTTAGAACGGTCCCTTCCGGAGTAACACCTATAAAATCACAATACCCAGGTAGATGAGGGTAGATAGCGCAAAAGGCAGCCATTTGGATTCAATTTTTTGCTTTGGTTTCAGCTTCGCGGTGGGGCGGATTTCGCCCTCCTTCCACGCAGTTCGCAATCCTGAGAGGAACCGATCGAGCGCGGGCTCGGTCACAGGCGCCGGTGGGGGCGATTGATCGGCGATGGCGACAAGACGCTGTTGTGCCGATCTCATGTCCCTCAGCAGCCTGACGGGATCCAGCCGTGCATATATTTGCAACAGCCCCATGCGAACGGATTCCGGCGTGCGCGGGTCTTCCAGCAGCCGCCGGCGCGCTGATCGTTGGCGCGTTGGCCAATAACCGGCTGCCGCTGCGCGATTACTACGATGGCGATTACTATGATAGCGACGTACGGGTGCACCCGGCACCGGTTCGCCGCTAATATGCGCAGCCGCGCAAGCATCGTCTATGCCGACCGCAACGCCGAGCCGTGGACCCGTGGCTGGTACGAATATTGCCTGGACCGTTACCGCACCTTCAACTCGCGCACCGGCACCTTACCGGCACCTTCACCGGCAATGACGGCGAGCAGCATTTCTGCGTCGCCAACTGAGGTCTTCCAGCCCAGGCAAAAGCGCTGGCCTTGCGGTCAGCGCTTTTTGTTATTCTGTTTGACCGCCTTAAAAGCGCTTCGCGTCGAAATGGATTCAGGCGACGCGCTTGTCTTACGATTTTTCCCGGATATCGGGCACTGTGGTTTCATCACCGGCGGTTCGCAGCCGCCGGTGATGATAGGGGATGGATCGCGCACGCGCAGATCATCTGACGGGTCGAGTTAAAGTTTGATCGTGGTTCGGTTGGGGTCCTGCCGCTCCGTCAGCGCAAGGACCGCTGGGGCCCGGCCAACGTGAGGTCAGAACCTTCAGCGGGGAACGCATCGAGCGAATGGGAAGAAACACTCGATGTGCTGCATGATCGAAGCTTCGCTGGTCTTGAGCACACGTGGCAGCAGTCCGCTTGTCACACCCCTTTTATGCGGCTCGTCCCGTCGCTGCGCTGCCAATCGCCGCGGTCATCGAGGTCCTCTTCGATCAACCCGGCCGCGTATAACTGATCGAGCAGGTCGGCGACTGCAAGTACGCTCGTCCCGTCTGTCGTGAGTCGCATAATCAGCTCCGAGGCTGTGAAGTTGCCGCATGCGATCAGATGGCCAACGGATTTCGGAACGACGTCGTCGAGCACCCGGTGTTCCTTGTAGCGTGAGCGGAGATCGAAGTACCCGTCCCCTGCTTTGTATTGTAGGTCTCTGCGGAAGCGGACCGGCAGGTCGGGAGCTGGGCTCTCGAGCATGTGCTGATCCGTCATGCTCTGCAGCGCCTCTTGGAACTCGTCAGGCGTCCTGAAGAAACGTTGACCCACAATGCGGTATCCGAGAGGCCAGCGTTCGCCACCCGGTACCGGTGTCACCAATTGTAAACGTCCCTGCCGCATATTTACGAGGAAGCCGGAAACACAGGCGATCGTCGTGTGATCGCTTTCCGGCAAGGCGATTGCATCGTCTTTGTTGGCGCCCCTGAGCTTCTCCTTCCGCGCACGCGCGCGCCCGGTCAGAGCCTTCGCGGTCGGCGCCCCTTTACCCTGCGGGATGAGTTCGACGCCCATCAGCTCCTCAGGCGAAAACGCCGTATGAATCTGATTGAGATGTGCCGTGCTCAGCACGGAGAAACGACTCGGCGTGGTGCCATAGCGGTTGAAAAGGCCGAGTACGCGCCTAGTGAGTGCCTCATCCTTGAGCGGGGCGGCCGTCGTTGTTTGCGGCAATGCGCCCGTGATCTGATAGTAGTCGAACAGAAAGTGATCGTAGTGTGGGTTGTCCATCGGATCCGTGGCCCAGTAACAAAAGCCGGTGCGGGCTGCCGACCCAAACATCTCGCTCGCGACACCAACCACGCCACGCCAAAGCTGTGCATGCTCTTTGTTATAGTCGAAATAGCCTTTGAAGCGCTCGGCCGAGAGGCCACAGAACCAGCAACCAACGGTGCAGCCTTCGCTCAGCTCGAAAGCGATGATGGGGTGCGAGACCGACTGTGCCGATCCGCCCAATTCGTCATTGCATCGCTGGATTTGGCGCTCGCGCCAGGCATGAAAGCGAGGGTTGATCATCGACATTTCGCCTTCGTCGCGCAGGAGGTCGCGGTGGCGCAACATCTCGCGCATATACTGGTCCCACATCATGGCCAACGGCCACGGGGCAGACTCCGGCTTGAAGCGGTATTTGAGGTAGTCACGGTGCCAGAGCGGCAGCATCTCCATTGGGTCAACTTCGATGCCGTAGCCCTCTGTTACCGCTATAGGGGCGTCGACGTTCTCTGAAAGCGCCATGCGGAACTTCACGTCACCCGCCAGCCGCTCCATGAACCGCTTGACGTGTGACAGCGTGCGCCGTTGCTTGGGCGTACGCTGGTCAAAAATCTCTCTCCGGCGTTCTCGTTGAAGGTGCAGGTGAGCCCTTGAAGCCTCATCTTGTAAGCCTGATGGCATGATCTCATCCTCGACGAGGTTTGCCTTCGGTTCTCTTCGCACCGGCTCGTCCAAGCGAATGCGTCAGCGCTGAAATTGCGTCAGGTCGCGACCACAATAACAATTACAATCACTAGAACGACCGCGGCGACAGGAATTGCTTCAGCGACTTGCAGAGGGATCGGGGGTGCGTCTGTGACGGAACCAGCCAACGCAGTGGTCTGTACAAGGCCGGTCGAGCCCGCCATGCTCGAGCCATGCTTGCGGCCCGCAAGCTCGTTGAGCTTCTTACCAGTCGATTTCTGTCGCGTCCTCAATCGAAGGTAGCTTTTGACCTCGTCAAGCGTGATCTTGTAGTCTCGGCTCTTTGCGATCGCTACAATTGAGGCAAGACCTGTAGCACTGGATTTTACGTTTTCCAGCAGATTACCTTTTTTTCCTAAATCGTTGATAAATCGCTCTACGTCGGCTTGCGGCATAGCTAATCTCGCGCCTTCTCAATGTTGCCAAAATACCCGTCTTGCTCTCGCAAGAGATTGCTGGCGATACCGTGAACAAGCAAGCGGCGTACCTACTTGAAATTTCTGATTTTGCGCGACTCTGACCGTCAACATTGTCAACTTGCCGACCTTTTGGGTCCCGATCCGACAATCGACCTACTCCAAAATGCGCCACAGTAAACGGTCTAGTCCGGGCATGTCAGCGGTTCGTTGCTGCCATTGGCTCTTGGCGTCCCCTAAAGACTTTTAAGACACAGTGCCAAGACACCCATGCCGGCGATCTAACACCTCCGGCAGTGGCCACGATGAGCACGGTGCAGTTAGGCGCAGTAACCCAGCCCTGACGGAACTCGTGGTAATTGGTGACAAGGGTGTCACCCGTATGACGGCTCCGCCACGCGTGGGGATTGGGGACGTCCGGTCTGCCAACGACATCAATCGTATCCGGCACGAACGCCCCACGGCTATTTGTATTGACGGTCTCGTCGCGTTTGCGGGGCCGTGGGATCTGCTGCAGTCACCAGCATAGGCATGATATTCATGCTGATGCGTCATTGTGCTCGGTTTGCGGGTGCCCTGGGTTAAAGCGCATCGGCTTGCAGTGGGCGTAGATTTCGTCGACGGCATAGGTAACGCGCGCCAGGCTTCCTTGAGCAGACTTTCCGGCGGCCTGGTGAAGGTCGATGTAAGCATGTCGGTCAATTGCCGGCACGCCTTATATTGCCACCTATCGTGTAGTCGGTGAAACGATCCGAATCCTCCGGGTACTGCATGGCGCACAACAGTGGCCGGACGACCAAATGACGAGTTCGCGGGTTCCTGATACGCGGCCCGGCCTGCCGCTCTCGGGAAAGTCGCGAAGACGGCGGGTCACGGCCACGATCCGCTCGTTGATTGCGATGGCGGCCGCAGGATTGTTGGCCTCGATATGCGTGAAAATGCCGTCGCGATCCGAAAGCGCGAAGGCCGACCAGGCGAGCTTCTCGATCTCAGGTCGCCGGTCCTGCGCCGGGCAGCGGCGCGTCGCTCGGCGAAATGGGCTTCAACCTGATCGTGTTAGGGAGGTCGGGCCGGGTATCGTCCAACGCCTCGCTTACCTTGGCTCGGAACCAGGCATCGTGTGCCTCGCTGTTGGTCACCAGTTCGAGGGGCAGCGCACGTTCATTCGCGGTGCGGGTGAGCATAATCCGGACCGCGTCCGAAACCGTCAGGCCCATGTTTTCCAAAACGGCGGATGCTCGGTCCCGAACACCGGCACCGATCCGTGTCTGAACGAGCGCGTTTGCCACCATGACCACCTCCTACTGCACTCAATGTAATGCAATTGAATGACGCACCCTAGTCCCATTACAGCCCGCATCTGCCCTCGCTAAATCGCCTTTGGCGGCCTGCAAGCCGGCCTCGATCTCGGGTACGGGCACTCAATGGTCTTCTTCACATGGGCTGGCTTCGACGGCTCAATCGACATCACCTTCACCTATCACAACGGCGAGGAGGCTATCCTCAAGGCCAAACGTGATCCTTCTTCAACAGCCCGCTAGACACCTCCTCAGCCGCCGGCGAACTCGTATTCCATGTATTCGGCGCAATCGCTCATTTCGAGCGGCGCCTGATCTGCGAGCGTACCAAAGACGGCGTCGCAGCAGCTCGGGCCAAGGGCGAGCGGCCTTGGCGATAGCCGCTCGACCTCAAAAAGGTTGGGGCGGCTATGGTCGAGGAAAAAACACCACTAAGCCGAAGTCACACGGCGACTTGGGCTCGGACGCTCAACAATCTATCGGGAGATGATAAGATTGGGCGTCAGCCGTCCAGCTTGAGCCAAAATCCCGCATTGTTCTCCATTCGCGTTGTTTAGCGTACTTTCAACGCGATGCCCTCATCATCGGGGCCGCCCCCTGTCGGGGCGGAAGGCTTGATCAGGTTATGGGCGTCGTCACGTAGTCCCTTATCCGGGTCTGGGTAACGAGATTTTCGATCGACGCGAGGGCGAACACTTTTCCCTCGGTCGCTATGAGCAGGCGACGCATATCATTGCGACGAACCTTGATGCGCGAAATGGCGCCAATTGGGTGTAAGCTGGTCGGGGTCGCGCAGCCCGATGGGTGCGCTTAGTTCTGCCCTGCGAGCTCAGCTTTGGCTGGTGCTACCGCGCCGATGGCCGGCTTGTGAAACGGCCGCTGACTGCGAGGGTCACCCTGTTTGATCCGCAGCAAATCGGGGGACGGGCAGAGTACCCTGGCACCATCACCCCTGCCCCGGCAGTTCGATCGCAGTGCTATTCCAATTCGGTGGAGTCGGGGGACCAGCGCAGTGTCGAAATGGCATAGTAGTCACCCTCCGATCCGTCCCAGCTCAACGCGATGTCCTTGGAGCCGTCCTTGGGGTGCACGAAGACATTGTGATTTTTGACATAGGCCTGCCACTTGCCGTCCGGCGACGGGCTCACGTGCAAAGGATTGTTGTCTGGAGCCGGCGTGTCATCATAACCGTCTCCCCGATAGTCCCCCGCGTTAGCATTTTCTGCGGACCGTTCAGGGCCTTTACAGGTATAGGTTCCGAGGTCGCAGTTCCACCGGCCATAGGGGGACTTGAAACTGAGCTTGCGGCCATTGTCGGTTATGTCAAATCGCTTGAAGGGAAGGCTCCCTGCTTCGAAGTTCGTATGGTCCGTCAGCGCCGCGGCGAGGCGGGCCTGATCGAAAGCCGGCCGGCTCTGGCCGGTTAGGGCGTCGACCCCTATGAGCTCGCGCTTGCCATGGGTGACACGGCTATAAACGAAGGCGTGGCCCTCGCTTAGCCAGAAGGTCTCTTTAGGGATGTTCACGGTAAGCTTGGCGTAGCGGTCATTGACGGTGAGAGCGCGCTCGAAATCGGCCGGCGCAAGTGCCGGATGCGCAGTGCCTGAACCGCTCTCCCCTGCGGACGCTATTGCCGATCCCAGCTGAGCTATCATACTGAGAACCAGAAGGGCGGATTTGTACACGGGCGGTTCCTTTCCGTAGGTAATCAGACATGCCGGCTTTGCCGACGTCCACGCACAATTCATGCCGAACGGAAAGCTTCTTGAGAGCACCCTTGAGCTGGACAGCCTTTGTCGCGCCCTCGACAGCGTGGTGATGGTTCAAACACCATTGCGTCGCCTGAGCAGTCCCGTCGCAAAGTTCCTTCCGTCCCGAGACGGAAGACGTGGTTCTTATTCCCAGCCTTTCGGTGCGGATAGCGGTCGGCGCTTCAGGTTGACGAGCTGCGACGGGCATGTTCGGCCCGCAAAGTGAGATATTTCACCGACTCACTTTCCCACAGTGCCGTCGCTATCCACCTCTCTCATAGGATCTGACTCTGCCTCGCCAGGTCATGCTGCGTCGATGGAGAACTGCATTCTGGCGCTTCGATCAACGCGAGGCCCAAGCTCAAATAGAATGCGGCTGGAATTCAAAATTCCAGCTCATTGTTCGCGGGCTCAGCTCGTGGAAAAGCTCGCGGCGGAGCAGAACGGTCGGCTTTTGCCCGGGCGCGTCGTCTTTCGTGACGGAACTCTCGATTAAGGATCGTGCCGCGAGCACGTAGGTGCGGCCCGGCCTGCTCAATCCGCGCCAGGGGCCCCACCCGAGATGCGACAGAGCGGGCCGAACCGCGGGTGTGTGATATCGGGATCCGATTACCGACGGCAATCCGAAAATGGTTTCATTTGTAATGGCTGCGCGTCGCACCCCAGGTGTGGCCTTCGTGACCCGATGCAAGGTGCAGCCAAGCGTCGAAATGATCGGGAAGCAGTGAGGCCTTCCCAAACAAGCCCGGTGAACCATCGGCCCAGGCTTCGGAGTAGCGGTCGCGCATTTGGCACCGCACGCGTTCGCGCGTTGTTGTGGAAAGGGCAGCCACGCAGGGCGCTTTTGGGGGGTTGGGCTGGCCAAGGTCGTTCTGAGTGAAAAAACGCCTTTTCGACGAGAAATTGTCATCGACATATGGGCGCCTAAGGGCGATCCGGGGCAACGCTTCCGCACACGCAGATTTCGCGCATTGCAATATGCTGTGCGATCCCTATGTTCGGGCTGTCGACCATCAACTCCTCCCAGAAACGATGTCGGCATTGGAGGCAGCGCCACCCCCCCTCGCGCTGTTTTCATATCGGCCCGCTGCCAACCCCCCGGCAGCGGGCTTGATCGTGGGAGAGTGGGTCAGCCGCTAAGCAATGCGAATGCACTCCAGGCTTTCTTTGCTGGTTGCCGACAGTAGACAAATTCGCGTTGCCCCAGCATTGTAGCAGCTTGTGTCGATCACGACATCGAACTTCGCGCCGACGGATTTCACAGCCGCCATATCAAACCTGCCCTTGGTGATCTGCTGCACTCCGGCAATGTGCCGGAATCCACGATGGAGCAGGCTGCAACCTAGGTCACGCAATGCAGGCACCAGCGCTGCCGACGAACCCGGATCCTCCAAGCAGCAGTACACTTTGTTTTCTCGTTGCGCGTCGGCGGACGGCAGAGTCGATGCGGCTCAGCACATAGGTATAGGTCTTGAGCAAGTCCTGTGATCAATGAATCGATTGTGATGTGACAACGGCGTTCGCGGGCCTGTCGGCAACCGCGATTGTCGAAAACATCAGATGCGATCTCAAGGATGGAAGAGACGGGATCAAAGCGATCAACAGAGGTCCCGCCACATTTCTTACGGAAGGCCCTGAATGGAATGCGGCGATTGAGTTGACACTTAACGTTGTCGCGGAGTCCAACGGAAACGGCGGGGCCGGGAATGACATCCCGTACGTTCCTCAGACTGCCACCTTGGCACTTGCAACCAACGTCACTGGCACGGCTGATCGCCAAGTTGGATACAAGTTCACCGTCGCGCTCGGCGCAAAGGACCCGATAGACTGCAAAGCCGATGAGGTAGGCGATCGGCGAAAGCACAATTCCAAGCTTGTGGGGGACTTGGGTATCGGGGTGTGGCTTGCCCAACTGCAAGACGCCTACGCCGAAACGAAAACGAAACCCGAGTCGGTATCGTACGTGCTCGGATTCACGCTTCTGCAATCTGCGGAAGCGAGCGTCAGGATCGTGAAGATCCCATTCAATAGCGCTGCAGCCAATCTTGGACTGGGCTGGAAGGGATCCTGGAAGGACGTGAACAAAATAAGCATTGTGTTCGCCCCGAAACCGACACCAGCCCCCACCATCTCCAAAACGAGCGACCAAGCTCTTGCCTGGGCAGCACGAGAAAGAGCCCACTCCAGCACCGCCTGCCGTGGATCCGGACGCCAAGGACAAGCTGTTGCAAGATCTTCAATTTCTGATGCTTCAACAAAGCCTTCAGAAGTGACTGAGGCGCAATGCATGCACCCCGCGCTTCTGGTGTCTGATCGCAGTTAAACGAATGCCCGGCCGGAGCCGGGCACTCGCGTCGCGGATCAGGTCTTGATGCGCCCATGGCGGCGCGCTTCGTCGGCATATTCCGAAAGCGTCTTGTTCGGTTGGAATTGCCTGTCACGCTCGACCGGCAACCCGAGGCGGCCGCGGACAGAGCCGAGCTCCGCGAGACTGACGCTGCCGATCTCCGGACAGCCTAGCCCGAGGTCACAAAGGCCAACGGCGATGTCGGGGTCCTCCGGATCAATCTCGGTCAGGAGCCAGGTCGCGCCGGCGTCCGGCGTGAACAGTTTGACGACGGGGACGAAATCGATCTCGCCGGTCGTGCCGCGGAGAGGCTGCTGCTGGCGACCATTCGCCAGCAGCTGTTCCCGCAGGTCTCTGGTTAAGAGCTGCATGGCCGCCTCCTACTCGTCGGATTTCGGGGTGCGAAGGACGATGCGGCCATCGATCGGCAGCGCCTCGAGGAGGAGGGTGCCGCCTTCACCGTCTTCGTGGGCGAAGAAGGCGCCGATGCGCGTCCAGAAGCCTTTCTGGCCTTCAACCTTGGCTTCCCGCACCGTGTAGGCGTGGTAGGTCGGGGCGTTCGCCTCGGTTTTCTTCGGCTTGGTGTAGCGATTGTCTTTCATGGTGTTTTCCTTTGGTTGATGGTTTCTGTCCCGGAGGACGGTTCCAAAGGAGGTCGGCGCCTATAGCTGGCTTGTCCCCAACTCGGGAGCGCAGCGAAGGAGCGGGCAGGAACCGGACAAGCCGGCAGCGCCGGCCATAACGAACCAGTCATTCACTCCGGGCAGCCCATCAGCGGGAAAGCAATGAGTGACCGCTCGCCAGCCGATCGACCGCGAACCCAGATCGACCACGCAACGGGGGAAAGGCTATGAAGGCCAAGGCAGCTGTGAAGCAACCGCGCTCCTGGCCATGAGGAAAGGTCATCCCGCACCGACAACGCGATTCGGCCCAGGACACCAACCGGGTAGCACTTTCGGGAAAGTGTATGACAGTGTAATTAATGCATGCTATACGAGAACGAACGAGAGGCTCAATCATGCGAACAAGCAAACCCATCACCGTCTCCCTCGGCAAGCAGCAGCAAAGCGTTGACGCG
>NZ_JBSKBP010000086.1:0-10396 GCF_053714275.1 Mesorhizobium sp. Arg314 | reverse complement strand
GTTCGGCGTGCGACCAAGACGCAGATGCCATCAGGCCGATGGCGCCAATAACCGACAACAGTATTCGTTTCATTTGAGGGCTCCTTATCGAGCGGCGTTGAAGCTTCGCCCCGGCAGATTCGCTGTGCTTCGAGTTCGGAAGAGGCGCCAGAAAGCGGCACGTTTTTGCACAAGCCGTACTAGGCGGCCCGAATGAAGACGATCTGACAAGTTAGGATCAAGTGAGCCACTTGTACCTGACTCTCGCCGACAACGTTTCGGTATACCGCTGATATGTGTCGACGGACGGGTCGCTTGCGGGAATCAGCGGCGCGTCACGGTCCGGCCAACGTCCGAAACGACTGCTCGCTTCATTCGCTACCGCGAGCCTGACTGAGCCTCAGGCTCACTGTTCAGGCATGAAGAGGGCCTCGAAGCCTCATGCACGTTACGGCCTCGTCATGACGCACGTTCCCGCGACCGTTGTCGTGCCGGGCCGTTTGGTGGCCGAAACAGTTGACGACGCAACCTACTTCTCAACCTTTTCCGTTGATGCGGTGGTGTTCAAAATGAAGTTATTCGAATTTGACGGCCAGTTCCATGAATTGCGGCAATAATCGCATTCTCGACCAGACAATCGGCTGACCATCCATGTCGACATTGATATTCGTGAAGATTGTGACCGGTTGACCGCGGGGTCTGCCAAAAAGCTTTGCATCAGCGCTTGAGAGGGCGGCGGAGGTAATCCTGGTTTCGAGCCGCCGGTAATGCGCGACGCCATATTGCTTCCAGCCGGCGGTGAAACTGCCGCTCTCCCGGACAAAATCTTCTATTCCCTCAAAACGCGGGAGAGGAAAGTAGCTTGAGGTCGCGTCTATTATTGCGTCGTCCACGACGGTAACGGTGTCAATTCGTTGGGCGAAGTGATGAAGCGTCAAACGTAGATTTCTGGCAAGGTCCTTATCCAGGCGTACACGATCCGAACCGACATATCGTCGCTCTCCGACACGATGCATACTCTCGAGTGTCGCAGTCAACCGCGATGTTGCCCCAACGGGATATACGATTAGGCGTTCCTTGACGAAGGCGCCTTTGCCTTGTTCAACCCTGACGATGTTGCGCTCACGGAGGACCGACAGGGCGCGGCGAACCGTGTTTCTGTGCACGTCGAAACGAGTTGCAAGCTCGAACTCGCTCGGCAGTCGTGCACTCGGCGGCCATTTGCCCTCTTGGATTTCAGATTCGAGCGCGCGCGCGACCATCCGCCAGAGTGTGGTGGCTCCGCGTCGTTCCGACAAACTGGGGCGATATGACGGTTCCATCGGTCGACTTCCGCTATTCGATACACGCCTCATAGCGTATGAGGTCCGATCCGGGTGTTACGTTGTAGGTACAAGTTGGATAGGTGTCCACGCATTGTCATCACTTCGTCTCCTGGCGGGGCGTCGTCGCTGTTAAAGCCGCTTCAGTTGATGAAGAGAGCAGGGTTCCATCCCGTGACAGTTATTGAGGCTTCGCCTGGCCTGGGTTGCCTAAATGAAAGCGGACATTCTGAAACAATATTGGCAAACGCCAGGATAGTCACGAGTTCGGAATGCTTTAGCGGAACCGTCAGGATTAAGAACGGCTTGATTGCTGACATCTGCCATGGCACGACGGCGGCCGCCAACGCGGCGGATCTCGGCGCTGACTTCCTGATCCCCGGAATTTTGGATGTTCACACTGACCATCTGGAAAAGCACGTCCTGCCCCGGCCGGGGATGATGTGGAATCCGACGAGTTCGGCAATCGCCTATGATGCTCAGATCATTTCCGCCGGCACGACGACCGTCTTCGACTCCCTGACCGTGGGCGCGGGCACGGGCGCGAGCCCGGAACGGGAGCGACTCTTGCCGGCCATGCTTGAAGGAATTCAGCAAGCACGAGCGCATCAGGCGCTGAGGGCCGACCATTTCCTCCACCTCCGATGTGACGCGGAGGATCCGAGCCTCATCGACACCGTTCCGCAATACCTTGATCGCCCGGATGTTCGCTTTGTGACGATCATGGATGACGGGCCACACCGCAATCTCGAACGGTTCCGCCGCATTCACACCTATAAGGGCCGAAGCGCAGCCGAGATCGAAAACATGATCACGGCCAAGAATTCGTCTTCAGATCGCAACCAATTCAACAGGACGCGGCTTCTTGAAATGTGCCGGGAGCGCAAGATCGCTTGTGCAAGTCACGACGACACGACCGCGGCCCACATAGAGGAAGCCGTCGTGGCTGGGTCAAACATTGCAGAGTTTCCCATTTCCCTGGAAGCTGCGCGGGCGGCACGGGCCGCGGGTATGACAGCCATCGTAGGCGGCCCGAACATCGTCGCGGGACGATCGCACATTGGCAATGTTTCCGTGCGCGAACTCGCCGAGCGACTTTATCCCGGCGAGCCTTCTGCGAGCGATTTGGTATCTTCCAACAATACCCAACGGACCATCGCTTCCCGAAGCGGTCGCCATGGGGACTCTCAATCCAGCGAGAACCTTTGGTTTTTCCGACCGAGGCGAAATCACAATCGGCAAACGCGCCGATCTCGTACGGGTCGCGGACATCGACGGTCCGATCGTCCGTTCGGTTTGGCTTCGCGGCAGGCGGAAACTCTGAAGCGCATGCCTGTCACGGATAATCACGATTGGAGGCATCAATGAACCGCAGCCGCGAAGCATGGATGACGACGTTCGCCAAAGCGCCGCTCGCCGAAGTCGAACGTCATTGGGCAACGATCCCCCCTCCCAATTTCGAATGGATTCGTCGTCCTGAAGTGGGAATGATCATGCTCAGGGGCCGGATTGCGAAAGGGCATGCACCGTTCAATGTCGGCGAGGCAACGATCACGAGATGCACGGTGCAGATCGAGAGCGGGGAAATCGGCGTCGCCTATGTGCTGGGAAGAAGCAAACGGCATGCAGCGTTAGCGGCGCTGCTCGATGCGCTGATGCAGAGGGAACCAGCGAACGAGGGCTCGACTGTCACGTCAATCGTGGACGCCCTCGATGAAGGCATTCGGGAAGCGGAAAACCGGGTCAAACGTGAGACTTATTCCAGCAAGGTCGATTTCTTCATGTACGGACAGGGGGGCTGAGCCCGAATGACCATGCGATCCTTGGCACGACAATTCGAAGACCCCATCCATGACGCTCAACTGGCATTTCGGCAGCTTCTGACGGCTCTTTCTCGCCCAGGGACATCAGTGTCACTCCGTCAGCCGATAGGATCTCCCCACCCGCTTAACGGTACGATGGCGGCGATTGCCTTGACCCTTGTCGACGGCGACTGCCCCTCTTGGTTGAGCCGGTCGATCGCGACTGACGACGTGCGCAGCTACCTCCATCTTCATACGAACGCCCTGCTGACAGCCGAGCCGGATACCGCGAGCCTGGCCTTTGTCGGGGATGCCGCGGAATTTCTCCCGTTCTCGTGCTTCAACGTGGGAGAGGCCTCGTCGCCGGACAAGGCCACAACGGTCGTCGTCCGCCTACCGTCGCTGTCGGACGGCCCGACGGTAATCCTCGGTGGGCCGGGGATCGAGACCACCGTGGCAATCGCCCCGGCCGGTCTGCCCGACTGGTTTTGGCCGGAGTGGAAAACGAACACGGCCAGATATCCGCTTGGCGTGGACGTCTTCCTGGTTGATGACTCGCAGCTCATCGGCCTTCCCAGATCAACAAAGGCTGAATGGCGATGATGATAACCTCCATCAAGGGCGGTGAGGCAGCGATTGCCGAGTCCCATAAGCTCGTAGCGAAACGCCGGCGCGGCGATACGACGATCGCTGAACTCACCGTCGAACAGATTGGCCAGCAGATGTCCCTGGCCGTTGATCGGGTCATGAGCGAAGGTTCGCTCTACGATACGCTTCTCGCGGCGCTGGCGCTCAAGCAGTCCGAAGGTGACCTGCTGGAAGCGATCGCCCTCGTCAGATCGTTCCGGACCACGCTGAACCGCTTCGGCTATGCCGAACCGGTTGACACCGGAAAAATGTTAGTGCGCAGAAGGATCGCCACGACACACAAGGACGTTCCAGGCGGCCAGTTCCTCGGGGCCACCTATGACTACACCCATCGTATCCTGGACTTCTCCCTTCTGAACGGGTCAAGCGAAGCACCTTCCACTCGCCTTTTGAGCGCCCAAGAGGAACTTTCCAGTCTGAGAAAGTTGGATGAGGAGGGCGGCATCCTGGCGAGATCCGATGTTATTGAAGGCGTCGATGGGATCGCTCCTGGGTACGTCAATGATGTAACGAGGGAACCGATCGCCTTTCCGTCAAAGAGAGACGAACGTCTGCAGACCTTGAGTCGTGGTGACGAAGGGTTTCTCGTAGCACTCTGCTATTCGAGCATGCGCGGGTACGGAGGAAACCACCCCTTTGTAGCGGAACTGCGTTACGGCGATGCGGAAGTGTTTTTCGATGTGCCTGAAATCGGCTTGACCGTCGGCGTAGGTACCGTGCGCCTATCGGAATGCCAAACCATCCATTTGACACCCGGCGACGGGTCACGCGTTCCGCAGTTCACGCGAGGCTATGGGCTGGTGCTGGGTCAGGGGGAGCGGAAGGCGATCGCAATGGCCGTTCTCGACCGCTCCCTGCGAGCGGACGAGTTCGGCCAAGACGCCGAATATCCGGCTCAGAACCAGGAGTTCGTACTGTCTCATTGCGACAGCGTCGCAAGCTCTGGTTCCGTCCAGCATCTGAAACTTCCGCATTACGTCGATTTTCAAGCCACCATGCAACTGCTCGAGCAGATGCGAGAGGAACACACAAACCGGCAGCCGCAAGTCGTTGTGCAACGCGATATGATCGAGGAGAGCCAAATTGCAGACTGAAATCATGCTCGATGAAGACGACGGCTACAATTACGCCTATCTTGACGAAACGTCCAAGCGGATGATCCGACGCGCGATTCTGAAAGCAGTTGCCGTTCCCGGATACCAGGTGCCCTTCGGCAGCCGTGAGATGCCGCTGCCGCCGGGTTGGGGAACCGGCGGGATGCAGGTCACCGCCAGCATCATCGGATCAAATGATCGGCTTAAAGTGATCGATCAGGGGGCCGACGACACTGCGAATGCCGTGTCGATCCGCAAATTCTTCAAACAGGTTTCCGACGTCGCCACGACAGAGCGGACAGCAGAGGCCACCGTCATTCAGACGCGACATCGAATTCCGGAAGCCCCCCTCACCGAAGACCAGATCATCGTTTTTCAGGTGCCGAATCCCGAACCGCTCCGGCGGCTGGTGGCTCAGGAAGCCCTGACAAAGAAAATGCATTCCTTCGCGCGTTACGGAGCCATCTACGTACAACTCTACGAGGACATTTCTCGCCATGGGGGAGTGTCGATCGTCACTGACTATCCGGTGATGGTCAATGGTCGCTACCTGGCCTCCCCTTCACCGATACCGAAATTCGATAATCCAAAGCTCAATCGAAGCCGCGCTCTGGCGCTATTCGGCGCAGGACGCGAGCGAAGAATCCATGCCATCCCGCCTTTCACGGATGTGAAGAGCCTGGATTTCGCGGACCATCCATTCACCGTCCAGCGGTGGAATGAGTGCTGCTCGCTCTGCGAAGCTGCGGACAGTTACCTCGACGAGGTTTTGCTGGATGACAACGGCACACGCGCGTTTGTCTGTTCTGACACGTCATATTGCACGGACAGGCGCGAGAGTAATTAGCCATGAAACCGTCATCGATGCAGGTCCTTCAGGCAGACTCTGTCCGCAAGGACTACGGAGCCATGTCGGCGTGCTACGACGTCTCGTTGTCGCTCCGCAGAGGGGAGGTGCTTGGCATCGTCGGAGAGAGCGGCTCAGGGAAATCGACCCTTCTAAAGTGTTTGGCCGGCGCTGTCCGACCGACATCCGGTACCATCCAAATTTCTAAAGAGGGCGCGATGGTCGATCTGTGGGACATGGACGAGGCGCTGCGGGAGCAGTTTCTCCCGACTGCAATTTCGCTCATCCATCAGAACCCGAGAGACGGGATCCGGCTCAACGTCAGCGCCGGCGGCAACATCGCGGAACCATTGCTGGTAAATGGCGAACGATACTACGGCGCCCTGCGCGACACCTCCCTGAAATGGCTGGAAAGGGTTAACATCGATGCCAACCGCATCGAAGACCTGCCCCGGACATTCTCTGGCGGAATGCAGCAGCGTCTCCAGATCGCTCGAGGACTGGCTACCCATCCGCGCCTGGTCTTGATGGATGAACCAACCGGTGGCCTCGACGTCTCCGTGCAAGCGAAGCTCCTGGACCTCATTCGCAAGCTCGTACGCGAACTGGGCATTGCCGCGATTATCGTGACGCACGACATCGGTGTGGCGCGACTTCTCGCGGATCGCCTGATGGTCATGCAAGGGGGCCGGGTGATCGAGGAAGGGCTGACCGACCAGGTACTCGACGATCCCCATCATCCTTACACGCAGCTCCTCGTCTCGTCCGTTCTGCAAGCCTGAAAGATGCAAGCCTGAAAGGAGAACCTAATGGCGACACTCATCAGCGCGCGCAGGTTGTCGAAGACCTTCACCCTTCATACCCAAGGCGGCACAGTGCTTCCGGTGTTCTCCGATATCTCCCTGGATGTTGCAGCAGGAGAATGCGTTTGCCTGCATGGCCCGTCCGGTGCCGGCAAGTCGACGCTTCTGCGCTCACTCTACGCCAACTACAAGCTCGATTCCGGCGAAATCGTCCTCCACTGCAACGGAGAATCAATCGATTTGGCCAAGGCAGAGCCTTGGGAAGTCATCGAACTAAGGCGGTGCATCGTGGGATACGTTAGTCAGTTCCTGCGGGTTATCCCGCGAGTACCCACCCTGGATGTTGTCGCCGAGCCGGCAATCGCGATCGGAGTGGACGTTGAAGAGGCTAGAAACAAAGCCGCTGGCCTCCTGACCCGCCTGCGCATTCCAGAACGCCTCTGGTCTCTCGCTCCAGCTACCTTCTCTGGGGGAGAGCAGCAGCGGGTCAACATCGCTCGCGGTTTCGTCGTAGACTACCCGATCTTTCTGCTGGACGAGCCGACAGCATCGCTTGACGCCGTAAACCGGTCGACTGTCATCGCGCTGATCAGCGAGGCCAAGGCGCGCGGCTCCGCCGTGGTGGGGATTTTCCACGACGAGGAAGTCCGGAATGCCGTTGCCGACAGGCTGTTCGAGGTTGGAAAGGCTTCGGAGAACGACGCCCTGCCTCAGTGGACAGTGCGGAAGGTCGCTGTCTGACGCGTTATGACCTTGACCAATCGCGTCCCGGAAGAACGGCGGACAGTAATGAGGCTTGCCTTGATTCGATCTTCCAGTCGGACTTGTCCGAAGACTATCACATTTTGTCGTCCAGTCTGAGTTCGCGCTGAAGAACGGCGTGATCTCAAGGCCACGGTCTGAAGTCCATGTGTTGCGTAGCCGGCTCGTCTTTATCGTCGGTCCCGGTGGCGTGGGGAAGAACATTCTGATCGACTATGAGCGCGACCGACTTCGGGCCGATCCGCGTTCACTTCGTAAGCCGGATCATCAGCCGGGGCGTCGACCGGGTCGAGTTCTCCCCAACGTGCTCTCGAAGGTCGTTTCGCCTTTCACCTGGCACACGCATGGTCTCTCATGTGGCATCTGTTCCGAATCGACAGCTGGCCGGGTACGCGGCAATGTCGTGGTGGCCAAGTGCTCGCGCGCCGTTCTGTTCGACGTGCTGCGGCGCCAACCGCACTGCTCGAAGTCAACTCACAGATATTGGCGAAGCGGTCGAACGCGGACGCCAAAGCCGGAAAGTGTGCGGCCGAGGCGACGACTCGGCCGGGTTTGTAGGGTGCACGACACGTGCTGTCCGGTAAGCCTCCAGCGCTTCTGCCATCATTCAAGTCCTTGAACAACAATCGAGAAACGCTTTTCTGGGGCTTCCCGGCGGAGCTGGCACGATACTTGATGCCTCCTAAAAGGAGGGCAGGAGCTGCCGAGCGGATGCGTCTCATCACCTGAACCCTTCCCGTCAACAACAGAGGACAGGCATATGTGCGGCATCTGTGGATGGATTGACTTCGATCATGACCTAAGAGCTCCCGATGCGCGAAGGGAGCTTGCCAATATGACGGCCACCATGACCTGCCGCGGCCCGGACGACCAGGGGACTTGGGTCGACGGATCTGCGGCCCTGGGACACCGCCGCCTGGCAATCATAGACATCGAGGGGGGCCACCAGCCGATGGCGATCAAGGAGGAAGGCCGATCCACGTTGGTCCTCGTCTACAGCGGCGAAACTTACAACTACCGCGAGCTGCGTCAACGGCTGGCCGCCCTAGGTCATCGCTTCGACACGAGCAGTGACACCGAGGTGGTACTGCATGCCCACCTCGAGTGGGGCGACTGCGACCCCAACAACGCCGTGCGCGAACTCAACGGGATGTTTGCCTACGCACTCTGGGACACCGCCAAGCGCGAACTGCTTCTTGTGCGTGACCGGCTTGGGATCAAACCGCTTTACTACTACCCCACGGAGCACGGAGTGCTGTTCGGCTCCGAGCCTAAGGCGATCCTCGCCAATGGTCTCGCGGAACGGGTCATGGACGCCGACGGGCTTCGTCGCGCCCTATGCTCCATCCCCGACCCGGACGGCACCGTGTACCATGGCATGCATGAGGTACGGCCCGGCAATATTGTCCGCGTGACCCGCGACGGCATCAGGCAGATGACCTATTGGCAGCTCACCGACAGCGGTCATACCGACGACGTGCCTACCACTGTCCGGCGCGTCCGCGAGCTTCTTGACGACACGATCAAGCGGCAGCTCATCGCTGACGTGCCGCTAGGCACGCTGTTGTCGGGCGGGCTTGACTCCTCGGCTTTGACAGCACTGGCCGCGCACTTTCACGGCGAACGGATTCGGTCCTTTGCCCTCGACTTCGTCGGCTACACCGAGAACTTTACCGCCTACCCGAGGCACGCCACACCCGACGGCCCATACGTGCAGGAGGTCGCGAAACACGTTGGGACCGACCATTTGGACATCACTTTGTCCGCACACGAACTCATGGAGCCTGACGTGCGGGCCGCCACCCTCCATGCTCGCGACCTGCCGTTCACTTTGGGCGACAAAGACAGCTCGCTCTATCTGCTGTTCCGGGCGATCCGGCAACACGCGACGTTGGTCCTGTCCGGGGAGTCGGCCGACGAGGTTTTCGGCGGCTACTCGTACTTCCACGATCCCGCTCGCGTTCAGGCCGACACGTTTCCCTGGTTGGACGTCGATACCGGCTGGCAGTACCTAAATCCCGACCTGCTCGAGAAACTTGACCTCCCCGGCTACCTCGACGAGCAGTACCGCAGGGCACTTGCGGAAGTACCCGCGCTGAGCGGGCCGACCTCGGCCAATCCGCACGAACGTCGCATGAGAGAGCTCTGCTACCTCGCTCTCACGCGCTTCCTGCCGAAGCTGCTCGACCGCAAGGACCGAATGAGCATGGCGTTGGGTGTGGAGGTGCGGGTCCCCTACTGCGACCACCGCCTCGTTGAGTACGTGTTCGGCTGCCCATGGTCGCACAAGACCTTCGACAAGCGAGAGAAGAGCCTCCTACGGGCCGCCACCGCGGACCTGCTACCGCAGTCGGTGGTCCAGCGCGTCAAGAGCGGGTATCCGGCTATCCGGGATCCGATCTACGACAGAATGCTGCGCGACCGGTTCACCGAGCTCCTGAATGACCGTACTGCGGCAGTGGCACCACTGCTCTCCGTCGATGGCTCCCGCACGTTGCTCGACAGTACCGACAACATCAGGTGGGTGGACCATATCCTAACCCTCAACGATTTCCTGACCGACTACAATGTAAGCCTTAAGGTCTGAGCCAACGGAATACGTGGCGCTGGTCGGCCGCGAGCCGCGTCTGGCCCAATGCCGTACAATTTCTCCTGGCCGATCGTTGGTTCGTCCTTTCATGAGGATTTAAATTAGTGGCCTGCCGGTTTTTCGGACACGAGGTTAAGCTAACATAGCTTGTTCCTCGAACTCCACGGGGCTCAGATAGTCCAACGTAGAGTGCCTCCGCCGAGGGTTGTAGAAGCGTTCGATGTAGTCGAACACATCCGCCCTGGCGGCATCTCTCGTCCTATAGACCTTGCGGGCTGTTCGCTCGGTTTTCAGCGACGAAAAGAAGCTCTCCATGGCTGCATTGTCCCAGACATTGCCCGACCGGCTCATCGAACACGTGATCCCGTGGTCGGCCATCGGGCGCTGGAACTACTCGCTCGTATATTGGGCGGATTCAAGCGGTCGTCGCAACACCTGAACGAAGGAGGTTGCAATGGGCATTGGAAAGCTATAGATGGGGTATTCGGCTTGTGCCCCATCCTTGATGAAGAGGGCATAGTAGGTGCTGCGCTTCGAGCTGATGATAGA
>NZ_JBSKBP010000085.1:0-10413 GCF_053714275.1 Mesorhizobium sp. Arg314 | reverse complement strand
GGTGGCCCCGAGCACTGACCCCGCCGGGACACTGGACGAGGCGACCCTTCCGATCTGAGCATCGGAGGAGGTGGTCGGAAACGCCGACGCAGAATCGCGCGATGGGGCATCCGACGGGCTGCGGTCTGCATCGGCCGGGCACAGGTACGCGTGCAGCGCCTGCAAACATGGATCTGCGTTCTTTCGATCGTTTTTGTGGGGTGGGACAAACCTGACATTGGCTTGTTGATAGTACTGACGGCGCTCGCTCATCAGCTGGGCGACTTTGCGATCCGCATCGGGGCCTTGCATCAGCGGGCGTTTGGCGTCGTTCCTCGTTCGAATTTGGATCTTGTCCAGGTCGGTATCGAACCAGATCGAGACCCCTTTGTTGCCAATGAGGTGGCGAGTCTGCTCGTCCAATACCGCGCCGCCGCCGGTCGCGACCACCTTGGGCCCGGTCTCGAGGTAGTGAGCGATCTCACGCGCCTCGAGCCTCCTGAAATAATCTTCGCCGTGATCTTTGAAAATCTGAGATATCGATTTGCCGACTTTCTGCTCGATTTTTTCGTCGGTATCGACGAAGGCCAGCCCCAGCCGACGCGCGAGAGGCGGGCCAATGGTGGATTTGCCAGCGCCCGGCATGCCGACGAGCACGATCGGGCGATCGCCGAGGGCACCGACAATCTCCTTTGCCGCCGGGGACTTGGCGATCTCCGGCTGTGTCGATCGTCCGACAGCTCGCAATCCAGGTACTCGCAATCCAGGTGCCGGGGCGGTGCTACTCTTACCATCACCCCAGTGTCCTATGCTGAGCACGTCAGCGGGTCTGACCACGGCCTTGCAGCGTTCTTTTACCTTCTGCTCAAGTTTCTCTACCTTCTCCAGGGAATCCGGGCCCTGCAGCCTCTGCAGCTCTTTATAAGCGTCGTGATTGTCAACTTTGGCGCTGTAGCTGGCTGGCGTATGGAATTCCACCTGGAAGCGATAGCCTCCTGCTGTGGCCAGCACAGTGCGGATGCCAAGATAATTCGGACGCTCGAATTTGAACCAGTTGGTCACCTCGATTTCGGTGTAGTCCTGCTCCTCGAAGGCCAGGATGGCTGCCTTGAAGGCACGTGTAAAATCTTTGTCGGGAATTTCGAACACGTGGCGTACGGCGCTGCTGATCAGCTGTGGGGTGCTGCCGGATGAGATGCTCTTGCCGGTGAGATCCTCTCTTATGGAGCGTTCCGATCTCAGCCGGCGCTCCAGGTGAGGCATTTTCACCTGGATCTCCATATTCCTGAGGCTTGCGGCAATGCTGAGTGCCGCTGCGGTGATTTTCCCTTCTTCTTTTGCAGCGCGGGCAACCTCAATCTGGGCGCGCTCTGAGGCCTGCTCGGGAGTCAGCGTGATCGACTCCTCGCCATCCGCTGCGGGCGGCCGGAAGCGCGAGGGCTCAGGCAAAATGCGCTGCTCCACAGCGAGACTGATCGAGGTTTGCATGACTGAAGCCGTCAGGGTGGGGTTGTCCTCCAGGTCCTTCAAGGCTGCACTAACATCAAACGTTCCATGGTTGAGGGACGCTGCCAGGCCCTTGACGTAAGGCACTGACTTCAGGCCAGGCGTCGTATGCAGCAGCCTCTGAAGGTCCTGGCTCTTCCTCGAAAAGAGCCGAGCGCCAGTGTTGGATTTGTAGGCATCGGTGCCGACCTTGATGCCGAGGCTCAGGAGGTTGTTTGCGCTCTGCACGAGGTCGTCCGGATTGTAACCATCCGGGCGAGGATCGATCCGGGCAGGATAGTTGTCGATCAGAGCCCGGATGCGGTCTGGTGCCTGAGAAGTTGCCGGATAGGCCTCCGCCAGATCCGGCAAAAGCTCTGAGACTGTCGCGCTCAGGGTCGTGCTTTTTGCGTCGTTGGCGTTTTCTGTTTCGGGCTGGCCTTCCACATCAGGCCTCTTTGCCCATGCCTCAAGGTCGGCGGCGAGTAACTCGGCCATTTCGCGAGCAACGGGATGTTCGGCGACCTCGATCTCGTGCCTCGCTCTCGCAAACATGTTTTGGATATCCTGTCCACTCACCTCTTCCAGGCTCAACAACTGACCGATGTCTCGCCGGAGCACGTGGGAAATGCCCTCGTAGGTGCCAAAGATGGCACGCTCGGCAAACCAGCGTCGTGCTTCATGGGATTGAGCCAGGAAGTTTCGCTGCAGACCGCTATAGGTCTCCAGGACATCTTGCGTCGCGGCCAGGATCTGGCTGGCGCGACCAAACTGGTAGTTGTCACCGTCAAGGGCCGGTGTATGCGACTTTGGCGGCTTCAGCGACGGAAGTCCGAGAGCTTGCTCCTTTTCATCGAATTCGCGCACATGCTCATAAAGCTGCGGCCGGTCGCCGATTATGATGACGGTGTCGCCATCGAAGTCACCATCAAGCTTCTTCTGTTCACCGGTGGGGACGGCAACCAACGAGCCGGGGGCAAACACCTCGGTGGCCTGCAGGATGCCCAGGCAGTCGAGCGGCGTGTCCTTCTTGACGCGGTCCTTGCCTGTCGTCCAGTGCGAATGCGACTTCACGTCCTCGGCAGACATAACTAGCCCACGGTCGGCGTAGGCGGCCGGCCAGATCTCATCGGGCACGACGATCAGAATGCCTTTGGCAAAGAAAGTCGGATCGTCGGCAGCAAGTTCTTCCCCTGACTTCTGGGCGACATTAAAGCTGTATTGCATAGCCACACACGTGTCCAGGAACGCTGCCGTCGGGTCCCCACCAACAGCTGACCTGACCAGGTCGGCTGCAAATGGGCGCAGGTTGGGCTTGTCGTACGGCGAGCGGCCGATCAGCACGCCGCTCATCCCCGTCAAAGTCTCGCTCTTGAGCGTCGGCACATGGAGACACTCGTCACCGGAAGGTACCGCGACTGCGCCAGGACCGTCGATATGTCCCCCAGTCACGGTTCGAAATAGCTCCTCGGCAGTCAGCCTTTGCTCCGGACGCTCATCGAGCCAGTTTTTGGCTTTCTCCCGCACCTCATCCGCCACCGCCTTGCTGCGGGGATAATGTTGCAGCGCCGTGGCAGGCAGGGACGTTCTCCTTCCCTCACCAAAAGCAGGCACCCGATCAGGACCTTCTTGCCCGACGGCCCTGCGAACGGCTGTCATACGTTTGGCCAGCGAAGCCTTGATGAAACCGCATCCGTCATGCGGTCGCAATGCAATCGGGCCTTCCGGCCCAACCATCCTGAAGGGATGTTTCTCGCTAACAGGGCGGTCCGGCAGCAGCGACAGTTTGAAGGCGCCTTCCAGCGCGTAGTCGTGAGGACCCAGGCCCTTGACAGCCGGCGGCGCGGCAAAGCCCCGGCGCTGCGTATAGTAATATGCCTCTTTGAAAGGTGCCCAGGCGCGCGATAGCTTTTCAAAGGCGGTGCCCGGTGCGGTTTCGGTATAGGGAATCGCCAGCAGCTTCCCGCCGGAAGGCTCTGCCTCTACTCGACCTGGAAGGCGGGCGGCGACCTGGGAAAGGGTCTTTTGCGGCGGCTTTAATTTGCTTCCGCCGAACAGATCCATACGGTATGGCACGCCCTCGACGGTCACCGTGCGCGCAAGCAGGAACGGGCTCGGCTTTCCTGGCAGCTGCACCGCGACCATCTTCACTGCCCCCGAGGTCAGGCGATGAAAGATCGAATAGCGCGTCTCGGGGTCCGTGGCCAGTTGCCGGCCCTGCATGTCGACCACCGGCAACCGCATCAGTCCCGCCTCGCCCTGCGGAGGTCTGGGCTCGTGGTCCATGGCCCGCAAAACCTGATGGGTGTCGAAGACAGACGCTGGATGCTGCGCCTGGACCGTCGAGGTGTTCTGCGCCATAAACGTGTCCAACGCATCGGTCGGACTCTCTGCCTCGATCTGGGCGATCAGGTTCCAGCTCATGTTGGAAAGATCGCTCTCGATGAGCTCGCGAGTGCTGTCCAGGATTTCCCTGGTCTTGGCCTCCAGATCGTCGCGCCTCGCCCGCAAATCGGACTTCTTGCCCTCGACATACGGCCGCCGCAGCAACCTCGCCAGGCTCGCACGGGTCTTGAGCACTTGAAAAATCGACAGGGCCGGACAGCGGGTCGAGTTCGGCCCACGGCTCCGCTCAGCATCGCTTGCCTTGAGATGGGCCTCGATCTTGTGCTCCACAATCGGTTGGATATCGTTCAGCAAGTTCAGAGCCTGCCGCCGGTGCCAAAGCAGCTGCTTGCGCGGACTGCGAGCCAGCGGCAGCAGAGCGGCGCACAGATTGCCCATGGTTTCGAGATTATTCTCAAGCGCAAACCGAGGGGCACTATGCAATTGCGCCAGCCGATTTAATCCAGCGGGTGCGAGCAAACTGAGATCGTCGTGCAATTGAGCCTTGGCCAACGCCTTCAAGATGCTCGTCACGCCCCTCGCGTCGGCCGCCTCCAGGCGCTCGCTGGCATAATGAAGATAATGAGCGAGTTTGTGGAGCCGATCTTTCAGCAGAGCGGCCCCTGCAATCTCTCCCTCGTCCTCTCTCCTCATGATCCCCCGCGCCAAACTGTTGGCGATATTGGAGAGCCCGGGCGTCGTAAAATGACGGAATGGGCGACCTGGGGGGCCGAGTCTGCGCGCGATCTCCAAAACCGCCTGGCTGCACGCCTCGTCTTGCGGCCATTTGCCGAACCCGTTCATCAGATTTGCCAGGTCTTGCGGACTAAACCCGGAGAGCCGCTCGGCATCGCGAAGCACCGAGCCTGCGATCACAGCGGTAGCCTGACGCGTTTTCTCATCCTGCGACCACTTGCTGAAGCCGTTCACCAGGCACGCCAGGTGCTGCGATCCAAAATCAGGGAGCCAGTTAGCGCTGCGGATCACCTCATCAGCAATCACAGCAGTGGCCTGACGTGATTTCTCTTGCGGCCACTTGCTGAGGCCGTTCACCAGGTTGGCAAGTGCCTGCGGAGTGAAACCAACGAGCGGCTCGCCGGGGTTCTCGCGACCGAGCACCTCCCCAGCGATGGCAACGATGGCTTCGCCGCAACCCTCTTCGTCAAGACACTTGCTCAAACCGTTGGTCAGGTTCGCCAGGTCCTGCCCATTGAGCTCCGACAGCCCGCCGTCGCGGTGAGGGATCTCCTGGGCGATCGCAACGATGCCGTCGCGACAATCCTCTGGACACTTGCTGAAGCCGTTCACCAGGTTCGCCAGATCCTGCCCGTTGAATAACGACATCCCGCCGGCGCGGCGAGAGACCGCGCCGGCGAGCGCAACGAGAGCCCCTTGGCAGTCCTGAGGCCATTTGCTGAAACCGTTCACCAGAATGGCAAGCCCTTGCGGCTCAAAGCTGTGGAGTTGCCCGGTGCGCCTAACTACCTCACCGGCAATCGCAAACGTGGCTTGACGTGACTTTTCCCATTGTGGCCACCTGGTGAAGCCGTTCACCAGGCACGCCAGGTGCTGCGGATCGAACCTAGGCAGCTGGTCGGCGCGGCGAAGCACCTCGCCGGCAACCACGTCGGCGGCCTGACCCAAATTCTCCTCTTGCGGCCATTTGCTGAAGCCGTTCACCAGGTTCGCCAGGTGCTGCGGGTCAAAATCAGAAAGCCAGACGTTGCGACGGCTGGTGCGTTGACAGACCTCAGCGGCGATTGCAGCGGCAGCGCGTGAGCACGCCGGCGCCAATTTGCTGAAGCCGTTCAGCAGGTTTGCCAGGTGTTGCGGATCGAAACCAGAAAGCCCGACCTCGGAGCGGCCGGCGCGGTCATAGACTTCACCGGCGATGGCAATCGTAGCGTCGCGGCAGTCCGCTGGCCACTTGCTGAACCCGTTCACCAGGTTCGCCAACGCCTGCGAATCAAAATCAGGCAGCTGGTCGGCCCAGCCAGGGATCCGACGCGCGATCGCAACGGTGCCTTTGCGGCAGTCCTCCGGCCACTTGCTGAACCCGTTCACCAAGTTCTGCAATGCCTGCGGATGAAGCCCAGGCAAGTCGGCATTTTCACGGAGGAGGCTCGAGACCTCATTGGCTATGACAACGGCAGCGCGTGAGCATTCCGGAGCCTGCAATTTGCTGAAGCCGTTCACCAGGGTTGCTAGATTCTGCGGATTGAAACTAGAAAGCCCGACCTTGGAGCGGCCGGCGCGGTGACAGACTTCAACGGCGATCGCAATCGTAGCGTCTCGGCAGTCCTCTGGCCACTTGCTGAACCCGTTCACCAGGTTCGCCAACGACTGCGGATCAAAATCATAGAGTTCGGCCAGGCGCCAGCCAATCTCGTCGGCAACTGCTACTACGGCCTGATAAGAGTTCTCCTGTCCCGGCAACTTGCTTAAGCCGTTCACTAGCAGGCCCAGACCTTGGGCATTGAGCTCTGAAAGCGCTTCGCGCTGCTTAAGAAAAACGTTGGCGATTTGGATCATTCCATTGCGACATTCCTCCACTCGACGATGTCGACTGAACGCCAATACCAACAGCGAAAGCGTTTTGCTTTCGACATTATTCAGCGCCTTGCCGAGCCTCGATACCTGAGCTGCCATGGCCCTGCAAGCTTCCATGCCTGCCTGACCTCCAGGCTCCCGGCTCATCGCGTTGCATGAGGTGGCGTACCCCCAGGTATTATGGGCGCGGACGTCTTGGGCCCACCTGGGAACAAATTGATGGGTGAACTGGGAAGCGGCCTTTTGTAGGAATGTTTCGTGATCCGGCTGGTCTTGCAGCCTCTTGTCGTGATCCACCACAGCGCACGAGAATTCAGTTATGCCGTGAGCGAAAGAAATGTCATGTAAAGCGTCATCAAGGGATACGTCGCTGAAGCTCTGTACAGCCACCTGGTCGAAACGCCGGCTGCCCGGTCCTGCACTCGGTCTGGACTCGCCTTGCTCATGAGGTCGCAGCATGTCCGGTTGTGAGCTGCTCGGTTCTTGATCGCCGAGCCAGGACCTCTCATCAAAACGCAAAGAGCTTTCTTCTCTAGCTATCGCTTCGCCCTGCCGACCTTGGCCATGGCGCGGCCCACTGGCCGCACGTCGCGAAGGCGTGAGGGCTCGGGGGAGACCTTTGGAGGGACCGCCAGATCCGCCGCCTAGGGCTTCGTCGGCATCTGGCCAAATGCGAGCGGAGGACATCTGTCTATCTTCAGGCCCAAAGTGCATCCGCCACACACTGGATTCGATCGGTTGGCCGCCATTCCAAGCGGAATGACTCGATTGTGGGAGCAAACTGCTCGATCCAGCCTCCTCAATTCCCACAGGTTGCTCACAAGATGGGAGCGCGTCTGATTGCGATAGACTGGCTCTCTGGTCAGCGGGCGCGAGCCCAGCCTCGGAACTAGCAGAGCTTTCTTCTCGAGCTGGCGCTCCACCAGCCGACATCGAGGGAAGACCGCGCCGGCCCCCAATCTCTGCACGCACAGGGGCTCCTCGTGTGGCAGCGTCCAGCGTTTGATGTGGGCCAACGGAGGGAGCGGGAGGCCTGTGGCCTAGGGAGAGAACCTTCGCCGCTGTCGAGGTGTCGCCGTCGTCCGCAGCGACTTGCGGCGCCGCCCCCCCAGCCGCCGAACTACCAGCGCCAGCCGCAGGCTTGCGCTTGCCTTTCCCTTTCTTTCGCGTTGCGGCCGCTGCGGTTTCGGGGACAGCCTTTCCAGCGGTCGCAATCGCAGCGTCTGCCGGCCGTTCGCTAATGGGTGGCATCTTCGGCTGCAGTTCCAAGAGGCGCAACACCTCTTCGGTAGTGGTCCGCGCGCCTTCCGCTATCTGGCCGAACAACTCCAATGGGAGGTCGGCAACTGTTCGGTTTTCGCTTAGCCCGGCACGGAAGTCGGACAACGCCGACGAAAAGTCCAAGAGCCTCTCCATGACACCTTCCAGAACGGAACGGTCCGCTGGGGCAAGTGGGCGCCCTGCTTTGGCATGAAGAGCATCGCGCGTCTGGTGCAGTGCCGGCCAAACTTGGGTCCTGAGGGCTTGCAGCATACGCAACCGCCCATTCTCACCGATAAGCATTTCTCTCACGGCCGGCTCGAAACTGCTCGCCCGCGGCTCAATCATCAACAGCGCCAGATCGATCCGCGATTGCAGAACCATGAACTTCGAAAGCAGAACCGAGCCAGTCTGCAGGCGCAAATCGTCCTCTTCGGCTTGCCGAATCTCGACCTTTGTATTTGGTAGGTTCGCAGTGACGGCACAGCCTAATTGGAGGCGTTCCCCGCGCCATGTCTTCTGTTCCCAAAATTCAACGCAGGCCACATAGTGCCTTGCTACACTGGAAACCGCTTGGCTCAGCCGGGCGGGGTCGGGGTTGGATCGGAGGATCAGGTCGAGCACGCCGCGGGCCTTTTTACGCGTCTCTAGCAATACCATGCCATCTGCGGCCAGTTCCATGCACTCGGATGCCGCATCATGCACCAGATCGCGGGTTCGACGAGCCTGATCATTGGACAGAATGCCAGGCGCCCCTGGGGCCAGACTCGCGTGGTATTCCAGGACTGCTGAGCCCGCATCGAGGATCCGATCGAGCGCTTCTTGCTTCTCGCGCGGGGTTGGGCTTCGCGTGGCCACTAGGAAAGCATCAAGGCGGTGAGATTCAAATTCGTCGAGCAGGCCTTTCATATGTTGATCTGCTGTCTTACTTTGTCCGTCTGTCAGATAAAGCACTGCCGCTCCCGAAGTTGGGGACTGGTCAGCGACCGGGGCCGTGGCTTCATCGTCCGGGACGGCGGGAAGACGAAGCCGCCGCGTGGTTCCTGCTCGTTTCAACGCGGCTGCTCCTACAACGGCGTCCAGCACTCGCCGTGCGCCCACAAAAGGGCCGGACGACCTCTCGCCGAGGGTTTCGTCCTCACAGGCCTCCGAGCGGGTGCGGGAGGTCCTTGTGTCCTGAGGCCCAGAGTGCATACCCTCCAGCACCGAAACGAACGATTGGCTGCCCGCTAGGGCAGAGCTTGATTGCGAGCGCGATCTGTTCGATCCCGGCCTGCCGCCGGCGCCAGCATTCCCAATGCGCGAGTTTCCAGGTCGGCCAAATTCCGTCATATCCCATCTCCGATATAGCAAAAAATGCGGTGCACATCGTGTTTCGCGCTGATTTCGCTCAGTCGGCGGGGCATTGGCTGATATGTGCAATTGCCAAAGTGGCACACGGCAATCTCATCGCCAAACTCCCCGCGATCCCACCTGAGCGGCCTTGGGCCACACGACGCCTCATAAACTTGTTCTGCCGGCGGCGCGGGTTGAACACTTCCATCATCAAACCGATGGCCTCACTCTACCCGACCACGACTGACCGCAACTGGCCGCGGACGCCGAAGGGAGCGCGACCTGGAATCTGCAGGACTTTCCGGCGAATGCGCTGAGGAAACATACGACTAATCAGACGCCCCGATGCGTTTATCGACATTGGTTGTGACCAGGCCGCAGTTCGCCGCGATGGAAACCGCACATCGTCAGAAGCGGCCCGCCATCGCGACTATCTCCGCGAGCGTCCGATCACATAAAGTTATCCTCGTACGAGTCTGAACTTGGTCCAAGCTCTCGCGCTCCTTAGTTTTGCAGAGATACCTGCGGCGGTTGGCCCGCTACCCACTTTTTGGGATGCTGAGTTGGGGTCGAGGACCATGTCGCCATCATCCACTTCACCAAACCCCATCATTGTTGCGCGGGCTTGTGCTTCTGGATTCGCCGCACGCCAATTCTGCAACGGTCGTTCGAAGTTGATGCTCCCGCAGAATATCGCCTGCATTCTCGACGAGTGGATGAGTGACCTGCAGACCCACTATGAAGGTGATCTCAGTTCGACCAGGAAATTGTTCCCGCCACGTTTCGGATTCGAAGTCAGTCATGCTGAATCCGGCTTCTGCTCTCACCAGCCCGACACCCTTGGTTCCTAATTGGCAGCTGAAATATTGCGCGTGCTCCGAAATTCGACGCACGCCGTATTGACTAGCAACGTCCGCAGTGCGTCTGGCGCGTGCGGATAGGAATCGAATACTCTTGCGGATTGTCGGCGATGCGCGAGATTGCATCGCCATGTTGCCTCGCGCTCCTCCTGAGCGCTGACCTCTGTCGATCTGCACCACAGGAGGCCTCTCTTTGGGGGAAAGCTTGGGTCGCCGCCGCCGATGAGGGACCGCTGGGAATTCAATCCGGCTAGGCGCGTCCGGACAAACGTGTTCGCGAACCCTTGGCCTCCTGCCGTTTGCCCGCTCCCATTACGCGTGTAGTGGATATCGGGCGAGCCGTCGGTTCGACCATACATGACGATTCGCTCCTATGTTGGCGGCAGGCTTAGACTATTTGGCTGACGAATAGCTGACGGAGGGTATGCGTACGCTGAAGGCCGCGGAATGAAGCGTCGCGTGAGACAGCAGTGGTCGTTATAGTGGTGCGATCAGTTCAGGCTGCGGCGGTCTGCTGACCGACCGGTTTCTCGGCGTCGCGCAGCTTTTTCCATTCCCA
>NZ_JBSKBP010000084.1:0-10535 GCF_053714275.1 Mesorhizobium sp. Arg314 | reverse complement strand
CCCCGCAACCAATTCTATCATAAATCAATAACCGTCCCGGTCTGACCGGGGCGGTTTTTTGCGTTCCGGCCATGCAGCACTACGCCCGACGTGCGCATCTTCGGCTTCGCCACGCCGGCGACGGCATACTGCCGACCAAGACGGTGGCGAGTGTCGCGAGGTGCTACGCCGACTGGCAGCAGCGGGTGTGTCGTTGTCATCAACAGCAACGATGCCGACCCGCCGCACCGACTGCAACTCTTTCTGTCTCGGCGGGCAGGGATGATCCCCATAAGAACAGAATACGCAGCAATCTCCGGCCAGCGGCTTGAGGAGAACCCGCAGCTTTCGCATTCGTAGAAGTACTGGCAGGCACCGGTAGGCATTGTCTCGGTCCTGTGGTGGCCGCAGGCCGGGCAGGTGATCGTGCTGGTGAGCTCGATCATGGATGCTCTGCCTGTTGATTTCCACTGAGAGCTGCCCCGGCGTTTCCACCGAAATTTCTCAATGGAAATATCTGGCTGCGCCGGGTCAGCTCTCGGTGGAAATCAACACACGGTTGCCCTGATGATCCAATCACTTGATGAACGAGATCATTTACAGACACGTCAGTGAATGATATCATTCATTCATGAGATCCGTGCTCGAACGCATTCAGCTTGCCGCATCCAGCACCACACCGTCCTTGGTTCCGGTGGGGATGTGGATGACGGCACATCCGATTCAGACGTTGTCGCAAAGTGCTGAGGAGATTGCAGCGCTGACCGTCACCTCGGTCTCGGCAGTCAACCGTTTTTCCAAAGCTGCGGGATTCAAGGGCTTTGGCGAACTGAAAGCCCATCTGGGTGTCGAGATGCAATCGGTAATGGAGCCGATACTCAAGTTGGGCCACGCGCGCGAAGAACCGAAATTGACGGAAATTGCGGAGGCCGTGCGGGACGCTGGCGAGGCGCCGCAGATCGCCACGGTCGCAACCTGGATCATGAGGGCGCGGCGCGTCTGGTTTCTTGGTCTCGGGGCGTCAAGCCATCTGGCCGGCTATGCAGTGCACACGCTGATGCCATTTGTCGAAGCGATCGAAGCCGTCGCAGGCGAGGGCGGCACCGAAGAGGTGGCTCGCCGGCTCATGCGGTGCGGCAAGGGTGATGTTTTGATCGCGCTCTCGCTGCCGCGCTATTCCAAGGACACCGTTCATCTCGTCCGCTTCGCCCGCGACCGCGGCGCTTCCATCGTGGTGATCACCGACGACCAGGCCTCACCCCTGAGCGCGATCGCACACATTCGGCTTCTGGCACCCGCGGCACATGGCGTGCTGCCAAGTTCCGCCATTGCCATGATGGCGGTGATCGAGGCCTTGGCATCGGGAGTGATGACGCAGAATCCGGACGCCGTGCGATTGGCCCGCGATCTGGCCGAGACAGTCTTAGCCTATCTGGCGCCGCGTGCCGCGTCGCCGGACAATCATAACCATGAGGAGGAAGGACCATGAAGACGAAAATCGCAGCCCTCGGCTGCGGCGCCATTGCGGCATTAACGCTGGCCGGCACGGCACATGCCGGGGCGGTGCTGGATGCCATAAAGAAGAACAATGTCGTGACCTGCGGCGTTCACACCGGCAATCCTGGTTTTGCACTGGCCGACAGCTCCGGCAAATGGGCCGGGTTCGACGTCGATTATTGCCGCGCACTGGCGGCCGCGGTGCTCGGCGACGCCAACAAGGTCAAATATGTGCCGACCAGCGGCCAGACGCGTCTGACCGCCCTGCAAAGCGGCGAGATCGACGTCCTCGCGCGCAACACGACCTGGACCTACACCCGCGACACTTCGCTGAACCTGGTTTGGGTCGGCATCAATTTCTACGACGGCCAGGCATTCCTGACGCCGAAGAAAGAAGGGCTGACCTCGGTCAAGCAACTCACCGGTGCGACCATCTGTGTCGACTCGGGCTCGACCACCGAAAAGAACCTTGCCGATTACTTTGCCGCCAATGGGCTGACCTACAAGGCCGTTGTCTTCGACCAGCAGGAGGCTTCGCATCAGGCTTTCATCAACGGACGCTGTGACGTCTACACAAATGACTCCACCAGCTTGGCATCGTTCCTGACGTCCGAAGTGCCTAACAAGCAAAATTATCAAATCCTGCCGGAATTGATCTCGAAGGAGCCGCTGGGGCCGGCGGTGCGCCGCGGCGACGACGATTGGTTCGCCATCGCCAAGTGGACCCTCAACGCGATGGTCCAGGCCGAGGAACTTGGCGTCACATCGCAGAACATCGACGACCTCAAGGCCAACAGCAAGGACCCTGCAGTTCTGTCGATTGTCGGGGCTGGCGACGATCTTGGCCGCTTCCTTGGGCTGAGCAAGGACTGGAGCTACAACATCGTCAAGCAGGTCGGCAACTATGGCGAGGTCTTTGACCGCAATCTCGGATCCGGGTCGGCGCTGAAGCTGCCGCGCGGACGCAATGAATTGTGGATCAAGGGCGGCCTGCTCTATTCCCCACCGCTGCGCTGAGACGATGTCGGGGGTCGATCTTTCCAACAAAGAAGGGAGGGCGGCGGCCGTCGCTCCTCCCATCCCTGTCCCGCGACGGCGCGGGGCGGGGATGATCGCCGTGCAGGTGCTGGTTCTGGCCGCAGCAGCCGGAGCATTTCTCTGGCTCGCCCATAACGCGGCGGTCAACCTCGCTGCCCGCCACATCGCGTCAGGCTTTGGCTTCCTCGGTGATACGGCGGGCTTTTCTATTTCAGAAGTGTGGGTTCCCTACACCAGTCGCAGCAGCTATGCCGTTGCCTTCGCAGCCGGGATTGCAAACACCCTGCGCGCCGCTCTTCCGGCCGTCGTCCTTGCGAGCCTGATAGGACTGGTCCTCGGCATTGGACAGATCAGCCGCCATCCGCTGTTGCGCCTGATCACACGTGGTATCGTCGACTTGATCCGCAACATTCCGCTGCTGGTTCAGCTGCTGGTCTGGTATGTCGCCATGCTCGAATTGCTGCCTCGAGCCGCGGATGCCGTCAACCTTGGAAATGTACTGCTGCTGAGCAATGGCGGACTTGCTTTTGCCAAACCGTTGGTGACGGCACCCGAGGCGGGTGTCCTGATCGTCTCCATGTTTGTGCTCTTTGCAGCAGCGCTGCTGCTCCGGGGCCATCGAACCGGCGCAGTTGCCGCTGCCGCAGTGGTTTCGGCAGCGCTCTGGCTCTATGTCCCGGATCAATGGGATGTGCCGGTGGTCGGCCTTTTCGGAATTAGCGGCGGTGGCACGGTCAGCGTCGAATGGGCTTCGCTGGTGGGGGCGCTGACGCTTTACTCAGGCGTCTATTGCGCCGAGATCGTCCGCTCGGGCCTCCTCGCCGTGCACCGCGGACAATGGGAAGCCTCTCATGCGCTGAGCCTGACACGCGGCCAGACCCTGCGACGGATCGTGATCCCGCAAAGCCTGCGGGTGATCGTGCCGCCATATACCAGCCTGGTGATGAACACGCTGAAGAACTCTTCGCTCGCGGTGGCGGTGGGCTATCCCGATATCGTCTCGATCGGCACCACGTCCCTTAACCAGACCGGGCAGGCGATCGAATGCATTGCCATCATCGCGGCGGTCTACTTGTCACTTAACATTCTCACCGCCGCGGTGATGGGGACCGTCAACCGGCGCGTTCAGTTGCAGGAGCGTTGAGGTAGATGGCAACCATGACTGTTCCGCTCAAACCGATGGCAACGGCGGCCCGGTTGCGCGCCCTGCTCTTCGCCGACACGAAAACCGGACTGGTCTCGTCCGCCCTGCTGGCGCTCTTTGCCTGGGTGCTGTGGCGGGCCCTCCACTGGGGCATCTTTGCCGCCGAGGTCGCGCCCGACCCCGAGGCCTGCCGCGCCGCCGCTGGAGCTTGCTGGGGCGTTCTGGTCGACAAGGCGCGGCTGATCCTGCTGGGTCGTTACCCCCAGGGCGAACAATGGCGCCCGGCGCTGGGATGTGCCCTCCTGCTCGGATGCCTCGGCGTGGCGGCTCTGCCGCGCTTCTTCGGTCGATCAGGCCTTGCGCTGGTGAGCCTGGCGCTGGTTGCTTTCGCCATCCTGCTCGGTGGCGGTGTCTTCGGGCTTACGCCGGTTGGCACCGACCTCTGGGGCGGCCTGCCGCTGACCATTCTGCTGGGAGTCGTCGCCTGCCTGTTCGGCCTGCCGCTGGGCATTTTGCTGGCGCTCGGGCGGCGGTCGCATCTGCCGGTGCTGTCCTGGCTTGCAACATCCTATATCGAGCTGGTGCGTGGGCTGCCGCTGATCACCCTGCTGTTCTTCGGGGCCTTCGTGCTGCCAATCCTGCTGCCGCCGGCGTGGCGGCTGGACCCGATGCTGCGCGTGACGATCTGCGTCGTACTCTTTGCCGCCGCCTACCAGGCCGAGATCTTCCGCGGCGGCCTGCAGGCGATCGGCAAAGGCCAGCGCGAGGCGGCCCACGCGCTCAACCTAAGCCGCTGGCAGACCCTTACGCACATCGTTATGCCGCAAGCACTTCGAGTTACCATCCCGCCCTTGGCGAGCCTTTTCATCGGCACCATCAAGGACACCTCGCTGGTGGCCATCGTCAACATCTACGACCTCACGGGAACGCTGCGGCTGGCCCAAGGCGATGCGCAATGGCGGCCCTATTTCGTCGAGATGTACATGATGGTCAGCGCCATCTACCTCGTCATGGGCCTCTCCATAGCCAGCTATGGCCGATATCTGGAGCACCGCTATGCCCTTAAATGATCCCGCCCCCAACATATTGCTCTCTATCGAAGGGGTGCATAAATGGTTCGGCTCCTTCCATGCCCTCGACGATTGCTCGCTGAGCGTCAATCGCGGCGAGAAGATCGTGATTTGCGGGCCCTCCGGCTCAGGCAAGTCGACGCTGATCCGTTGTATCAACCGCATCGAAGAACATGACGCGGGCCGCATCGTCTTCAACGGCACGCCGATCGATGATTCCCGCCCCGCAGTCCAGGCCCGCAAGGGCATCGGTATGGTGTTCCAGCAGTTCAACCTATTTCCGCACCTCAGCGTCCTCGACAACATCATGCTGGCACCGACGCTGGTAAAGAAACAAAGCCCCGCGACAGCGCGCGAACGGGCGATGGCGCTTCTGGACCGGGTCCATATCGCCGAGCAGGCGCGCAAGATGCCGGGGCAGCTCTCGGGCGGCCAGCAACAGCGCGTGGCGATCGCGCGGGCGCTGGCGATGCAGCCGCAGCTGATGCTTTTTGATGAACCCACTTCGGCGCTGGACCCCGAGATGGTGGGGGAGGTGCTTGACACGATGCAAGACTTGGCGAGCGACGGCATGACCATGATAGTGGTGACCCACGAGATGGGATTCGCCCGCAAGGTCGCCGACCGCGTTGTCTTCATGGAGGCCGGGCGTATTCTCGAGATCCAGCCGCCTGAAAAATTCTTCGTGCAGCCGCAAAGCGAGCGCAGCCGCGCCTTCCTCGGCAAAATCTTGACCCATTGAGGCCTCATGAAAGTATCCTATTCCCTGGCCCTTCACGGCGGCACCGGAACGATCTTGCCTGGCAACCCTGCCGCGGAAGCGGACTACCGGCAGGAGATGATCGTGGCGCTGAACGCTGGGACGGCGGTGTTGGAGGCGGGCGGATCGGCCACCGACGCGGTTGTCGAGACGGTGCGCATGTTGGAAGATTGCCCGCTTTTCAATGCAGGGCTCGGCGCCGTCTTTACCGAGGAGCAGGTTCATGAACTCGATGCCGCAGTCATGGCGGGCACCGGGCTCCAGGCAGGCGCAGTCGCCGGAGTGCGTCGCATCCGCAATCCGGTCGTGGCGGCGGCGGAAGTCATGCGCGCCGCGCGCAGCGTGCTGTTGGGCTCGGATGGCGCCGAGAAATTTGCCCGCGCCCGCGGTCTTGCCCTGGTCGAGCCCGGCTATTTCTCCACTCCACACCGCCTGCAGCAATTGCAAGATTTGCGCGCCCATGACACCGATGCTCAGGCGCTCGACCACGATGCGCCGGCAGAGGGCCGCTTCGGCACCGTAGGCGCGGTGGCGCGCGACCGCGAAGGGCGTCTCGCGGCGGCAACCTCAACCGGCGGCGTGACCAACAAGCAGGCCGGCCGGATCGGAGATACCCCCGTCATCGGCGCAGGGACCTACGCAAACGACCGCTCCTGCGCGATCTCAGCCACCGGCACCGGCGAGCATTTCGTCCGTGCCTGTACCGGCCATGATATCCATGCCCGCATGGTGTACGCGGGTCTGACGCTGGACGAAGCGATGGCGGCCGCCATCGCCGAAGAGCTGGCCCCGATCGGCGGACGGGGCGGATTGATCGGCGTCGATATGGCGGGCAACATCGTCATGCAGTTCAACTCGACCGGTATGTATCGCGCCTGGGTACGCGAGGGCGACAGCCCCGAAACGGCGATATTCTGAGCCGGGTGGGGTCGAAATGGTGGAGAAGTCCCTGACCAAGGCGAGGGTCGCCGAAGAGACGATCGCGGCGGCGGAAAAATTGCTCGGGCTCAGCTATACGGCGGCGGAACGGGCGCAGATGGCTGACAACCTTGGCGGCCAGATCGACGCGGCCCAGGCCTGCCGCGCCATGGCCTTGCCAAACGATGCCCCAACGGCCAGCCGCTTCGACCCCAGACTGCCGAGGTTTCGCATGCCCCCCGGGCCGGACGTCCTGAGCTTGTCCTCAGACCTGCCCACGCTACCCGCCAATGCCGAGGATATTGCCTTCGCGCCGCTCACGCATCTGGCGGGCTGGATGGCCAAGGGCGCGCTCACCAGCCGCACGTTGACCGAAATCTACCTTGACCGGATTTCGGCCCTCGCCAACCGGCTCGAATGCTTCGTCACGGTCACTCGCGAACTCGCGTTGAGCCAAGCGGAGGCAGCCGACGCTCTGACCCGCGCCGGGGTCCGCCTTGGCCCGTTGCACGGCATCCCTTACGCGCTGAAAGACCTTTTCAACACGAAGGGCGTTGTCACCGGCTGGGGTGCAGAGCTGTACCGCGACCGTGTTCCCGACAGCGATGCCTTCGTGGTGCGTGTCTTACGCGCGGCGGGGGCAGTCTTGCTCGGCAAGACCGCGGTCGGTGCACTAGCAGATGGCGACACCTGGTATGGCGGCCTCGTTCGCAATCCGTGGAACCTTGGCGAGGGCGCGCGCGGATCGAGCGCCGGATCGGCCTCGGCCGTCGTGACGGGGCTCTGCGGTTTCGCTATTGGTACCGAGACCCTAGGCTCGATTGTCGCACCGAGTGACCGCTGCGGGGCGACCGGGCTGCGGCCGACCTTCGGGCGGATATCCCGGGCGGGGGCAATGGTGCTTTGCCCCTCGCTCGACAAGGTCGGGCCTATCTGCCGGGGTGTCGAAGATTGTGCCATTGTCCTGTCAGTCCTGAATGGTGCTGATCCGGAGGATAACAGCTCGATCGCAGCACCTTTCCGCTTTGACGCGGCGGCGGCTATCGCGGACCTGCGGCTGGGCTATCTGTCCAAAGCCTCTGGCGCGGAGGCGACAGCGGTCGATCATGCCGCGCTGGCGGCGACACGCCGTCTCGGGGTCGAGGTTGTCGAAGTCTCGTTGCCCGAACTGCCTTATGACTCCCTGAAAAACCTGTTGCTTGCGGAGGCAGCGGCCACCTTTCAGGCGCTGACGTTGAGCGATCAGGACGACCTTCTGCGCTGGCAGGGCGACGAAGCTTGGCCCAATACATTCCGCAAGGCGTGGTTCCTTTCTGCCGTCGATCATGTCCAGCTTGACCGACTGCGCTACCAGGTCATGCTCGCGCTTGACGGGCTTTTTGCCGAAGTTGATGCCCTGATCGGGCCGCTCGATAGCGGACCGATGCTGCTGGCCAGCAATTTCACCGGCCATCCCTGCCTGCACCTGCGCGCAGGGTTCCGAGAGCTTGCCACACGCCCATCGCCGTCGGTCCCGACGGTCAAACTCGAGGCTGAGACGAAGCTGAAATTCCGCGTGCCGCAGGGGATTTCACTCTGGGGCCGGCTTTTCGAGGAAGGCAAGTTGCTGGCTTTGGGGCTCGCGCTTGAAGCTGCGCTTGGTGTGGCGGCAGAGCGGCCACGATTGTAACCTACGCCCTGTGGGCCGTCCGACTCCTTGCTCGGTCCGATGCTGAAATTCCACCGACGACTTCGAACGCAAAGAAGTATACCTGATATATTGAGCGTCGCGGATGAGATGGGCCAGGCAGAACTGATGCTGGCGCGCCGCAAGCGCCCAAGGCGGAAGAAACCAACCTGACGAAAGGGGTCGAGAACGGAGTCGGCCTTGGAGGCTATCATGGCGGCATGGGCGACGCGTTTCGCGAATCGCCCGAATACCAGTTCATGTGCGGCGGGCAATGGGTCGCGCATCCCGGCAACATCATCGACTATCACGTGAACGTAGCGCGGCGCGATGACCCGATCATGCAGGGCATCGAGGATTTCCCCTACCGATCCGAGCAGTATTACATGCATGTCGACCCTTCGAACGAGGTGCTGGCGACCACCACTTTTTCCGGTTCGCAGGCGCCGTGGATCGACGGCGTAGTGATGCCGGTGGTGTGGAAGCGGCGGCACGGCAAGGGGCGCGTGTTTTATTCGTCGTTGGGTCACGTGGCATCGGAATTCCAAGTGCCTCAGATGCGCACCATCCTGCGCCGCGGGCTGGCATGGGCCGCGCGCTGAGTTGGCCGAAGCACTCTGGCTAAACGCTCTCGAGATAGGTCTCGATCTCGAAGTCGCTGACATTCAGCGCGAAAGTGTTCAGCTCCTGGCGCTTGCAGGCGATGAAGGCGTCACGCAGCACGGCCGGGAAGATCTCGGCAATACGCGGACCGGTCTCGAAGGCGGCGATCGCTGAGGCCCAGTCCGGCGGCAGCTTGGCAAGCGGCAGCCCCTGGCCCTCGCCTCCGGTCGGCTCGCCGGGTGAGAGCTGGCGCTCTATGCCGATCAACGCCGCGCCAAGGATCGCCGCCAGCACCAGATAGGGATTGGCGTCGGCGCCTGAGACGCGATGCTCGATGCGGCGCGCGGCCGACGGGCCGCCCGGAATGCGAATCGCCACCATGCGGTTTTCGTAGCCCCAGGCGACCGCGGTCGGCGCATAGGAACGGGGCCGCAGCCGCCGGTAGGAATTGAAATGCGGGGCGAACACCAGCGTGCTTTGCGCCATCGCGGCCAGCAGGCCGCCAACCGCGTGGCGCATGGTGTCGGAGCCTTGGTCGGAGCCGTCGTCGAAGATATTGCGGCCGTCCTTGTCGAGCACGCTGAAATGGACATGGAAACCGTTGCCGGCCCGTTCGCCATAGGGCTTGGCCATGAAGCAGGCGGCAAAGCCATGCTTGCGGGCAATCCCCTTCACGGTGCGCTTGAAGAGCACCGCATCGTCCGCGGCGCGCAAGGCATCGGGCACATGGTTCAGGTTGATCTCGAACTGGCCGACGCCGTTCTCGGCGATCGCGGTATCGACCGGAATGTCCTGCATGCGGCAGGCTTCGTAGATATCGTGGATGAAGGCCTCGAAATCGTCGACCTCGTCGATCGAGAGTGCCGCGTCGGAATCGAGGCGCCTGCCGGTGACCGGCGAGACGGGGCCGACCGGACGCTGCGATGTCGGATCGACGAGGTAGAATTCGAGTTCGGTCGCGGTGACGGGCGTCAGGCCAAGCGCGGCATAGCGGTCGAGGATGCGGGCCAGCGCCCGGCGCGGATCGCCGAGATAGGGCGAGCCGCTGTCGTCCGCCAGCCAGAGCGGCAGAAGTGCTGTCGGGTGGGCCGTCCAGTCGACCGGCAGTATGCCGCGCCCGGTCCAGTGGCAAAGCCCGTCGGCGTCGCCGGTCGAGAACACCTGGGCGTTGCCTTCGATGTCCTCGCCCCAGATGTCGAGGCCGATGGCCGAATAGGGCATGCGCAGCTTGCCTTCGAGCGCCTTGCGCGCCTGCTCGACCGGAATGCGCTTGCCGCGCATGATGCCGTTCAGGTCGCACACCGCCGCCCTCAGGCTGTGGATGTCCTTCCTGCTTTCAAGCCAGTTCAAAACGTCCGCAATCGCATCGCTCAATTTCCAGCCCCTGTTTTTGAGGTGCTGTAGCCTGTTGGCTACGATATCCAATTTTCAGCTTGTGAGTTTATGAAGGCCATTTCGGCTTTTGCCGAACGGCTTTTCCTCATTTTTTCAGGTCACTAGCTGGGATATCGGGCGGCATTTCAGGTCCACTTTCTGCGATCTGCGATCGCAACATAGCGACAAGCAAAGAGAAAGCCAAGCCGGGAGTTGGAATTGGCGGCAACGCCCATCCCGTCATCATCCCATGGCGGAGCAAGGAGCAAAGCGACGCGGCGCAGACCATAGGATCCATTCCGATACATATGAGCGGTGCAGCTGGTGCAGAATTCTGCTCCGCCGCATTCTACGCTCGAGGTTACGGAATGGTCCCAGGGTCTCCGCGACGGAGCTTCGCTCCTGCTTGGCCCTGGGATTGTTTGAGAAGGATCGGGTAGTTTGGCGGCCGGGACTGCGGCCCATCACAGCCGGCAGTCCCGGCGG
>NZ_JBSKBP010000083.1:0-10538 GCF_053714275.1 Mesorhizobium sp. Arg314 | reverse complement strand
ACACGCCGAAACACAAATCCCCATAGCTCACCGCCTGCTGACCGCGGGTTCCTGCATGAGAGGCTTTCGTACGCCTCGCGGCACCCGAAACCCTTCAGCATAGTTGTCGTCCGTCGATCCCGTCGACAATCCTGGAAGCTGCGGTACGCTCACCTTCGGCAGGCGGCTAACATACACATTTTCGCCCGACACTTTTTGCAAGGTCGGGTTGATAGTTGCCTAACGCCAGACCAGCCGAAATGCGGATTTGGTTGCGCTCTGGCGGTAACATCATGCCACCGATTGGGAGCAGATGACGAGGCGAGTGCCGTGTAGTCGACGGTGACCTTGGCCTCAAATCCCACCTTCGGTAGAGTTCTTAGTATGCTGAACGCCATTCACCACGTCGCGCTCATCTGCACCGATTACGACCGGTCTCGACGGTTCTACGTCGAACTCCTCGGCCTCGATCTGATCCGGGAGGTCTATCGGGAAGAGCGGCAGTCATGGAAGGCAGATCTGCGGATCGGGTCCGTCCAGTTGGAATTGTTCTCCTTCCCTTCACCAGCGATGCGGCTGTCCCATCCAGAAGCGACAGGCCTGAGACATCTGGCATTTGCTGTGGCGAATCTTGATCCCGTAATTATGCGCCTAGAAGCCGCTGGCGTTGCCGTTGAGCCAATCCGGATCGACCCATATACAGACCAACGGTTTACCTTTTTCAGCGACCCAGATGGATTGCCGCTGGAACTCTACGAAACCCCATAAGGAGCGGTTAGCTTTCGCGACTCATCGGAGGTGGGAACGGCAGTCGGCAGATACAATCCGCCAACTCGGGTGCGTCACGGGGCTCCTTGCCACGGACGAGGAGGGCCGATCGCTCTGCGCCTCAGATGTTGCCGCATAGCGTAGCCGCAGTAGGGGTGCTCCTAGCGATTTGTTTTACGCCACTCCTCGTATTCCTCTCGGGCATCGTCATGCAGCGGATAATAGCGTTGCAACGGCGCGCCCTGCATGAGCTTCTCGCGCGAAAATTCTTCCCAATCGTGATGCTTCTTCGCTTCTTCGACGACCTTCGGCGCCATTGCCACGGGAACCACCACCACCCCGTCATCGTCTGCGACGATAATGTCGCCAGGGATCACAGTGACACCACCGCAGGCAATCGGAACGTTGACGGCATTTGGATAGATGCTGGTTTGCACATGATAGTTGGGCGTCCAGCCGCGCAGCCACAGCGGCAGATCGAGCTTCTCAACATTGGGTCGGTCACGCATGCATCCGTCGATGACAATGCCGGCGCCGCCTCTGCCCTTGAAATAGGTCGACATCATATCGCCGAAGACGCCCGAGCTCATGTCGCCGCGCGCGTCGACCACGACCACATCGCCCTCCTGCGCGTGGTAGAGTACGTGCCGGTGCAACTGCGTCTCCGGATCGGCATATTCTCCCTCGTTGAAGAGGTCCGGCCGCTGCGGCAGGAACTGCAGCGTCAGCGCCGGCCCTACGATCGACTTGCCATGGTTCTGCGCCACCGGTCCAACCATGTGCGGATTGCGGAAGCCCATGTGGCCAAGCGTGCCGGCGACCGTCGCCGCGCCGATCTCCCTTAGCGCGTCGATCAGTTCCTTGGGCGGCCGCGTGATGTCGGGGGTATGCGTCATTGTGGACTCCGGTTGAAATGGAACTACCAGTTGGTGACAGAACCGTCGCGGCGCTTGAGGTGGGGCGCTTCCCAAAAACGGAAACTCTGCGCTTGGATCGCCTCTTCGTTGATCTCGACACCCAGTCCCGGCTGGTCGCCGACCGGATAATCCGGGCCGTCGAGCTGTGGTTGCATCGGGAAGAACTCGGAACTGTCGAAACCCAGCTTTCTTTCCGGCGCCCTGGTCTCGAGCCAGGCGAAGTTCGGCACCGCGGCGGCGAGATGTATGGTCGCGGCGGTGCACACCGGACCGAGAGGATTGTGCGGCATCAGGTCGACATAGTGCGCCTCGCTCCAGCCGGCGACCTTCATCGCTTCGGTGAGCCCACCGACATTGCAGACATCGAGCCGGTTGAACTGATGGATGCCGCGCTCGATGTAGGGCAGGAACTGCCACTTGCCGGCAAATTCCTCGCCGATGGCGAACGGGATGTCCGTCATCCTACGCAAGGATTCATAGGCCTCCGGTGTCTCGTCCCGTATGGGCTCCTCGAGGAAATCAAGCACGCCGCGGCCGAGCTTGTTGCAGAAGCTCGCCGCCTCGGCCACCGACAGCCGATGATGATAGTCGATGCCGAGCACGACCTCGTCGCCCAGCGCCTGGCGCGCCTTGTTCAGCATGCTAGCGGTGGCGCCGATCGACTCGCGCGGTTCGAAAACGTCCCTGCTGCTTTGCCCGATGGGGAAGAAGCGGATCGCCTGCCACCCCTGCGCGCGCAGTTCGCGGGCTCGTTCAATGGCAGCATCGCCCTCGGCCTCGTCTCCGGTCGAGGCGAAGGTGGGGATGCGGTCGCGCTGCTTGCCGCCGAGCAGCTCGTAGACCGGCACCCCCAACGCCTTGCCCTTGATGTCGTGAAGCGCGATGTCGATGGCGGAAATCGCAGCCTGCAGAACGCGCCCGCCTTCGAAATACTGGCTGCGATAAACCTCCTGCCAGATCCGGCCGATCTGCATCGGGTCGCGGCCGATAAGAAATTCGCGATAGTGCTCGATCGCGCCGGCCACGGCCTTCTCGCGACCGCTCAAGCCGCTCTCGCCCCAGCCGAAGATACCCTGATCGGTCTCGATCTTGACGAGCATCTGGTTGCGGGTCCCCACCCAAGCTGGATAGGGCTTGATTGCCGTGATCTTAAGCTTCGTCGTCATTCACACCCGTTCCACACGCATTCGCGCTGTCTCAGTTGCCCTCGAGGGCCATCTCCGTTTCGCCGTCGAACAGGTGGATGCGTTCCTGGTCGAACTCGAGCCAGATCTGCTCGTCCGGTGTGACGGCGATGTTGGGCGACACGCTGATGTTGACGATGGCGCCGGAGAGGAGCGCCTGCACGAAAGTGACGTCGCCGGTTGGTTCCACCGTATAGGCCTTGGCCGGAATGGCGCCGGGAATGGCGCTCTTGTGCAGCTTGATCGTCGAATGTCGCGCACCGAGTACGACCTTTCTGGTGGCCGCTCTTTGGACCTTGCGCGCGTTGAGCTGCGACAGCTTAAGGCTCCACCCTTCAGCGCTGGTGAGCACGGTGTTGCCGTTTGCCGTCGATGCCTCTAGCGGAATAAGGCTCATCGCCGGGCTGCCGACGAAACTTGCGACGAACATGTTGGCGGGATGGGCGAAAACTTGCGCCGGCGAATCGTATTGTTGCAGGTAGCCGCCGTTCATCACCGCCATCCTGTCTGCCATGGTCACGGCCTCGAGCTGGTCATGCGTCACATAGACGATCGTCGCCTTGAGATCCTGGTGGAACCGCTTGATTTCGGACCGCATCTGTACGCGCAACTTTGCGTCGAGATTGGAGAGTGGCTCGTCCATCAGGAATACCGCTGGATCTCGAACCAGGGCTCGGCCCAGGGCCACGCGCTGCTGTTGGCCGCCCGAAAGTTCGCGCGGCTTGCGCTCGAGCAGCTGTGTCATGTCGAGAACCTGCGCCGCTTCCCTGACCTTCTTGTCGATCTCGTGCCTGGGCAGCTTGCGCATCTGCAGCGGGAAGGCGAGGTTCATATAGACCGACTTTTGCGGATAGAGCGCATAGTTCTGGAACACCATTGCGATGTCCCGGTCTTTCGGGTCGAGGTCGTTGACCACCCGGTCGCCGATGACGATGTCGCCCGATGTGACCGGGATCAGCCCCGCGATGAGGTTGAGCGTTGTCGTCTTGCCGCAGCCTGAAGGGCCGACGAGCGCAACGAACTCGCCGTCATTGACCGTCAGCGAAACCTGGTTGACGGCTTTGAAGCTGCCATAGGTCTTGACGAGATCGTTGAGGACCACGTGGGCCATCGGCAACTCCCTAGTCTAGAGCATGATGCCGAAAAGTGTGAAGCGGTTTTCGGACGACATCATGCTCCACTTCCTTGATTTGGAGCCGGATTCAGATTTCAGGTCGTTTCGACCTGAAATCATCCGGCTCTAGTGCTTGACCGCGCCTTCTGTAAGGGCGCGTACGAAGTATCGTTGCAGGACGAGGAACAGCACCACGACGGGCACGCTCATCATGAAGCTGGCCGCCATCAGACCTGGAAAGTCCGTCGTGTTTTCCGAGAAGAAGCGCTGGATGCCGACCGGCAATGTCAGCTGCTCGTTTTTGGAGAGGAAGGTGTAGGCGTAGATGTACTCGTTCCACGCGCCGATGAAGGAATAGATCGCCGTGGCGATGATTCCTGGCGCCGAGAGCGGCATCACGATCACGATAAAGGCCTGGAACCGCGTCGCCCCGTCGATGCGCGCCGCCTGCTCGAGCTGAACCGGGATGTTGTCGTAGAAGCCCTTCAGCAGCCAGATTGCCAGCGGCAGGCCGAAAGTGAGGTAGGTGAGAATGAGCGATCCATGCGTGTTCACCAGCCCAATGGCGCGCATCAGGATGAAGAGCGGCACCAAAAAAATCACCGCCGGGAACATGTTGCGAAGCAAGACGGCGAAGAACAAAAAGTTCCGGCCCGGGAAGGTGAAGCGCGAAAACGCGTAGGCCGCGGGAACCGCCACGATCACGGAAAGGATAGTCGTTGCAGTGGAGACGTAAAGGCTGTTCCAGAAGAAGCGCAGGAAGTCCTGGCCAACACTGTTCTGCGGATCGAGCAGCTTCTGGTAGCTGGCGAGGGTAGGCTCGTCCGGCCACCATTGCGGCGGGAATTGCATCGCGGCAAAGCCGGACTTGATCGAGGTGATCAGCATCCAGACCATCGGTAACGCGGTGTAGAGCAGCATGAATACGAGGAACATGCGCCCGCCCCACCGCCATCCGTCGATGCGCATGCGGCGACGAGTCTGGCCTCGAGGGGCTGTCTCGGCAATCGTGCTCATGCGCTGCCATCCTTCCGGTCGTTGCCGCTAAGCGCGCGGACGTAGAAGTAGCCGAGCGTCATCAGGATGAGGAACAGAAGCACCGAATAGGCCGATGCCACTCCCCAGCGCTGCCGGCCGAAGGCGAGCTCATAGATGTGGGTGATCCAGATATGCGATGCGTTCGACGGGCCGCCGCCGGTCATGATCCAGGGGATGATGAAGGAATTGAAGTTGGCGACTGCCAGCAGAAGGATCGTCACTGTCGAGACGTTTCTCAAATGCGGGAAGGTGACGTGCCAGAAGCGCTGCCATGCATTGGCTCCGTCGACTTTTGCGGCGCGCAGCAACTGGTCGGGGACTGTCTGCAAACCGGCCATCATCATGATCATGGCGAACGGGAACTCGCGCCAGATGTTGACCACGATCAGGGAGGGCAGCACGGTGCTGACGCTGTCGATGAAATTGGGGGGACGGTCGGCCCATCCGAGGCCGACCAGCACCGCGCCGATGATCCCAAAGTCCGAATGGTAGATCCACTTCCAGATATAGGACGCGGCGACCGCGCTGATGACCCAGGGAATGATCAGGATAGCGCGCAGCACACCCCGGCCGATGAAGTCACGATGGAGCGCCAGCGCGCAGGCAAATCCCAGGACAAAGGAGATGAAAGTGGATGCCAGTGTCCAGATAAGGGTGTTCGAGGTGACCTTCCAGAACACCGGACTGCTGAGGATGGCGGTGTAGTTGTCGATGCCGACGAAGATCTTGTCCCGGAGCTGGAGGCCGGGCGGGGTGTTGAAGAACGACAGCTCGATCGTGTAGTAGATCGGATAGGCGATCACGATCAGCATGACGGCAATTGCAGGGAGCACGTACGCGTAGTCAGCGCGATGCTCCCAAATCTTGCGCAGCAGGGGTCGCAATCTTCGCCGAGCCCCGGTCTTGCCGGCCACGATCGTCACTTTGGCGTGCCCTTGTTTTTCAGTACGAGCCGGCTGCGCTCTTAGCGCAACCGGTGAGATCGCAGGTCAGGCTTCGGCTAGAGTCCCCCGCCCATCAGGTCTTTCACCTTCTTGGCCGCGTCATCCGCTGCCTGGTCGACGGTCATTGCTCCGGTGAGCGCATTCTGTAGCATGTCCGGGACGATGATGTTCATGATCTCGGGGGACTGCGGCAGCGCCGGGAACGGGATGCCGTATGGCAGCATCGAGGTGGTGACGTCGAGGAACTTGATGCTGTCCAGGCGCTCCTTCATCCATTTGGTCTTGAAGCCGTTAAGGTTGCCCGGGTTCGAACCTGCATAGGCCATCTTCAGCGACCATTCGGGGCTGGTCCACATGCAGATGATGGCCTTTGCAGCTGGCTCGTCTACCTTGCCGCCCTCGACATATTCGGGCTTCAGGATGTGGATGTTCGAGCCGCCGAACACGACCGCGCGCTTGCCGTCCGGGCCGGTCGGAATGAGGCCATAGCGCATATTGTCGATGACGGTCTGCGCCTTGTCCTTGTCGGTGCCCGTCGCCTTCTTCTGGAGGTCGAGCATGACATTGTAGTCGGATGGGTGCGAGATCATCATGCCGAGCTGGCCGGCAAGGAACAGCGGCTGGTTGTCGGCCTGTTGGTTGGTAAGCGCCGAAACCGGAACCGACTTGTCGCGGACATACATATCGTAAGAGGCTTGCAGCGCGGCCTTGCTCTGCGGGCTGTCGAGCTCGATCTGCTTATAGGTAGGGTTCGCCGTGGCTTCATCGAAGACGCCGCCTCCATAGGCCCACAACTGCGGCATGAAGCGGTACGGGGTATTGCCGGCATTCTTGCGGGCCACAAGGCCGTAACCGGCGATGCCGAGCTTGTCGTGAATCTGCTTGGAGTATTTGACGACGTCGTCCCAGGTTGCCGGAGCCTTGTCCGGATCGAGGCCAGCACGCTTGAAGATATCGGCATTCCAGATGAACGCCATGGTCTCGTTGTTGGTTGGAATGCCGTAGGTCACGCCGTCCCAGGTCACGGCCTTCATGGCGCCGGGCCAGAAATCCTCGGTCGAATATCCCACGTCCTCGGGCTTGAGCGGCTGCAGATAGCCTTTTGAGGCGAACTCGGTGCCACCCAGGATTTGCAGGCGGACCGCCATCGGCGCCGCATTGCCAAGCAGCGCCGTGCGGAACTTGTCCAGGAGATCGTTATAGGTGAGGGCTTGTTCCTCGAGCTGGATGTTTGGATAGGTCTTGCGGAAGGTCTCGAAGAAATCCTTGTAGTACTGGCGCAGGAGATCGGGGTCGCCCTCGAACACGCCCTGATACCAGAAAGTCAGTCGCCCCTTGTAGTCGAGTGGGGTGACCTTGGCGCAATCGCCCTCCGTGTCGAAATCCTGCGTGCCCGCGATGGAGCGCACATATTGCGGCGACCACTTGCTCAGGTCGACCGGCGGCGCGCCCAGCGCCGGTGCGGACATCAGCGATGCCGCTAAGGCAGTGGAGACAGTGCCGCGCAGGACGGCACCGCCGAGTGTAATCCTCGTCATAGGTATCCTCCAGGTTTCTCTCCCATGCCGCTCTGCATCGAGGTGAGCGGTCTTTGCTCGTCGGCCGTGGGATATCTCTATCAATGTATCCCTTCGAGCAGTTTGTACGTTTTCAGATAGTAGATTGTCTGTCAACGCAAGAGATCGTACATTGTTTATGGAAACCGTGCGTGATATCGGTCAGAATGTGTATTGATTGGGGAGCGGGCCTTGGCAGAAACAAGCGATTTCAAAGCGGAACCACCCGAAGGGATTGACGCTCTCGGGGCCTCCAGCGAGGGCGCCTCGCTTTATCAGCTGATCCGGGAAGACATCATCGAAGGGCGGCTCGCGGCCAACGAACGCCTTGTGGTAACCGATCTAGCCCGGCGTCACGGCACCTCGACCAACCCCGTGCGCGAAGCCCTGCAGTTGTTGCGCGGCGAGGGCTTTGTCACCTTCGTTCCCAACCGCGGCGCGCGCGTCCGGCCCATTGATCAGGATTTTGTCCGGGATATCTACGAGATCGGAGTCCTGATCGAGCCGGCCCTGACGCGATGGTTCGTCAATATGGCGACCGTCGAGGACATTGCCGAACTCGAACGTATCCAGGGCCTGATTGAAGAGAACAACTTTGCCGACACGCTCAAGCACAGCGAGCTTGATACCGCTTTTCACACCGTGATGTATCAGAGGCACTACAACCGCCATGCCGCCGAGCTTTGGTGGAAGCATCGCGAAGTGCTGCGCGCCGTGAGCCGGCGTTTCAATTTCACGCTTGCCCGGCGTGCCGCGATCCTTCGCGAGCACCGGGAGCTCATCGCGCATGTGAAAGCGGGAAATGCCGACGAGGCAGCCGAACTCATTGCGCGCCATGTCGAGGGCTCCGGGCGGCATGTCCTCGAGCACATGCGCGCGCGTAACGCCGCTCGGGCGGGGTAGAATATTCGGTCGAGAATACCGCTAGTCGGGGTCATTCCAGACAAAGGTAGTTGAGAGATGAAAATCACGAGCATTAGGCCGTGGCTGATCAAATCCGATGCTTCTTATTGGGGAGAGTACCTGTTCGTCGAAGTGACGACCGACGAGGGAGTGAGTGGCTGGGGAGAGATCACCACCACGACAAAGTTGGCCAACCGCGCGCTCTGCACGATCTTACGACAGATCGGTATCGCCGTGGCAGGCGAAGACCCCGCACGTATCGAGCATCTGTGGCACAAGATTTTCCGCAGCTTCACCTATATGGGCAGCCGCGGGGCCGCCGTCGAATGCGTGAGCGCCATCGATATAGCCCTCTGGGACATCCGGGGCAAAGTCCTCGGCAAGCCGATCTACGAGCTGCTGGGCGGACCGGTGCGCGATGAAATCGCGCTGTACACCCATCCCAATCAGGCCAAATTCACCAGCAAGGACGCTGTGGTCCGCGAAATCATGGACATCGTCGAGTCCGGCCACACCGCTCTCAAGTTCGATCCCTTCCCTCACCAGGGCCGCACCGCCGATGGCGTGCCCCGCGAACAGCGGGATGGTTACCTCGACGGCAGCATGACCCGCAAGGACGAGCGCGAAGCGGCCGAACTCACGGCGCTGATCCGCGAAACGGCGGGCCCTGACGTCGACATCCTCATCGACGCGCATGGCCGCTTCGACGTTCCCACCGCCATTCGCCTCTGTCGCAGCCTCGAGGAAGCCGGCCAGATCGACTGGTTCGAGGAGCCGTGCCCGCCCGAGAGCCTTAACGCCCTCAAGCAGGTGCGCGACAAGGTCAGCGCCGCTATCTCGTGGGGCGAGCGCGGCCACACGAAGTGGGATTTCGTGCCGGTCCTCGAGAACAAGCTCGCCGACTACATCATGCCTGACGTCACCTGGACCGGTGGCATTACCGAACTCAAGAAGATTTCCGCCCTATGCGAAGCCTACTACATCCCAGTCTCGCCACATGACGCCGCGGGACCGATCAACGTCGTTGCGGGAGCACAGGTGATGATGACCGTTCCGAATTTCTACAAGCTCGAAACTTCGGAGTGGAATTTGGGCAAGTACGATCATCTTATCGACAGGCCGCTCGATGTTTCGAATGGCAGCCTCAGGCTGACGTCGACGCCGGGCCTCGGCATCGAGATGAATCGCGACTACCTGCAAGCCCATGAGATCGAGCTGGGCTAGCAACGCCATCGGCAGCACACGGGGCGACAGGGCCCCGCCGACCTGAACGAGGATAAATCATGCCAAAGACGGATGGAGCCGACGAGGCTCTCAACCGGGTCAACACCAACTCGAAGCCGTCCGAGCTTCGCATCACCGACATGCGTGTGGCCGAAATCGTCGGCGCGCCGTTCACCTCGGCGCTGCTCAAGATCTACACCAACCAGGGCATCGTTGGGCTTGGTGAAGTGCGTGACGGCGCCAGCGCCACCTACGCGCTGATGCTGAAAAGCCGGCTGCTTGGCGAGAACCCCTGCGACATCGACCGCCTGTTTCGCCGGATCAAGCAGTTCGGCGGGCATGGCCGGCAGGGCGGCGGCGTTTCGGGGGTCGAAATCGCTTTGTGGGATCTCGCTGGCAAGGCGTATGGCGTGCCGATCTACCAGATGCTGGGAGGACGGTTCCGCGACAAGGTGCGTGTCTATTGTGACACCGACGCCGAGAAGCCCAGTGGCACCGAGACCGGAAAGCGCCTCAAGCAGCGCATGGACCGGGGTTTCACCTTCCTCAAGATGGACCTGGGCTTGATGCAGATCGCCCATGTCCCGGGCGCCGTGGCCGCGCCCGCCGGCGCGCTGGAAGGGTTCCATGCCAATCCGCGCGGCCGTGGCGGTACGCCCGAGCAGCGCAAGGCCCGCAATCTCGCCTACGACGCGCAGAACGTGCAGCACCCGTTCACGGGCCTGCATTTCAGCGAAAAGGGGATAGACCTGCTTGAGCAATATATCCACGAGGTCCGCGAGGTGATCGGATACGAGATCCCGCTCGCCATCGACCATATCGGCCACATCTCGTTGCAGGACGGCATACGCCTGTCGCGTCGTATCGAGAAATATGTTCCTGCCTGGCTGGAGGACGTGATTCCCTGGCAA
>NZ_JBSKBP010000082.1:0-10742 GCF_053714275.1 Mesorhizobium sp. Arg314 | reverse complement strand
ATTTCCTTCTCTGCATTCCCACTCTCCAGTTCCGTTAAACACCTTATCTCGGTGTCCACGAAACCGGCAGCAGGCCAGTCTTCCGGGGTTGCGGTTAAGCCGAGCCGGTCCTGATCAGAGGAAGACGTGCTATGGCAGACTATAGTTAACTCGGCCGGCTTCTCCGCATAATCGATCAGGGGAATCTCGGCGAAGGTGCGCCGGGGCGCGGTCGCAAGAGCGAGTCATCGATGAGGGCAGCGACATCGTCGCATCGTCACCGGGTGCCAGCAGATTTGTCGCGGCGGTCCCTTCCAGCCAAGTGTTCCGTCACCTAGCCTGGCTCTGGAGAAGTCCGGGCACTGTCGGCGCATCGCCGCCAGCTGCGCGTCTGATCGCCGCGGGATGGGGCCACCCAAAGCCCAGTCATCAACAACAATGTGCTACAAACCAAATGGCCGTTGTTGCGCGATCGATTGCCACGTCGGACCGCTATACGGTGCTCGGCGTCAGTTTATGTCGGCGCTGTCCAAATGTCCCTTACCAGATCGCGCATCAGCAACGCTTCGGCCCACCGGTCCGTCGAGTCGTTTGCAGTTCGTGTTGTAATTGCGTAGGGACGTGGCCCAAGTTCACACGTAAAGCTTAGTATGGCGTCAGACTTCGAGCGGCGGCGCCAGCTAGCGAAGCCGTAGCGCCATCATCCCACGAAAAGATCCACCCACATCTTGTGGTGGGGGAAGGAGATCTCGATTTGGACCTGTTCGCGTGATGCCACCCGGCCGTGAAATGCCCACGACGAATCCAAGATCCTCTCAATCAGTCGATGATTTTCGTCGCTCACTGGCCACGCAAATTCACGACCTGCAAGGAAATGCGACAGGTCTGCGAGGAGCGGAAGGTCAGGCGCAGCTTCCAACAAATCGAGGGTGTAGAACAGGTCGGTCGTGAGTCGGTTGCGGTGTGTTTCGAAGTAGACCGGCAGACCAGCGCCTTCGCTTATCCTTGTCCAACGCTGAATAAGATCGGTTCCGTCGCTGAGTCGGCGCAGCCTTACGTCTGGTTGCACATTGAAATGCAGTGCGCCGAACGCACCAGCTACGTCGATCTGCCGCTTCAAATCATCATCGGTGGCAGGTGTCCCGCATGCTTCGACAAGCAGACCGGTCCCACTTAGAGCCGCTTGAAGCGCCTGTGTCTGCTCCTTATCCCCAACAAAAGCGCTAACGCCATCAAAGGACCCGTCGGCAATCATGCGAAGGTTCTCGTCTAGCGTTCGCTCAAACCCATCGGGCTCGCGTCGTTCCATCGCCCACAGCGATTGAAGGACCTTGAGTTGTTGCATCAGACCTCCAGTATCTTTGATATTCCTTTTGCTAGCTTTGCGCGTCCTTGGCATTGCCGGAACGGCCGGGTGGGTGGCAGTCGATATTCGTACGCGCGCTAGCGCTTCTGTTAAGCTAGTAGGCTGGGGCAAGGGCGGGCTCAAGCCGAGGATATTTGCCCCGTGAAGCTGGTGCCCTTTCGTATCTATGTGCAACCAACCGCCGGCTAAGATTTCGTGAGATTGGTTCCCTGGCGCTAATAGACTACCACGCTCCGGATCGACTTGCCCTCATGCATGAGGTCAAAGCCCTTGTTGATGTCCTCGAGCTTCAGCGTGTGGGTGATCATCGGGTCGATCTGGATCTTGCCGTCCATGTACCAGTCGACGATCCTCGGCACGTCGGTGCGGCCGCGTGCGCCGCCGAAGGCGGTGCCCATCCAGGTGCGGCCTGTGACCAACTGGAACGGCCTGGTCGAAATCTCCTGGCCGGCGCCAGCGACGCCGATGACGACCGACTTGCCCCAGCCGCGATGCGAGGCTTCCAGCGCCTGGCGCATCGCCTTGGTGTTGCCGGTGCAGTCGAAGGTGTAGTCGGCGCCGCCGATCTGGTCGGCGCCGCGCTTGGTCATGTTGACGAGGTGCGGGACGAGGTCGCCGTCGATCTCCTTCGGATTGACGAAATGGGTCATGCCGAATTTTTCGCCCCAGGGCTTCTTGTCGTTGTTGACGTCGACACCGATGATCATGTCGGCGCCGGCAAGGCGAAGACCCTGGATGACGTTGAGGCCAATGCCGCCCAAGCCGAAGACGACCGCGGTCGCCCCCTGCTCAACCTTGGCGGTGTTGATCACCGCGCCGATGCCGGTGGTGACGCCGCAGCCGATGTAGCAGATCTTGTCGAAGGGGGCGTCGGGATTGACCTTGGCCAGCGCGATCTCGGGCAACACGGTGAAATTGGAGAAGGTCGAGCAGCCCATATAGTGGAACAGCTTGTCCTTCCCCATCGAGAAGCGCGAGGAACCATCCGGCATCAAGCCCTGGCCCTGGGTGGCGCGGATGGCGGTGCACAAATTGGTCTTGCGCGACAGGCAGGACGGGCACTGCCGGCATTCGGGCGTATAAAGCGGGATGACATGGTCGCCCTTCTTGACCGAAGTCACGCCCTTGCCGACATCGACGACCACGCCGGCGCCCTCGTGGCCGAGGATCGCCGGGAACAGGCCTTCCGGATCGGCGCCCGACAGGGTGAACTCGTCGGTGTGGCAGATGCCGGTGGCCTTGACCTCGACAAGAACCTCGCCTTCGCGCGGCCCTTCGAGGTCCACGATCATTATTTCAAGGGGTTTTCCGGCCTGAACGGCAACGGCCGCACGTACGTCCATAGCAATGTCCTTCTTGCGGTATAGCGGGGGGAAGAAGCGCGCTAGAATTGTCGTCGGGAGGCTATCCGCTTCCAAGGGTGGGGTACAGATTTTTTATACCTTGGGAGAGATAGTATCGAAATGACTTTCATATGATAGCACCTCAGGTCATACGGGCCAGGCAGAGATCGCGCTTCGCCGTTCGGAATTGAACGTCCCAAGGTGATTATGATGCATCGATTTTTTCGTCAGACAGGGTGGCCGATCAGCCCGAAGCAGCTTTCGCCGCGCTCCTAGGCAAGATCGGGTGCCGCCAACGCATCGCGAGCGCAAAGCCTACGATAAGGGCAGAGACATAAGCTGCAATTATATCGGCTGATTTCTTTTTCGCCTTCCAGAAGCCTGCAATGGCAGCATATGGTTTTACCCTACACTCATTGGGGAGCACCTGAGCATCGTCGGTGGACTGCGCATTCGACAGCTAACGACCTTGGCCTAATGAGGTACTGAGACAGGCATCGCAGGCCCATGCCAAGCGTACGAGGGTAAGTGACCATGACACGACCTCTAAGCTTTATCGCGAGTTCTCTGATCCACAGGTAAAGTACACTCAAGAATACACGTTTGGGACGCCGCTTCCTTTCAAAAAGCTTGAATGTCGCCGCAGGGGTACCATCGAATACACGCAAAATGTTCGCAAAGGCGTGATGTTAGAATAGTAAAGGGGAAGGCACATGCGAGTTTTCAAAAGCAACGGCAAGCGAGTTCCATCTGCTATTAGAGTCATGGCGAAAGAAACCCAGGCGGGTCGTATGGACCGACGCGAATTTCTGGCCCTTGCGACTACCTTCGGCGTATCCACCGCAGTTGCCTATGGCATGATCGGTTTTGCAGCGCCCACACAAGCCGAGGCTGAAGAGCCGAGGAAGGGCGGAACGCTTCGCGTCTCAATGAACGTCAAAGGTCAAAAAGACCCGCGGACCTATGACTGGACGGAAATGGCAAATGTCACACGCTGTTGGCTCGAGCCGCTCGTGCGGTACACGCGCCAGTTCACCTTTGAGCCGGTTTTGCTCGAGAGCTGGGATGTGAATGATGATGCCACCGAGTACACGCTTCATGTCCGCAAGGGCGTTACTTGGAACAATGGCGATGCTTTCAGTGCCGAGGATGTCGTCGCAAACCTGAAACGCTGGTGCGAGAAAGGTGTCTCAGGCAATTCCATGGCGGCACGTGTCAGTGGGTTGGTCGACAGCAAGACCGGCAAAGCTAGGGACGGTGCGATCATTAAGGTCGACGACCACAAGGTCAAATTGACGCTCTCCGCGCCCGACATTACGCTCATTGCGGGGTTCACTGACTATCCGGCACTGGTCGTACATCGCGACTTTGACAAGGACGGCGCCGATCCGGTCAAGAAGCCCATCGGCACCGGAGCATTCGAGTTGGTGTCCTATCAAGTCGGCTCCAAGGCGATCGTCAAGCGCCGCGAGAACGGCAAGTGGTGGGGAGGCGAAGCGCTGCTCGACAGCGTCGAGTTCATCGATTACGGTGCCGATTTCAATGCCTCTCTAAATGCTTTCGATTCCAGTGAGATCGACCTCAATTTCGAGACGCCGTCGGATTTCATCGAGATCTTGGACAAGATGAGCCTGGTCAAATCCGAAATCGATACAGCAACTACCTTAATCTGCCGGACGAATACGACCCACAAGCCCTACGACGACAAACGGGTGCGGAACGCGCTGCAGATGGCAGTTGACAACAAGGCGGTACTGCAACTCGGTTACAGTGGCCACGGCACGGTCGGCGAGAACCATCACGTCAGCCCAATCCATCCCGAATATTATCCGCTCCCGACCAAGGCGCGCGATATTGCCGGTGCCAAGAAGCTGATCCTCGATGCCGGACAGGCGGATTTCGAGCACGAGATAATCTCGGTCGACGACGAATGGCAGAAGAACACCGCTGACGCAATTGCTGCTCAATTGCGCGAAGCTGGTATCAAGGTTAAGCGTACCGTCATACCGGCCTCGACCTACTGGAATGACTGGAACAAATACCCCTATTCCACAACGCAATGGTATATGCGCCCGCTCGGGGTCCAGGTCCTCGCATTGGCATACCGTACTGGTGAGGCTTGGAACGAGACGGCTTACTCTGATCCGAATTTCGACGCCAAGCTCAAAGACGCGTTGTCGGTGATAGACGTTGCCAAACGCAAGGAGGTCATGAAGGACGTCGAGCAGATCCTGCAGGAGTCAGGCATCATGATCCAGCCGTTCTGGCAGAAGCTCTACTGCCACATGAACAAGAAGGTGAAGAACTACGCCATGCACCCGACCTACACAATGGAGTTCCAGAACGTTTGGCTGGACGCCTAAGCCCTTCTTTCGGGGCTAACTGGGCCTCCCATGCGGATCAAAAAGTCCCACGACAATATCACCGCTGCGCGCATTTCAATGACGAATTGGTGCAGAAGGTACACGACGAGTATTTGGCTGAAGGAGAGGACGAGGAAAGCCACACGCGTCGATGGCAGCCGCAGCTCAACGTCGGCACAACCGAGGTAAGGTGTCTGACACAACGGGAGAGTGAAACTCCAAGGAAGTTCAGCCGCGAGTTCAAGCTGAGCGGTCTGATTGATCCTAGGAACGTGCAGCGCTGGACTGCCCAGGCTGCCCGGGACCTCGATGTCCACGATAGTAAGCTGCGCGGGTGCTATCTGCCGATCCGCAGCTGCCCGCGATTGCCGAGCGGCTTTCGAGCCGCCACCGAATGCCAAATGCGCCGAAGCCCGGGCCGGAATGGCATGAAACCAGCAGTAGCTGTCTTTCATTGATAAAGTCCGCGTACGGTTTGACCAGCTCTTGTTCTGGGCCCTCCAGGTTTATTAGCGTTTGCCCAGGGTTTCTCACGTCCTTTGGGAAGGGGCGCACCCTTGGGTTTCCCTTGCAATCGAACTTGTCGCGGATTATTCTGAGCTGAGCAAGATAAGTAGCGCAGGCCGCTTATTCTATACGGTTGAATCACTATTTCTGGGTCGCCTCGTGTTACTCTGGTTTTGCTAAATCTAAGGAGAAGAGCGATCGTCCGCAAGTACTACAACCTCCCGCCATTGACGACTTTAGCGGTTTTTGAGGCGACGGCTCGGCATGCAAATTTTAAAAGCGCTGCAGATGAAATGAACGTAACTGCCGGTGCGATAAGTCGTCAGATAAAAGCGCTAGAGGATGAACTCGGCCTCAAGCTTTTCCTTCGACATAAAAATGGAGTGCAGCTGACCGCGGCTGCGCAAGATTTATTCTCCGAGGTAGCCGCTAGTCTGTCGCGTTGCTCCGAAGCGGTGCAGGCCTTGAGGATTGAGAAAGACGAGGAAATTGTCACTCTCGCGTGTACTGATGCCTTCGCTACGCACTGGCTTATGCCAAGAATGGAAGATTTCTGGATAAAATTTCCACATATTACAGTCAATCATTTCATCTCAGATCAGGTTCGAGACTTTCGTAACGCCGAAGTAGACCTCTTTGTAAGACCTGCAGCAGGAATATGGGCGAACGAAAGCAGCGAGCCGCTGTTCAAAGATCTCATTTATCCTGTTTGTGGTGCGTCTTTTGCAGAAGAACACCGCTTTAGCAAGCCGGCAGACTTGTCGGGCCTTCCGCTACTTCATGTGGATTGGAACAACCCGCATTGGCCTCGGTGGCATGATTTTCTGCAAAACGCATCTGTTCCATATCAAGGGTTGCGCGGGAGCAGATTTAACAGATATTCGGCTCTCCTTACAGCGGCTGAGGCAAATCAAGGCTTGGCGCTTGGATGGGATTCACTGGTCAGACCGATGGTCCGCCAAGGAAGACTCGTCCGATTTTCCGACGTCACGATGCATGACCCTGTCGGCTTCTGTCTAGCTTGGAACAACAGGAAGCCGCTCTCAAAGCCTGCGTCAACAATGCGTGCTTGGCTATTGGACCAGGCATATGCCGCAGCCTATTAGTATCCATTGGGACGTACAATCCGCAATTGAGTGGTCAGGATCATCCACGTGGTGTGGCTGGCGGCGAATCGGCCTGTTTTCCAACGTGGCCAAAGGGAATTTGCTGGTACAGGGGCACGCGATTACCCGTGTAAATGCAAGCTCTACAGCTCTACCGAGTGGCATCCCAAGCCAGACGTTATGGCACTAGCGCCACCCAAAAGAGAGGCGGGACTTTATGCGGTTACGGCTAGGTGTTGATCTGGCGGAAAATGTTTTCAGGTCAACGGAGCGGCGGCTGACGCGTCCGTAGCCCCCGCCCGCCAAACTTTACACTCGCCTTAAGACGCGGATGTTCTCTTCGACCAGACCGCAGGGCCGCCGCCATCAGGGCCTCATCGCGCTTTGCGCTGCTGCCAGTATGGCCGAATCGCGCCACTGGCGTCATGGTAATGATTGGTTAACGGCGCCATCGGAAGCATCTTGCCGATCGGCTCGACCCCATGCGCAGCTCGGTGATCGTTGAAGGCGACAATGGCTTGGCCCGGCGATCGAGCTCTCCATAGCGAAATATGGGGTCGCCTTGCGCGGGATCTCATTGGCCGCTCTCAACTCGCGGTTCTCTCCCTCGAGCTGTCACCAGCTTGGATACCCCGCGGGCTCCCGAGCGCCCCAGCCACTTTCTCACTCCGCCTTCTTGCCCCAACGAACATTTACCCCGTGCAGCCATCTGGCCGCGATCAAACAAGCCCGCACCCCGGCGGGACTATTATCGCAATCGTGTTCCCAATCCTCCGCATCCCTGGGGCGCGTCCCGAGAAAGCTGTTGATTGCCACGGTTCCACCTCATCAGAACTCCGGGAAAGCCGGCGCGGTTCAATACATTACGCTCAACTCTGGTTGATTTTATTTTCCTTTGGGCTCTCGGCACGCGCATATTATATTCTCTCGTAGGCAGGTTGCAGGAGCAAATGGCAGCAACGGATCGAGGCGCTGAGCGCGTTTCAATCGGCGGCCTGCGATGGATCTCTTAGCTACGGCGACCGATACGACCTTGTTTGAGCTTCTGCGCTCGGCTCGGCGAGACAGCCCCTTTGGGCGTGCGAAGTATAGGCGAGTGAATCTCATGACACATGACACTAGGAAGCCGGATGTCACCCTTCCAGGCAAATCGACCTGGAACCATCACCCAGATCTCCCCCTGGAGGACCGGTCGCTGTTCAACTTGAAACGCGGGCCGATGCTCGGGCTCAAGCTACTGTGGAATTCTTGGCTACCGATGTCGGATCGGTTGCTGGTGGTTGGCCTGTCGTTCCTGACGTGGTTCCATCTATCGCCTTCGTTGGAAACAGCGCGAACGTTCACTCTCGATTGGATCGCGGGCGTTTATCTGCGCAACCTCGCGCTGATGGTTCTCGTGGCGGGAGGGATGCATCTCTACCTCTACACGTTCAAAAGACAAGGCAACCATCTTCGGTATGACGCCCGCCCGTTCCACAAAAAAAGCACATTGTATACGTTCAATAGCCAGTTCTTGGACAACGTCTATTGGTCGATTGGCAGTGGGGCGACGATTTGGACTGCATATGAAGTTGTAGGCCTATGGGCATACGCCAACGGCTATGCACCGATGCTCAGTTTTTCTGAACACCCTATATGGTTTGTCCTTTGGTTTGTGCTTTTGCCAATATACGGCGTGTTTCACTTTTACTGGATCCATCGCTTGCTGCATTGGGCTCCGATATACAATAAGGTTCATTCTGTACATCACCGAAACGTCAATGTCGGCCCTTGGTCTGGCATGTCGATGCATCCGGTCGAGCATATCGTATATCTGAGCTCAGTTCTAATCCATTTGGTGATCCCGTCCCATCCAGTACACTTCATCTTCCAGCTACAACAGAAAGTGCTCTTGGCCATCACCTCGCACGGTGGTTACGAAGCCGTAACCGCTGGAGAGGACAGTGACGCTGGACTGAGGGTAGGAGACTTCTTCCATCAGCTGCACCATCGCTATTTCGAGTGTAACTATGGCGAGCCCGAAGTCCCGTGCGACAAATGGTTCGGTACCTTCCACGACGGCACGGAAGAGGCTACGGCTCGCACGCGGGCGCGCTTGAAAGAAATGCGAAAGAAGTAATACGCCGGGCGCGGTGCGCCCGGTTCGTCAATTGCTGGCAGTACAAGTCTAGGAAGATCGCAATGATCAAGATCACTTACGTTGAATATAATGGCCGGGAGCATGTTGTGGAAGTTCCCCGCGACGCCACGGTCATGGAAGGAGCCCGAGACAACGGCATCCCAGGTATCGAGGCGGATTGCGGAGGAGCTTGTTCCTGTGCGACCTGTCACGTGTATGTCGATCCGGACTGGGTGGGCAAGCTCCCACCGAAGGAGGCAATGGAACAGGACATGCTGGACTTCGCCTTCGAGCCGGATCCTGCGCGCTCGCGGCTGACCTGCCAGATTAGGGTGAACGAGGCCTTGGAAGGGCTGGTTATTCACATGCCCGAAAAACAGGTTTGAACACTTCAAGTGATCCGTCGGACGGATAGGCGGATTGGCCCGATGTGCGGAAGGAATTCCTCAATGGCCGGCATTGTAGTCGTCGGTGCTGGACAGGCCGGAGCATCGCTTGCAGCCAAGGTGCGAAGCTTGGGTTATGAAGGGGCGGTGACGCTGATTGGCGAGGAGCCCACGCCGCCCTATCAACGGCCGCCGCTATCCAAAGGCTACCTTCTGGGCGAAATGCATCTTGAGCGGCTATACCTGCGGGCGCCCTCGTTCTGGAAAGAGAATGAAATTGATCTCAGACTGGCCGCACCTGTCACCCTGATCGATCGCGCAACCAAGACTGTGCGCGGGGGCAGCAAGTCAATCCCTTATGACAAACTGGCGCTGACCACGGGATGCCGCCCCAGGCGGATACCGTCCACGGCCGGCGGTGACTTGAAAGGCGTGTATACGATCCGCACGCTGGCCGATATCGATGCGATGGCTACCGAATTCCAGTCCGGTCGGAAGCTACTCATTGTCGGGGGCGGGTATCTCGGGCTTGAGGCCGCCGCGGTGGGGGTGAAGCTGGGGCTTGAGATTACGCTGATTGAGATGGCCTCCCGGATTCTCCAGCGAGTCGCTGCACCGCCAACGTCCGACTATTTCCGGAATCTGCACTCCAACCATGGCGTCAGGATTCTTGAGGATGTCGGACTTGACCGTCTGACCGGACCAGGCCGGGTTTCCAGCGCAGTGCTCGCCAACGGCATGGACATCCCGGTTGATTTCGTCATTGTTGCCATTGGGGTCACCCCTAGAACCGGCCTCGCCGAAGAAGCAGGCCTTGAGATCGAAAATGGCATCCGAACCGACCGGCAGGGGCGAACTTCGGACCCCAGCATATGGTCAGCCGGGGAGTGCGCCTCCTTTCCCTATGACGGTTGGCGCATCCGGCTGGAAAGCGTTGGCCATGCCATCGACCATGCCGAACTGGTAGCCGAAAACATGCTAGGTGCTTCGCAGAGCTATGTGGCGAAGCCTTGGTTTTGGTCGGATCAGTATGACGTCAAGCTGCAAATAGCGGGGTTGAACACCGGCTACGACCAGATCGTCCAGCGAAGGGGCGATCATGAGCAGTCTCGTTCGATTTGGTATTACAAAGGGAGCAGGCTCCTGGCTGTCGATGCAATGAACGAACCTCGCGCATACATGGTAGGCAAACGGATTATAGAAGCTGGACAGACCGTTGCACCCGAGCACGTCGGGGACCCTTCAAGGGAAGTTAAGACCCTTCTGTCACAGACAACCAAGGTCTCGCAAATGTCAGTGCCCTGACTCCGTATACGCAGCCTCAGTTGCTGTGATGTTGAAGATCTCGAGGCAGGAGTGTTCGCAGCTGTCGCGCATAAACACTCTTCCTCGGCGCGCGCCGGGGCGCCGCCTTGTTGGTGTCAACCTAGTCGCCCGTGAACTATGCGCAAGCCGTTGATCTGACTTGTTGAATGAGGAAGATCGCGGGTTTGGCATTGCAGGATTTGCGGTATTTGGCTGGCGTTTTCTTGCAATTCGGTTTTGCGATTCCCTCCTGCTTGCGGGCGTGATT
>NZ_JBSKBP010000081.1:0-10747 GCF_053714275.1 Mesorhizobium sp. Arg314 | reverse complement strand
TCAAAGCTGTTGTCTCGCGGGGATCTTCGACTTTCCTCCGCGCCACCACAGCAAGAAGCCCGACAAACCTATCGCGCTAATTAGCGGCCGTTTCGGATCGCCGGCTGAAGCTCCTGGGCGGTATCCCCGCCCAGGAGCGAAAGGCGCGCGTGAACGCCGAAAGCTCGGAATAGCCAATTGCGAGAGCAATTTCGGTGAGTTTGAGATCGGTGTCCCGCAGCAGACGGAGCGCTACGCTAAATCGGGCCTGCTCCATCAGCTCTTCGAATGTGTGTCCTTGCTGAGCTAGGCGCCGATGAAGCGTGCGTCGCGTTAGCGCCATGTCCTGCGCGATCTTGGTGACTTTGCACGTGGCGTGACTGAGCAAGTTGCGCACGCATTGTGCGATTACCTGCTCGGCCAGTGCCGTGCTTTGAAGCTCCCCTGCCGTCACTGTCAGCGTGCTGCTCGGCCCCACGGGAGCGACCAACCAACGCTTGGCGAATCGCAAGCCGGCAGCAGGTTGATTGAAGGCGATCGGGCAGCCGAAGGCGACTTTATAGGGCCGCGCGTCGAGAGGCGCGCGGCGCGCCAAGGAAACCTGCGTCGGCCGCCACTGAGGTCCGCACAACTCGCGAATAATCGAAAACGCGAATGCGGTGCTTACATCCGACATTTGCTCGCCTCTGACCACCCGGGGATCGATGGTGATGTGCCGCAATTCGACATCTTCGCCACAGTCCTGCAGCGCCATCACCAGTCCTCGATCCTGTTTTGCCAAATGACGCACGGCATTTAAAAGCGCGCTTCCAAGATTTGGCGCCTTGGCCATTTCACCGCCAAGCGCGCCAAGCACGTTCAAACGCGCCTGAATTCCGAGAGCCAGCCCGAAACATTCGCACCCTGTTTCGCGGGCGCACTCCACCAGGAAGTAGGAAAATTCATCATAAGGAACGGCATTGTCAGGATTTTCGAACAGACTGAGATCGAATCCGTATTTCCGGGCAAAAATGCCCGGATCGATCCCCGCGCCGCGCAGCATCCGCGGTATGTGAATTCCGACGCTGGTGCGTACCGAATATGTGACCGCCTCAGCCTGCGGCGGGCCGGCATCGCGTCGAGCCATGGTTCGATACCCCAACTTTGACACTACAAGTCGGCGGTTGGCCCTAAATCGTGGCGGCTCCGTCGGATGGCGAGCAGCGCCGCTTGTCGGCGCTGCCGTTATCTCTACCTTCCCAGCCCAACAACTTTCAGTTGTGGGGCTGGGCTTCGTCACCGGCTTGCGCGGCGCCTGCGGCCAGCAACAGCGCTGCGCTCCAGAACAAATAGGTCTGCTTCCGCGTAAACCGGAACGGTGGGACCGCGGAAGGCTGGCACGGCCCCAACGGAAGGCGCATCGCGCCTCTTCCGAGGCGCTATTGCCCGAAGCCACCCGAAGTCACTGTATGTTGACGACGACGTAGCGCCCGCTATGGGCCTGATAATACTTGCCGCCACAGTGCCACAGCACGGGGCCGTAGACGGTGGTCTTCACACATGCAGCCGGGAGGCTGTTCACGTAGATATTCGTCCGGACGATTGCCCGGCGAGTGGTGCGCCTCGCAACGCCAGCGACGCTGCCAGGCGTGAGCGGATGACCAACTCGCGCCTGCGCCTCACCGACGAAAGAGGGGATCGGCGCAACTGTGTCGATCAGTGCGCCAAAAATCATGGTGACGGCGATTGCAGCAGCACCACTGACCAATCTCAAGCTAAGTCTTGTCATCGTTCATCCTCTCTAAATTCAAAATACCTGCGGCAAGTGCTACTTGGCCGTCAGGATCGTTATCGGCGCCGCGACTGGCAAAGTGAGAACGCGGGTCGTCGCGCCGGCCAGCCCGCCCTCTTCCTGATCTGGAATACCCTGCGCCAGGACCTTGCGAAGGTCCGGCGCCATTTCCGCGATTTGGGCGAACTTGCCGTGATTGGTCGCATCGGTGGCTTTCACATTCGACAAGTCGACGACTATCGCGCCGAGTTCTGCGAGTTCCGCCGTATTGCTGCTCGCCCCAATCCGATCTTTGCCGCCAGCGATAAGTCTCGACAGACCCAATGCTTTGTCGTCGCGCGAGACAATGATCAAAAACGGCTTTTTTGGTTTCCCAATTCGCTGCATTTCCGATTTGAATACATCCTCGTCGATATCGGGAGCGGCGAGTATCACCGTACCAAGCTTGCCGGCGGAAGTGACGTTTCCCGATATCTTGATTTGCCGAAATGCCTCGACGGTCACCCAGTTGCCCATCGAATGCGCCAGGACGTTGATTTCATCGGCATCGCTGGCCAGCAAAAGGCGCAGCGTCCGCTCCAATCCGTCGCGAGCGATGGTCGCGCTGTTGTTGTCATATACGTAGTCCAGCGTCTTGCCGTGCGAGGCCCAACTGAAGAAGACGGGAACGCTGGGCGCATGGGAATCATGAACGACTTGCGCGAAGCGATAGAGCCCTTCGGCAAACAGCGTGTTGTAACCATGTACAAAGAGCAGGACCTTGCGTTGGCCTTTGGGCTGAGCCTTCAAACGCTGGTTCAACTCAGCCAGGAACTGCTTATCGTTCGGCAGGAGTTCGCCATCTCGCGTGACAAAATCCGTTTGAGCATTTCCCGGCTTCGAAGAAGGCCATTCGACATTGCCAGCCTTATGGTTCGGCGGCACGCTGACGGTGATCGACGCAAAGTTCAGGGCAGATGACCGTTCACCATCGAAGTAAGTTCCCGGTCGGGCATCACGCGATCGAGTGGTGGCAACGAGGATGGTATGCGAACTTGCACCTTGAGCTACGGAGGTATTCGACAATAAGGCTCCGGTCTCAGGCCTGCTTGCGCAAGACGAGAGGCCCACGAGACTGAACGCACAAGCAAAGGATATTGCCAGGCTTCGCCTTGCTCGCATGTTCAATCCCACCAGTCCCCCGCAGCGATTTGCCAGCTTCATTGTTTCGTGCACCCCGATGTCATCCCCGAGAAGGCGACCGTGCCTCCCCGCGCCGAGCTTTGTCTGTTATCGGAAGCAAGTCGTCGCGCGACGCGACTTGCGTAAAGGTCAAGTCCAGACACAACCCGATCTCCGGTCCCAAGACAGGATCGGCAGCCTCACTGATCGCGATCACTCCCGAAAGGTGGCCCGGGAACCCGCTTACGTTTCGAGCGCCATGGAAGGAAGGTAACTAACTGTATCCTACGGGCAGAACACTGTAGCTCCTGGCCGAAAATTGACTTCAGCAGGCGGGCTTAGGATCAGCAACAAATCGCCATCCTAGAAACGCATGATCAGACCCATGATCGGGCCCTGTTGCACGACATCGAAGACAAACCCGTCATTGTCGTAGTTGACGCCCAAGGCGCGATAGCCGGCGACCGCCGAAAACCGATCGTTGAACCGATAGTCCAGCGCGGCTGCGACGTCCCTTGGGTGCGAGCAAGGGCATCCCGGCGATCATCATCGCCGAGGATGACGACGCCATTCGCTCCGATCCGGCCAAGGCGCGACTACGTTCAGGTAACTGGGGGTAGTCGTGGAGCCGTGGTCTACATGACCTCGGCACCGTGCGATGGGTGCAGCCAAGCATCCGGCAGGGATCCACCTAAATTAGCCTGCCGGATTGTACCAGATCGGCGACGTGTAAGCGCGCTCCTGCGTCGTCATCGGCACCTCCGCCGGCAAGGTCAGGCCAAAGTACTTCGCGTCGTAGGCGGTCCAGCGCGGCGTCGGGATCTCGATGACACGGCCGTAGTAGAAAGCGCGCAGCGAGGGGTCGAAATCCGGGTCCTTCCAGACCGTGATCAGCTCGGGCGCACCGATCGTGTTGGTCCACGTCGCATTGGGCACGTCGACCGTGCTACCGACCGGCGGCAGCTTGCCGCTGGCGTCCGCCTTGCGGTCGCCGGACCAGGCGACGTCGTAGATCTTCTCATGCACCTCGCCGGCCGCGTCGAGCCAGCCCTTGATGATCTGGTAGCGGTCGAGATTGGCCCCGATCGGGTCCTTCAGCGCGGCCACCAGGAACGTCGGCGCCTTGCCGTCGGGCGCATGGCTGAGGTCGCCACCCATCGGCACCCCCTTGCTGTAGCCGGCAATAGCCGGGCTGCGGGTGTTGGCGTCGGCGGCCTCGAAGTCGAAGCCGCCAAAGAAGCGCACCACCATGCGCGGCCCGGTCGTGGCATAGGTCTCGCGCCGCTTCATGGCGTCGAAGATCGAGGCGCGGGTGTTCTCCTGCGCCCACACCGCTGCGTAGCCCGACGCGGTCATCTCCCATTCCATGATCTTCAGCCCGAGCTTAGCGTTGGTCATGAAGGCATGCGACGTGCGCTCGGGGTTTGGCTCGGCCGAGGCGACCTTGCCGAAGAAGTTGTCGTCATCGGCGGTGGCGAGACCGGTATGCGAGTCGGTGCTGCCAACCAGGCCAAACTTATAAGGGTTCACCCCGAGCTTCGCTTCCAGCTTGAGGCCATTCTTGAGGGCCGAGCGCGTGTATTCGAACTCCAGCATCTCCGGCTTCTTGGCCTCGCTAAGGTCGAGGTTGCCCTTGTCCCACTTCTCGAAATTGGCGAATTCGTCGTTCGGCGACAGGGCCGGATGGCTCTCGCCGTCGCCCTTCATCTGTGTGGTTTCGTAGAGGACCTCCCAGTGCGCCCGCTGCTCGGCATATTCGCGGTCGATCTCTTTGCCAGTGAAGGACTCGATGATCGGGAACATCGTGCCGTTGCTCAGATTTCCATTGTGGGCGATCGCCAGCACCTGGCCGCCGGTCTTGTCCTCGTAGTTCTGCAGCCATTTCCAGAGGTCGCGCGGATTGTTGGAGCCGAGCGGCGGCTGTGTCGTATAGGGCTCGATCATCGCGGCCTTGTCGCCATTGTCGCGGAAGATCACGTTGCGGTGCAAATTGTTGCCCTTCGACAGCGACGTCCATTCATAACCGATGACCGCTGTGAAACGGCCGGGCTGGTTGGCCTCTTCGGCCGCGTCGATGATGCTCTGCCAGGTGGAGCGATACGCGGCGGTGCCCGGCGAATAGATGAGGTCCTTCGGAAACTTGCCCTGCGCGAAAGTTTTGACGATGTCGTAGGCCGCCTCGGCGCCCTTGCCCGTCTGCATCATGTCGTACCAGGTGCGGGCCTGAGGATTCTGCAGGATCTCGGGTTTGCCGGCGAGGAAGTCGCCGAAGAAGCCGAGATTGTCGGAGTGATCGGCCACGACAAGGAAATCCAGCGGACGCGACAGCTTCACCGGCAGTCCCGTGTTGGAAACGATCTCCTCGCCCTTGGCGAATTTGTACGCTTCGCGCGGTCCGAGCCTGGCGCCGGCAGCGCCGGCATCGAAAGAGAGCGCGGTGTGCAAATGGGTGTCGCCGAACAGTGGCCGCACCGGGAAGTTGCGGCCGGCATAAGGCGAGTAGGGCCGCTTTGCCTGGAACACCTTTGCGCCCGTGGTCTTGTCGATGTCGCCGATATCCGTATTCACAGTCTCCTGCGCCCGGACGGACTGCGCGACGACCAACAGGCCTGCAAGTGCCGCACTCCTCAGCAGTGCGCCTTCGAGATGACCGAACTTCATTTGAACCTCCTCCTATGAAAACACCGCGTCCAGCCGCTGGACGCTCCAGAATGCGGCGATGATGCCGATGGCATAGGCCGACGCGACGATCGCCTGCCGGGGAATGGCGATGACCTGCCGCACGGCATAGACGGCGCTCAGCAACACGGCGATGAAAGCCAGCTGTCCGAGCTCGACGCCGACGTTGAAGGCGAGCAGCGCCAGCGGGATGTCACCTTGCGGCAGGCCGAGCTCGACCAGCGCGCCGGCAAAGCCGAAGCCGTGCAGCAGGCCGAAGGCGAAGGCCACCATCCACGGCCGAGCGATGGCGAGGCTGAGCTGGCCGCGCTCCATGCGCACAACCTCGGCGGCGACCATGACGATGCTGATGGCGATCATCGTCTCCACCGGCCGCGGCGGCAGCGTCACCCATCCGAGAGTCGCGGAACTCAAGGTGATGGAATGCGCCGCCGTGAACGCGGTGATCGCCTTCACCAGCTTTCGCCAGTCGCGCACGATCAGCATCAGTCCGCTGACGAAAAGCAGATGGTCGAAGCCGAACGCGATGTGCTCGATGCCGTGGCGGACATAGGTGGCGAACACCCCCCAGGCGCTCTGCGACGCGGGGATGATCGCCGAGGGTTCGCTCGGCGTCAGCCGCGCCGTCCAGCTGTTGCCGTTGGCGAAGACCACGTGGACCAGCGCGTCGGTCATGGTGTTCTGCAAGCCGTCGATCAGCACGTTCTGGCCGGCGAGCGGGTCCAGCGTGCGCATGCGCCAGGTCTGCACCATCGCATCGCCGGTCGGATGCGAGACAATCGGTGTGACCGTCTCGATCCTGCCGGAAAACAGCGCCGACAGCGCCAGCCTCGCGTCGCCCTGCATCGGCGTCTTGAACAGCACGCTGAACTCGTTCGGCGCCTCTTCCTGGACGCTGAGATAGGCGGGGCGTACCTCATGGGCAGACGCGGCCGCGGGGAGCAGCACAATGATGGCCGCTGCCAGCATGACCAGCGCAACGCGCTCCATTGCGCGGGCCCATCGCACGAGAAGAGACTTTTCGCCCGGTCGCCTCATTTTGCCGCCACGTCAGGTGCCGGCTCTGGTCCCAGCATCGCCTTCACGCTATCGTCCACCTCTACCGCATACTTCCTGCGCAGCTCGACGAGATAGTCGCGGCTGAGCTCTGTCTGCTTGGCGCCGCGCCATTCGCCAAGAACGGCATCCCTGACCGTCTCGAAAGGCTTCAACACCGTCGGCGTGCGCTCGGTGACCAGCACCAGGTGAAAGCCGTAGCCGGACTTCACCGGACCGCGCCACTCGCCCGGCTCGAGCGCAATGACCTCGCGTGCAAAGTCCCGACCGAACATCCCCGACAGCGCCAGCTCGTCGGTGTTGTCAAAACTGTCGCCGAACAGCAGACGATCACCCGCAGCCGCGTCCGTACCGCCCGTCGCATTCAGCGCAGCGAGCGCCACTTGGGCGTCCGCCGAGGCGTCCTTGCGATGTTCCGGATCGAAGTAGATCTGCCTGAACGACAGCTTTCCCGGCGTCTCGAAATGTGCGGGGTTGGCAGCATAGAACTGCCGCAGCTCCGCCTCGCTAGGTTCGGCAAGCTGGGCGGTGTCCTCGACCAGGAACTTCAGCTTCTGCGCCAGGCGGCGGCGAATGATAGAGTCGTCCTGCTCGAGGCCCATCTCTTCGGCCTCGCGTGCCAACAGTTTTTCGTTCAGGAAATCGTCGACCAGACCCTTCAGCTCTTCCGCCGTGGGCTGGCGCAGCCACTGGCTCGACCACGTCTGCTTCAGCCAGCGTACATCGCCCTCGCCAATGCGGACGGGTTGGACAGCTGTGGCGGCGACACTGCTCTCTTGCAGCCACGAATAGCCGCCGAACAGGATCGCGCCGACGACCGCGAAATGCAGCAAGGGTTCTCTCAGCCAAGTCACTTGCGGTGATTCCCCGCTGACATCCAGGCGAAGAAGTTCTCCTCCTCGGCGGTGCTGAGCGAGGTGTGGCTGTCGTTCGAGCCGATCGAGAGAGCGAAATATAGCCCTCGATAGTGACGTGTCCCCCTCGTCGAACCAGTCAGCGGAGCAAGCGGATAGCCCATGCCTTCCTCCAATCAGTGTACCTTGCATCGCGGCCAACAGCAGCGGACGCATGGGATGGTTTGCACACAAAGGGCGCGGGTGGGGACGTAATTAACTGTAAAGGTGCGGCTGGGTGCCAGCTGTCGATCGTCAGCTTCGGACGTCCAGACCAGTTCTGCGCAACGAGTTCAGAAAAACTCCGCGTCTTCCGCGCGGCCAAGTCGTCGCTCGATCTCCTGGCGCGCATTGCGCACGAGTTCAGGCGCATTCTCTACCTGCACAAGTTCTACTTGGCCGTCAGGATCATTATCGGCGCCGCGACTGGTAAAGTGAGAACGCGGGTAGTCGCGCCGGTCAGCCCGCCCTCTTCCTAGTCTGGAATACCCCGCGCCAGGACCTTGCGAAGGTCCGGCGCAATTTCCGCGATTTGGGCGCCATCCTAGAAACGCATGATCAGACCCATGATCGGGCCCTGTTGCACGACATCGAAGACAAACCCGTCATTGTCGTAGTTGACGCCCAAGGCGCGATAGCCGACGACCGCCGAAAACCGATCATTGAACCGATAGCCCAGCGTGGCTGCGACGTCCCAATCGACATTGGCGGCACCTGCTCCCACCATTCCCCATCCCGTGACATAGAACTCGGGTGTGAGCGAATAGTTCGCACGAATACCAACCAGCCCGTCTACCCAGGTCTTGCCGTCGCTGGCGGAGCGCCCGTCAAGGATCCCTCCATGGAAGTCAAGGTCCGTATGCGCGGACCAGACCCTCATGGCGCCGACCACATCGAGACGTCCAGCGTCACTCTGGAGAACTGAATAACCAACTCCGCCCAGACCTGAAAAAGTTTGGGACGTGAGATCGACGCTGTCTGCCAAGATGCCTCTGGGCGTTCCATTGCCGGCGGAAATCTTGACGTATTGGAGGTCGCCGAAAATGCTGTAGCGGTCGTAGCGTGCCTCGATGGTGGCCATGGCCGCGAAATCAAGATTTTTCAGGATGTCGCCAAAATTAGAGTCAACCTCGACGGTGGGCAAACCGAACTGCCCCACGTCGCCCGAGAGCCCAGCCGCCCAGAAATACGGCGCGGCGCTGAACGTCCATCCCTGCTCTGTCACGACTGGCTTCAGGTCTGGCGTCACCGGGGAGACCAGATCGGCCGCGCCCGCGTTATTGACAAGGCAAAGGATACAAAGCGCTGCATAGCCGCCAGTCACCGTCCGATAGAAAGTTTTCATGATCTTTGCTCGGTTCTGAGTCGGGCGCACAGTCCCGGTTTCATTGGAAGGCTTAAAGCGCCTCGCGATCTTTCAGATTCGCTCCATGCGCTTTAGGTTTTTGATTTTACGCATGTCTTTGTCCCGAAACCGGTTCCCACTTTCGGGAGACATGCTTTAGTCGACATAGACCACGACGTAGCGACCGCCATAGGGCTGATAGTAGACACCACCGCATTGCGACAGCGTCATGCCATTAACATTGACTTTTACGCAGGCGGGCGGCAGCGCGGGCACGTAGATGGTGGATCGTCGAACCACGCGGCGCGTTGTGCGACGGGCAACGCCAGCCACACTTCCCGGGGTCAGCGGCCTCCCGACCCCCGCTTCGGCGCTGGAGATCAACGAAACGGAGGGAATGAGTTCACTGTCAATGACTATGAGTGCCGTGACGAGGCTCAAGGCCAACGCGGTTCTATTTCGCGCGGTCGTTCTCATTCTGCGTCCTCCAGGGAAAGTTGGCCGATTTCGCCAGAATCTATGTGTCCCAGTTTTTTTGCATCCGCTGGCGGCGTGAAGGAGAACAGCTTGCCGTCGACCTTGGGGTCGACGCTCCAGTTGCTTAGTCTCAGCGTGTACTGGGGCGCTCCGGTCACCCATTTGGTCGTTATGACATATTTGAGCGGCAGCGGCTGGTCGCCCTGGCGGATCCAGATTTGCCAGTCGACGGTGTCTGTCCGGAACGCCAGATGGTCGCAGACTTGGCCACCGATAACGGCTTCGCCGATGAGCGTGCCTTCGACGGCTCCTTCCGTGAGGACCGAATACGGGTCCGCGGACATCAGGTCCGCGCCGACAGCATCCAGGCCGGTCGATACCCTGAACTCCTCGACGGCGTCGTCAATGCTCGGACCAGGGCTGTCGATTTGGGCGAAAGCATTTATCGTTTTGCCGTAGAGCGAGATGACTTTGCCGTCGAAGGTGACCTCGACATCGGCAACAGGGCCTTTCCGACTGATGCGGAAACCCTCGCCGCGCGAGGCTGTCAGGGAGCCCGAAGCGCTGTACTGGATCTTCTGGCCGGCCGTGTCGATGATCTCGTGGTCGGTATCGTAGTCGACGCTGAACGTCTTCAGACCTTTCAAGTAGTTCATCGAAGTGACGAGGACGTCGTTAGCATCCTTGTCTATTGCGCTCTGGCTCCAGGCCGAAGCACATGAGAGTGCCAGGCCTACGGATGCTGCCAAAAGGCTTGCGCCCTTGGGGCGGAGTCTCGAAAGTAAGCCGGATTTCATGATCTGGTTCATCTTGTTCACCGCTGTGCAATTGCAATCGAATCCTGACGCCCCGAATGGCGGAAATTTGCAAACTGACCACCGATCAGTTGTAACCATTCGTGGCGCTCACCGTGGCGGCGGCCGAGGATTGACACCCCAGTTTCGAGCAGCCTCTGAGTCCCGCACCGCTTCGCCGACTTCTCCAACCAGCCGGTCCACGAGTTCCTGCCATTCGGTTCGTCTAGCCTCGACCAACGCCGTTGTTGTGGTCTTGTCGACGGTTGAAAGCGCCAGCTCCGCGTCGGCAAGCTCCTCGCATATCTCTAGAAAGCTCTCACTCCGGACAACCAGTCGGTGGATCGCCAACTCAAACTGCGGAAAACGGCGTACTGCCGCTAGGATAGCTCTTTGTCTCTCGGACGGTTCTTCTTGTTTGGCCATAATTCGTTGATCTGACTGAGACCCGATCGAAATTAACGATATTTTCAATTTGCGACGTGAGTGAGTTCTATATTGCCCAAAGCCAGCATCGGAATGTAAATTACGTGGGAGACCATGTAGTCATCGGTCGAGCGAGGGGTCAGTTGAACAAGCCTGTAACATCCTT
>NZ_JBSKBP010000080.1:0-10972 GCF_053714275.1 Mesorhizobium sp. Arg314 | reverse complement strand
TGTGCCTGCTCATCGCCGCGCTTCAATGCCAGCCGAAACCACGCGCCGCCTGACGCGCTTCATTGTTCACGGGCGACTAAATAAGGGATACGAGCGATGAGAGCGCGCTAGGACGGATCGCTTCCTGGGCAATTGGGCAGCGCATCTGAGTTGGTCTGTTCGAAGGCTGCGGTAGCCTGCATATTGGTCGGGATGAAGCGGCTTAGTCGCGAGTCAACCGGGTGACTTCGCAAACGGCAGGCCAAAGCTGTTCGTTCCACTCTGTTCCGCGGTGATCCACGAGCGCACTGAAGAGGTGAACGTGCTTCGACCTGTGCCCTAAAGAATATGGCCGTGTTATTCCAACCGGCCTTGCCCATCTTCGCGCCGATTGGGGTCTCGATCAAGAAATCCCGATTTTGTTCTGACCGCAGCATGCGCTGGGAAGGTGCAATAACGCCTGGTTGCGGGGCGCAAGCGGGGTCGAGGCTCTTGAAGATTAGCGATTGAGGTGCATGGCCACCGTACCCGCGCGCGAGGTATCGGCAAGGCCGGAGGAGCGAAGTACGCCGCCACTAATGTTGTTTCCTCGGTCAGCAGCCCAACAAGCCAACAAGCGCGCAACAACTCAATATCCAATACACCGAGGCCGGATACGACAGCTGCATCTTACGCCTCGTTCATGCACGCCTCGGGCGCACAGCTGACGAGCTCACGCCGAGGAACTTCGGGCTGAACGGCCTCTGCCTCTACGTCTTATATCCAGTGCACCTGCTATTGCAGCGCCGCGTGTAAAAAAATTTCTCCGGCTATTGACATTAGCTTTAAGAGCACACATGAGTTTCGTCGTAGGCAAACTCTTTTCGGTGGAGGAAATTAGTAAGAAGCATGATGGCTTCTCAATTCTCCCCGATATGTGGCCGCGAGTCGCGCAGGATTCTGGCTGGCCTGACCCTGCAAAAGTCAAGCTCGCGCCCTCGAGATCTGTCGAGCAATGCAATTCGAAGATGTCGAGGAAGGACCTACAAATCCATAATGAATGGGGAAAGCTGACCACCCTATCATTTTGGCAAAAGGGGAACCGCGGCATGGGGTCCAACCAAATCCATGCGGCAACAAAACGGAAGGAGTTACAAAATGAACAACGGACGATACATCGCAGGTAGGCATGATCAATTCCGGCGTATGGTTCTGAAGGGAATGGCTGCTTTGGGTATTACGGCTATGGCAGTCGGCTCGATACCGGGCTCCGCCTCGGCTGAGTCGCTCCTCGATAAGATCAAGAACGGAGAGACAATCCGGATCGGCTACTCCAATGATGCTCCTTGGGCCTTTCCCGGCGAGAACAATGAATCCCTGGGCATTAGCAACGCGATCATACTGGCTGTTCTAAAAAAGATGGGCGCCACGAAAATCGAGCCGGTCGTGACCGAATGGGGTTCTCTCATCCCCGGCCTGCAGGCCGGTCGTTTTGACGTTATTTCCGACGCCATGTACGTCCGGCCTGAGCGTTGCCGGAATGTGCTGTTCAGCGATCTGATCGCTACCGTCAACGATGCGCTGGTTGTGCCCACGGGTAATCCGAAAGACCTGCATTCCTTGGAAGACACCCGTAACAAGGGCGTGACCGTTGTCACAGGCTCTGCCTTCTCCTCGCTCAAGAACGCGCGCGATATCGGTATCGCCGACGACAAGATCATGCAGGTCCCTGGTTACGCGGAAATTATCCAGGCTATTAAGGCGGGCCGCGCCGACGTTGGAGTCGGCGACTACTTGGGACTGAAGAAAGCTATAGGCAACGATAAAAACCTCGCGCTCGCCGAGCCGTACACCCAGTCCAGCAAGCCCGGCAATCCCGCTTTTGCCTTCCCGCTCAGTGAGAAAGCGGCGGTCGATTCCTTCAACGCGGCAATGAAGGGTTATATCGGCTCCGATGAGATGATGGCATCGGTCAGCAAATATGGATTCGATAAATCGATGTTGCCGGGCGACAGTAAAACCGCTGACCTCTGCAAGGATTGAACCAGCAAAGTGACGGAGTGCGTCTGACCGCCTTCCAGACAAAGCAGGAAGGCGGTCAGACGCAACTGGCCATAGAGGATGCAGACAGATGCTCGGCTTTAGCGTGGCGGCACTCGCCAAGGGCCTTCTGACCACCCTTCTCGTAACCCTCGGGGCATCTCTAGTGGCTGTCGTGCTGGGCGTGGTGGTCGGTCTAATCCGCGTCTCGGCTCATTGGCCGCTGCGGGCGGCTGCGATCGCATACATTGAGTTCTTTCGCGGCACCTCGCTTCTCGTCCAGCTCTACTTGTGGTTCTTTGTGCTGCCGTTCTTCGGTGTCGCTCTTTCGCCATGGACCGTCGCCGTCCTCGGCGTCGGAATGAACGTCTCCGGATATGGGGCCGAGGTGGTTCGCGCCGCCATCGAAGCTGTTGATCGCGGCCAGTACGAAGCGAGCACCGCACTCAACTTCCCGCGGCTCACAATGATGCGCCGTATCGTGATGCCCCAGGCGATTCGCGCCATGTTGCCGCCCTGGGGCAACCTGATGATTGAATTGCTTAATGCTACCTCGCTCATCTTCTTCGTGACCATCACCGAGTTTACCACCGCATCCAAGCTGGCAGCCGACGCTACCGGCAACTACTTGCTGTTCTTCGCGGTGGCGCTGTTCGGCTACTACGTGATCGCGCGCGCCCTCATCACGCCTTTTGTGCGCTGGCTAGAGCGCCGCCTCTCCAGTGGCTTCGTGCGGGAGTCACTGGCATGAACATTTGGGATTGGTCCTATGTATGGCAGGCGTTGCCGCATCTCTACGGCGGCGCGATTGTCACGGTTGAGGCCACACTGCAAGGCTTCTTGATCGCGCTGGTGCTTGGCCTGGTCTTCGCGCTGATCCGCCAGTCGCCGAATCGCTACGTGGCCGCTGCAATGACAGAGATCGTTGAATTCGTCCGCTCGACGCCGCTGCTTTTACAGCTGTTCTTCGTCTATTATGTCGGCCCCCAATTCGGCATCGTTATCCCCGCCTGGACCGCCGGCATCGGAGTGCTCGGCATCCACTACGCCGCCCTTTGCTCGGAGTGCTATCGCGCAGGGATCGAGAATGTGGATAGTGGTCAGTGGGAAGCGTGCACTGCGCTCAACCTGCCACGGACACGGACTTGGCGCGCCATCATCCTGCCGCAGGCGATCCCACCCATGGTGCCTAGCTTGGGCAATTACTTGATTGGTATGTTCAAGTCGACGCCCATTCTTGCGGCCATCTCGATTCTTGAGATGCTTCAGCAAGCAAAAAGTTTCGGCGCGGAGAATTACCGCTTCATCGAAGCGATCGCCATGGCCGGTTTTTTCTACCTTGTGCTCACACTGGTCGCTTCGGCAATCGTGCAGTCGGTGAGCTTCTGGCTCAACCGCCGCTATCATCTGCGATAAGGGGTTCTTCATGAACGAACGCATGGTCCGCTTCGAGAACGTTACCAAGCGATACGGCGCGCTCACCGTGCTGGACGGGCTGAACCTCGATATCGCCCCCAACGAGAAGGTTTCCATTATCGGCCCTTCGGGTTCGGGCAAGACCACCGTGCTGCGCACCCTGATGACGCTGGATCGGATTCAAGGGGGGGTGATCTGGGTCGACGGAGTGCCGCTCACGCACATACAGAAGAATGGAAGGATGGTGCCGGCGAGCGAGCGGCATCTCAGACGCGTACGTGGCAAGATCGGGATGGTGTTCCAGCATTTCAACCTGTTCCCGCACCTGACAGCCTTACAGAACTGTATGGAGGCACCCGTCTCGGTTTTGGGACTGCCTAAGAAGGAGGCCGAGGCCCGCGCTGCCGGACTTCTCGACATGGTGGGGCTCGGCGACAAGAAGAACCACTTCCCGATACAGCTTTCCGGCGGGCAGAAGCAACGCGTCGCGATCGCTCGTGCGCTCGCCATGCGGCCCAAGGTGATGTTGTTCGACGAGGTGACGTCGGCGCTGGACCCGGAGCTCGTCGGGGAGGTGCTCAACGTGATCCGCAAGCTGGGTGCCGAGTATGACCTCACCATGCTGATGGTCACTCACCAGATGGGTTTCGCCAAGGAATTCTCCGATCGCGTCTGTTTTTTCCACGGCGGCAAGATCGTCGAGCAGGGCCCACCCGACCAGCTGTTCGGCAACCCGCAGAACGAGCGGACGCGGCAGTTCCTCAGTGCGGTGCTGGAAGCGCGATAAATAGCGCCGGCTTAACTGCGGCCCAATTTGGCAAACTACATGTCTCTTACTTGGCGTTGATTTAACGATGATTAGAGCTCAGAAGCTCCAACACCGGAGCGCATCGTTTGCAGAGACATTCGATGATGCGCACCTGGATACGTTGCCATTGTCAGCGAATAGGCAATCGTCGGATGAGAATTCCTCTTGCTACAAGAAGTGCGTTCATTGCCAGAGTGCGGGCGCATGGCGGACATGGATGATGCCCCCCGCTGGCCGCTCCGCAAAGTCATGGCACGGGGAAATTGACACGCGGATGTGCCGCACCGTGCGGGGATCACGAAGCGCGTTCAGCGCCTCAATGGACCCTGCAGTGGTATGGGGGACTTGCCCAGTGATTCACGAACAGGTCGACTGTGTCGAGTGCAAGCCGTTGCAGGCATCTCCTCGGCTGCTCGCTTCACGGGGCGATCTGTAGACGGAACCTGCTGGCCGGAGACTGGCCCATCTCGCCAAATCGGAGGAGCAAGGGAGGGTGAAATGAAGCTCAGTGAATACGTGCAATACGATGCCACCGGCTTGGCGAGGCTCGTGAATGCCGGTGAGGTAACTCCTATAGAACTGACACGCCTGGCCCGCGCAGCTTATGACGAAGTCAACCCTCGCATCAACGCCGTCATCGAATTCTACGAAGATGCCGAGAGTCTTGCGGGCGCAGATTCCGGGTTCTTTAGAGGCGTACCATTCCTTCGCAAGGATCTCGGAGCCAGCGAAGCTGGCCGACTTCAGGAGCGGGGAAGCCGTCTGTTCAAAGGTCAGCGCCCGATGGCGGACAGTTTCTTTTTTCGTCGCGCCCGGGTCGCTGGGCTCCGGACTCTCGGACGAACAACAACGCCGGAGCTTGGGTTATCAGGGGCGACCGAAACCATCCTAAATGGCATTACCCGCAATCCATGGAATTTGGAACGCACTGCGGGGGGCTCGTCCGGGGGATCCGCAGCGGCGGTCGCCGCCGGTGTCACTCCGATTGCGCATGCGAACGACAGTGGCGGATCGATACGTGGTCCTGCAGCATGGTGCGGTGTTGTTGGGTTGAACCCGTCTCGAGGTCGTGTTTCAGGCGGGCCGGAACAGCAGGACACAGAGTTCGGCCTCCATCGAGAATTTGTTCTTTGCCGGACAGTGCGTGATATGGCTGCAGCCCTGGACGTTTTTTCCGGTTCTCATCTCGGCGATCCGTTTGTCATTGTCCGGCCAAGTCGGCCCTATGTGGAGGAGCTTTCCCAACCCACCGGCACTCTGCGGGTCGGGATCGCGAGGACCACATGGGGCGAACTCGATCTTGAACCGGAAGTCTTGCAAGCAGTCGACTCGACTGCCTCACTTCTGGAGGAAATGGGTCACCAAGTGAGCGAGATCGGGCCCCCATTTGATTTCCAAATGTTCACCAGAATAATTCTCCTGTGTTCAGATCTCGGCGCAAGTTCGCTCGAAGCGTCGGCGCGGGCGATGGGCCGCACTATTAGCGCGGACACTTTGGAGCCGGTGAGTCTCAAACTCTACGAACGGAGCCGCAATAAACCTCTATCGATCTGGAACGACGTGAATGAAGGCTTCCGGCGAATGCGGTTTCAGGTGGCCGAGGCGATCGACTCCTTTGACATCGTGCTGACTCCCACGCAACCCGTCGTAGCATCTCCGCATGGCGGCATTTATAGCTTGACCAACCCGACGATCTCTGCCGAAGAGTGGACGAGAAAAGGCTATATGGCCTGCCATCGACCTATCTTCAATATTACCGGACAACCTGCGGTATCCTTGCCTTTGGCACAAAGTATCGACGGGTTGCCAATCGGCCTTCAGATAGTCGGTCGCTTTGGTGACGAGGCCACACTGGTCCGTGTCGCACGCGATCTGGAGGAAGCCAGACCGTGGAGGGCCCGACGGCCAAAAATTCAAGCAGGGAGCCTCTGACAATCAGACATCGGTATTTTCTCTTGGGGTCAGTGCGGCTACGATTTGTTATCGCCGCCTAGATCACCACAACGGCCTCCCCATGCGCTGTATTTGCGCAGACGTCGCGTTCGTTATACCGGGACCGAATTGTTAATGTCGCTATGGCCGTGGTCATAATCGTTAGGCTGCTCCAATAACGAATAAACCTCACACCTCTTCATCCACCCCCTTAAATGACTGAAGCCGATATTAGGAGCCGAAATGGATAAGGTATATATGGATAAGGTATATCCCGACGCACGCACCGCACTGAACGGGCTCCTTTTCGATGGGATGCTTATAGCTGCTGGCGGATTCGGACTATGTGGTATTCCTGAGCTTCTGATAGCAGCGATCCGCGACGCCGGTACCAAAGAACTCACCATTGCATCGAACAATTGCGGCATCGACGACTTCGGTCTGGGCGTGCTGCTCAGGACTAAGCAGATTAGGAAGATGATCTCGTCCTATGTCGGTGAGAACGCCGAGTTCATGCGCCAGTATCTGAGCGGAGAACTGGAACTTGAATTCAATCCTCAGGGGACACTTGCCGAGCGCATGCGGGCAGGGGGCGCCGGTATCGCCGGCTTCTACACCAAGACTGGTGTCGGCACGGTTGTTGCCGAAGGCAAGGAGGTGAAGACCTTCAACGGCGAGGCTCATGTGCTCGAGATCGGCATCGTGGCGGACCTGTCGATCGTCAAGGCCTGGAAGGCCGACACGTCAGGCAATCTCGTCTTCCGCAAGACCGCCCGCAACTTCAATCCGCCGGCGGCGACCTGCGGCGAGATCTGCGTGGCCGAAGTCGAGGAGATCGTGCCCGCCGGCAGCCTCGATCCCGATCACATCCACCTACCGGGGATCTATGTGCATCGCCTGATCCAGGGCGAGCACGAGAAACGCATCGAACAGCGCACCACGCGCGCGGCGGCTTGAGAGCAGGGGAGACGAGATGGCCTGGGACAGGAACCAGGTGGCGGCACGGGCTGCCCGCGAGCTTGAAGACGGCACCTATGTCAATCTCGGCATCGGCATTCCGACCTTGGTGGCCAATTACATCCCCGAGGGCGTCCATGTGACGCTGCAGTCGGAGAACGGCCTGCTCGGCATCGGTCCGTTCCCGACCGAAGACGAGATCGACGCCGACCTCATCAACGCCGGCAAGCAAACGGTGACGGCCTTGCCGCACTCGGCCTTCTTCGATTCAGCGCAAAGCTTCGCGATGATCCGCGGCGGCAAGATCGCCATGGCGATCCTCGGCGCCATGGAAGTCGCAGAGAACGGCGATCTCGCCAACTGGATGGTCCCCGGCAAGCTGGTCAAGGGCATGGGCGGCGCCATGGACCTGGTCGCCGGTGTCAAGCGGGTCGTCGCGGTCATGGACCACACCAACAAGGCCGGCGAATCCAAGGTGCTCAAGGCCTGCACACTGCCGCTGACCGGCAAGGGGGTCGTCGACCGGATCATCACCAATCTTGGTGTTCTTGACGTCGTCGAGGGCGGCCTGAAGCTCGTGGAACTCGCCGATGGCGTGACCGACAGCGTGCTGCGCGCGGCAACCGAAGCCACGATCGTCAACTGACCCGGAGCCTTGTTTGCGCCGAGGTCGAAACCTTGTCGGTCCAACCATCAACGGAGCAACTGTTATGAGCACCCCATCCATCGTCGTCGCCAGCGCCGCCCGTACCGCGGTCGGTTCCTTCAACGGCGCCTTCGCCGCCACGCCGGCGCATGAGCTCGGCGCCGTGGTCATCAAGGAATTGCTCGCCCGGGCGAACGTCGAGGCGGCGGAAGTCGACGAGGTCATCCTCGGTCAGGTGCTGACCGCCGCGCAGGGTCAGAACCCCGCCCGCCAGGCTTCGATCAATGCCGGCCTGCCGAAGGAGACCACTGCCTGGGGCCTCAACCAGGTTTGCGGCTCGGGCCTGCGCGCCATCGCGCTCGGCATGCAGCAGATCGCCACCGGCGACGCCAAGGTGATCATCGCCGGCGGCCAGGAATCGATGTCGCTGTCGCCGCATGCCGAGCACCTGCGCGCCGGCGTCAAGATGGGCGACTACAAGATGATCGACACCATGATCAAGGACGGCCTGTGGGATGCCTTCAACGGCTACCATATGGGCAATACCGCCGAGAACGTCGCCCGCCAGTTCCAAATCACCCGCGACGATCAGGATGCGTTCGCGCTCGCCTCGCAGAACAAGGCCGAGGCCGCGCAGAAGGCCGGCAAGTTCAAGGACGAGATCGTCGCCTTCACCATCAAGGGCAGGAAGGGCGACACCGTCGTCGACCAGGACGAGTACATCCGCCATGGCGCAACGCTCGACGCCATGACCAAGCTGAAGCCCGCTTTCGACAAGGACGGCACCGTCACCGCAGCCAACGCGTCCGGCATCAATGACGGCGCCGCCGGCGCGCTGCTGATGACCGAGGCCGAGGCTGCGCGCCGCGGCATCACCACGCTGGTGCGCATCGCTTCCTGGGCGACCGCCGGCGTCGATCCGGCGATCATGGGCACCGGGCCGATCCCCGCGTCCAAGCGGGCGCTGGAGAAGGCCGGCTGGTCGGTCAAGGACCTTGACCTGGTCGAGGCCAACGAAGCCTTCGCCGCGCAGGCCTGCGCCGTCAACAAGGGCATGGGCTGGGATCCCTCGATCGTCAACGTCAATGGCGGCGCGATCGCCATCGGCCATCCGATCGGCGCTTCGGGCGCCCGCGTCTTCAACACGCTGGTCTTCGAGATGCGCCGCCGCGGCGCCAAGAAAGGCCTCGCGACGCTGTGCATCGGCGGCGGCATGGGCGTCGCCCTGTGCGTGGAAGCGCTTTAGGGAGGGACTCCCGCGGATGCTTGCGCCACAAACTGGCTTTGCGACGTCTCCGTCGCCGGCAGATTCGCATTGCAGCGGGACTTCTCGTAGCTTTAGGCTTTAGCATTGAGACTGGCGCTATTGGCGAGCTTCGTTGGCCGACCGCGTCGGCACCCTGCATTCGTTAAGGCCTCATCATGCCGAGATACAGGGGATACAGGGCAGTTACGGGCTGCCGCTTCGCTGTTGAGCTGGGCGAAACTTGGGATGTCGGTCGGCCAGTCTTCCATCAGTTAATCCCCCGAGGCGGCAGGTTTGTGGAACAATGCGTCAATTGCTGGTCCGCTACGACAGTCGTCCGCAGTTTCCTAGTGCGCCGTCCAGCCGCCGTCGATAGAGATCGATGCGCCGGTGATCGAACGCGCCATGTCGCTTGTGAGATAGACTGCGAGCGAAGCCACTTCCTCGATCTCGACGAAACGCTTGGTTGGCTGCGTTGCCAGAAGCGCGAGCTTTGCTTCGTCTTCGCTGATGCCGCGGGTGCGAGCCTGGTCCGGAATCTGTTTCGCGACCAACGGCGTCCAGACGTACCCTGGACAGATGGCATTTACGGTGATGCCAAAGGTGGCGACTTCAAGCGCAATGGTCTTGGTTAGACCGGCGATTCCATGCTTGGCTGCCACGTAGGCGGACTTGAAGGGAGAGGCCACAAGCGCATGCGCCGATGCGATATTGATGATCCGCCCTCGGTTGCGTTGCTTCATCGCCGGAATGACCGCCTTCGACGCGAGAAAAGCGGAAGACAGATTTACCGCTACGATCGCATCCCATCTCTCCACCGGGAAGTCCTCTACGCTGGCGACAAACTGTATCCCCGCGTTGTTGACGAGCACTTCGGTTGGACCCAATGCAGCGTGCGCGTCCTTCACCATCGCCTCGATCTCTGCCGGCTTAGTCATGTCGGCCGGAGAATAAAGTACCTCGACGCCGTAGGCATCCCGCAGCTCACGCTGAATCGCTTCGATCTCGGGCGGCGCTCCGAAGCCGTTGACTGTGACGTTCATTCCCTGAGCGCAAAGGCCACGAGCGACACCCAATCCGATGCCGCTGGTCGAACCGGTTACTATGGCGTTACGTCTTCCTGTCATGATTGCTCTTCCCTAGCGGCGCCGAGGTGGAGGTCCGGGACATCGCGTTTGTGAGTTTCCCAGGGGTCGACAGCCTATATCAAGGTGCGCAGGACGTTCTCCACTCGATCGTGACCCACACAATGGAGTAATGGCTGTGGCGTCGCTTCGACGGCGACGTACTAATCGCCCTTTTTCTACTACGCTTTCAATCGTTGATGAGAACCATTTCGACCGGTATCATTTAGGACGAAAGGAGTAGAATTCCTCCCTACCGACGACATGTTCCCGTTTGCCAACGGTCAGACTTGCCAACCGGTCTAGCACTAAGCATGGCTGCGCGACTCCAGACGCTCGCGCTCGTCGCGGGTCATCGAGCCTATCGGCTAAATGCATGGCAGGTGCGGGCATCGTCGCTCCAAATGAAAATGGGACCGGAACTCGTCCGGGTCCCAAGCCAGAAATCCTGGAATCGTTCAGCCCGCCAAGGCGCCGGAGTTCTTCGCCGTCCAGGTGGCGATGTAGTCCATCAGGCCGGGGTTGAGGCAGTCATAGGGCTCCAGCCCGATCGACTTCAGCTGGCTGCGAATGCCGGCCATCCGGCTTGGATCGACACCGGATTCGATGATCGAGGAGACGAAGGCGGTGAAGCCCGGAGGCGACCAGCCGTCCTCCTCGAAGCGCTCGGGATGGATGAAGGACAGGCCCTTGAACGGATGGTCGCGCTCGACCGGGCCGTGCATGTGGACGCCGCAGCCGGTGCAGGCATGGCGCTGGATCAGCGCGGCCGGATCGACCACTTTCAGCTTGTCGCCGTTCTCCGTGACCGTGACGTCGCCCGTGCCGGCAACGGCCACCACCGA
>NZ_JBSKBP010000079.1:0-11129 GCF_053714275.1 Mesorhizobium sp. Arg314 | reverse complement strand
CGTTGGTCTCGTTGGGCACGCCATGCGTCGCCCAGCGCGTGTGGCCGATGCCGATCGTGCCGTCGAGCGGCTCGTCCCTCAGCCGGCGTTCGAGGTTGACGAGCTTGCCTTCGGCGCGGCGGCGGCCGAGCTCGCCCTTCTCGATGGTGGCGACACCGGCCGAGTCATAGCCGCGATATTCAAGCCGCTTCAGCGCATCGACGATGAGCGGCGCGACCTGCTGCCGGCCGACAATTCCAACGATACCGCACATGCGATAACCCCCGATTCCCAGCGGAAAACCCGGCGTTATCTAGGGATTGCCGGTCTGCCGCGAAAGTCACTTTGCGTTTCGTTCCGTGTCAGCGGAACGGTTTTTTGCCGATGCACGATGCCAGACCGCGCTTGCAATCCGGTTACCCGAACTGCTCCGTTTTCAGGGCCCTGGTTTCCACTCGTTCATATCTGATCGAGTTGCGGTTGCCTTTCCGTAGGGAAGCACCGAGGCCTATTCCGCGGCCTTCTTCCTCGCCGCGGCCGAGGCAAAGCGCTCGCGCAACTCCTTGCCCTTGCCGGGGATCGTCTTCTGGCGGGCACGGCCGAAGGCGAGCGCATCGTCGGGCACGCTTTCGGTGATCACGCTGCCGGAGGCAATGTAGCCGCCCTTGCCGATCGTGACCGGCGCCACCAGCGAGGAATTCGAACCGACAAAGGCGCCCTCGCCGATGTCGGTGAAGAATTTCGAATAGCCGTCATAATTGCAGGTGATGGTGCCGGCACCGATATTGGCGGCGGCGCCGACGCGCGCGTCGCCGATATAGGTCAGGTGATTGACCTTGGCGCCTTCCTCGATCGTCGCCTGCTTGACCTCGCAGAAATTGCCGACCTTGGCTTTTTGCTTCAGATCGGCGCCCGGCCGCAGCCGCGCGAACGGCCCGACATCGCAGTTCGAGGCGATCGTCGCGCCCTCGATATGGCTGAAAGCGTGGATCTTGGCGCCCGAGGATATCTTCACACCCGGCCCGAACCAGACATTCGGCTCGACGATCGTGTCGGCGCCGATTTCGGTGTCATGCGAGAAATAGACCGTCTCCGGCGCGATCAGGGTCACGCCCGCTAGCATCGCTTCACGACGCCGCCGCGCCTGCCAGATCGCTTCCGCTTCGGCGAGCTCGGCGCGGTTGTTGATGCCGAGCGCATTCTCGAAACTCGCCTCCGTCGCCACCACGTCGAGGCCTTCCGCGCCGGCGATCTCGACGATATCGGTAAGATAAAACTCGCCCTTGGCGTTATTGTTGCCGACCTTTTCGAGCAGCCGAAGCGCATGCTTGCCGGCCACCGCCATCATGCCGGCATTGCAGAAGCCGATCTTCTTCTCCTCCTCGGAGCAGTCCTTCTCCTCGCGTATGGCGGCCAACTGGCTGCCCTTCTCGATCAGCCGACCGTAGCCGGTCGGACTTGGCGGTCTAAAGCCGATGACTGCAACCGCGGCGCCGTCCGCCAGCTTTTGCCGTGCGGTTGCCAGCGCGCCGGCGTCGATCAGCGGCGTGTCGCCGAACATCACCAGGATATCGTCATAACCCTTTGATATCGCTTCGCGAGCGGCAAGCACTGCATGCGCCGTGCCGTGCCGTTTTTCCTGCACGAAGGTCTCGGCCTTCGGCGCGAATTTCTGCGCCGCCTTGCGCATCTCCTCAGTGCCGTGGCCGATCACCAGCGCCAGACCCGTAGCCCCGGCCGCCTCGGCAGCCTTCACCACATGCGCCACCATCGGCAGGCCTGCGATGGCGTGCAGCACCTTGGGCATCGCGCTTTTCATGCGCGTGCCTTCGCCGGCGGCGAGGATGACGGACAGGCAGGATCTCTGGCTCATGGAGTGGCAACCGTGTGAAAAAGGTTTGAATCAACGCATGTTAGCAGCGCAGGCCATGCTGCACCAATGCGGTTAAATTCCGGTGAGATGGCGGAGCTGTTTGCAGACAGGTAACGCGGGCCCTCAAGCGTCGTTCGGATTGAGGCTTCAGCCCAGCCGTCCCAGCACCGGGAAATTCTCAAGCAGCCAGTAAGACGCGCTCTGCACGCCGCCGGTCAGGAAAAACACGCCGGCAACGACCAGCAATGCCCCGATCGCCTTTTCGACGCGGCCGAGATGGACGCGGAATTTGCCGAGGAAGCGCATGAAGGCGCCGGAAAACAGCGCCGCGATCAGGAATGGAATGCCGAGGCCGAGCGAATAGGCGGCGAGCAGCAGCGCACCCTCACCCACGGTTTCGCGCCCGCCGGCTAAAGTCAGGATCGGCCCCAGCACCGGTCCGATGCAGGGCGTCCAACCAAAGGCAAAGGCGAGCCCCATCACATAGGCCGCGATCATGCTGGCCGGCTTGCCCTGCGACTGGAAACGCGCCTCGCGCGACAGGAGTGGGATGCGCAGGATGCCGAGGAAGTTCAGGCCCATCAGGATGATGAGCACACCCGCCGCCATCGCCAGCGGCTCCTGCCAGACGCGCAGCAGGCGCCCCATGGTCGAGGCGCCGGCGCCGAGCGCGACGAAGACGGTGGAAAAGCCGAGCACGAAGGCCAAAGAGGCATAGAGCAGCGCGCCGCGCGCGCCTTCTTTTGCCGTCACGCTTTGATTGCCACGGAAATCGTCGACCGAAACGCCGGCCATGTAGCAGAGATAGGGCGGCACCAGCGGCAGCACGCAAGGCGACAGGAACGAGATCGCCCCTGCCCCGACCGCGCTGACATAGCCGATGTCCAATGCCATTTCTTGAGCCCCGATTGTGCTGGCGCCGATATAGCGATGCGAAAGCCTCCCTGCCAATCACCATTGTGTGGCACGTCGCCGCTTGGCCCAAGGAAGAATCAGCAGCCCCAATGCGTTGTCGGGTAAGCGCGCGATTGCCGCGCGCTTGTTCTCAGGGAGATTATCATGAAATCGATCGCACTCGGATTCGCCGCGCTTTTGCTCGGCACCGCCGCGTCTCATGCCGCGGAAGCATGGAAGGAAGCCGAAGTTGGCGGCACCAAGATCTACACCGATACCAAAGGCATGACGCTTTACACCTTCGACAAGGATGAGAAGGGCAAATCCACCTGCTACGACAAATGCGCCGCCAACTGGCCGCCGCTGAAGGCCGAGGCCGGCGCCAAGGCCGATAACGAATGGACGGTCGTCGACCGCACCGACGGCTCCAAGATGTGGGCCTATGACGGCAAGCCCGTCTATACTTTCGCCAAGGACAAGAAGGCCGGGGACATGACCGGCGAAGGCGTCGCCGGCGCCTGGCACGTCGTCAAGGCTGATTAAGTTTCCTCCCACCGCTGGCATGCGGAAACTGCCTGGCTGCCGAGTTGGTTCAATTTCGGCAGCCGGCGATCTTTTCCGGGCGCGCCTCGCGCCTCGGCACTGACCGCGGCTCGATGGGCCGGTACAGGTCGTCCTGACGTCATACGTGGCGCGCACGCCTCCATCGCCAAAAATGTGATCTTTGCCATACACTCTAAGAGTGTATCGGCGATTGGCGCTTCGCAAATTGGCCGCTTCCCCTTGACCGATTGCAAAAGCGCGGCCATGTGAGCGACGAAAAGAGTGGGATTTCGTCGTGCGTCGCGGAGTTCTTCCGCCCCTCCTGATTGATAAGAGACCTCATGGACGTCGTCGTCGTCGAATCGCCGGCCAAGGCGAAGACAATCAACAAATATCTCGGCAAGAACTATAAGGTCCTTGCCTCGTTCGGCCATGTCCGCGATCTGCCGGCCAAGGATGGTTCGGTGCGCCCTGACGAGGACTTCGCCATGTCCTGGTCGGTCGACACCGCGTCGGGCAAGCGCCTCGCCGACATTGCCAAGGCGGTCAAGGATGCCGACGGGCTGATCCTCGCCACCGACCCGGATCGCGAGGGCGAGGCGATTTCCTGGCATGTGCTGGAAGTCCTGAAGCAGAAGCGCGCGCTGAAGGACAAGCCGGTCAGCCGCGTCGTCTTCAACGCCATCACCAAGGCCTCGGTGCTGGATGCGATGGCCAATCCGCGCCAGATCGATGCGCCGCTGGTCGACGCCTACCTCGCCCGCCGGGCGCTCGACTATCTCGTCGGCTTCACGCTCTCGCCGGTGCTGTGGCGCAAGCTGCCGGGCGCCCGTTCCGCCGGCCGCGTGCAGTCCGTGGCGCTGCGCCTGGTCTGCGACCGCGAATCCGAGATCGAACGCTTCATCCGCGAGGAATACTGGCAGATCGCCGCCATCCTCAACACGCCGCGCAATGACAGTTTCGAGGCGCGACTGACCGCCTTCGCCGGCAAGAAGCTGCAGAAGCTCGATATCGGCAACAAGGCGCAGGCCGACGACATCAAGGCTATGCTGGAAGGCGCGACCTTCAAGGCATTGTCGGTCGAGGCCAAGCCGACAAAGCGCAATCCCGGCCCGCCCTTCACCACCTCGACGCTGCAGCAGGCCGCCTCGTCCGGGCTTGGCTTCTCGGCCACCCGCACCATGCAGGTGGCGCAAAAACTCTATGAAGGCATGGATGTCGGCGGCGAGACCGCCGGCCTCATCACCTATATGCGTACCGACGGCGTGCAGATGGCGCCCGAGGCGATCGAGGCTGCCCGCAGCGCCATCGTCAGCGAGTTCGGCGCAAGATACCTGCCTGAAAAGCCGCGCTATTATACCGCCAAGGCCAAGAACGCCCAGGAGGCGCATGAGGCGATCCGCCCGACCGATTTCAAGCGCACGCCTCAATCGGTCAGACAGTATCTCGACGCAGACCAGGCGCGGCTCTACGAGCTGATCTGGAAGCGCGCCATCGCCAGCCAGATGCAGCCGGCCGAGATCGAACGCACCACGGTCGAGATCGAGGCGGTCAACGGCGCCCGCACCGCCGAGTTGCGCGCGATCGGCTCGGTCATCCGATTCGACGGCTTCATCGCCGCCTATACCGACCAGAAGGACGAGGACGCGGAAGACGAGGAGAGCCGCCGCCTGCCCGAGATCCGCGCTGGTGAGCAGCTTGCCCGCCAGGCGATCAACGCCACCCAGCACACCACCGAGCCGCCGCCGCGCTACTCCGAGGCGTCGCTGATCAAGAAGCTGGAAGAGCTCGGCATCGGCCGGCCGTCGACCTATACGGCAATCCTGAAGACGCTCGAAGACCGCGATTACGTCACCATCGACCGGCGCCGGCTGGTGCCGCAGGCCAAGGGCCGGCTGCTCTCGGCCTTCCTCGAAAGCTTCTTCGAGCGCTATGTCGAATACGATTTCACCGCCTCGCTCGAGGAAAAGCTCGACGAGATTTCCGACGGTAAGCTCGCCTGGAAGGACGTTCTGCGCGACTTCTGGAAGGATTTTTCCGGCGCTGTCGATGACATCAAGGAATTGCGTGTCACCGACGTGCTCGACGCGCTCAACGAAGAACTCGCGCCGCTTGTTTTCCCGGAACGCGAAGACGGCTCCAATCCGCGCATCTGCCCGAAATGCGGTTCGGGAAATCTCTCGCTGAAGCTCGGCAAATTCGGCGCCTTTGTCGGTTGCTCGAACTATCCGGAGTGCTCCTATACCCGCCAGCTCGGTGACGCCGCCAATCCCAATGGCGAAAACGGCAATGGCGAGGACGGCGTCAAGCTGCTCGGCAAGGATCCCTACACCGCCGAGGAAATCACGCTGCGCAGCGGCCGCTTCGGCCCCTATATCCAGCGCGGCGAAGGCAAGGAGGCCAAGCGCTCGAGCCTGCCCAAGGGCTGGACGCCCGAGTCGATCGACCACGAGAAGGCGCTGGCGCTGCTGGCGCTGCCGCGTGACGTCGGCAAGCATCCGGAAACCGGCAAGATGATCTCGGCCGGCCTCGGGCGCTACGGCCCGTTCGTGCTGCATGACGGCACCTATGCCAATCTGGAAAGCATCGAGGACGTGTTCTCGATCGGCTTGAACCGCGCGGTCTCGGTGATCGCGGAAAAGCAGCAGAAGGGCAAGGGCGGCCGCAATGGCGCCACGCCGGCGGCGCTGAAGGAACTGGGCGACCATCCCGACGGCGGCGGCAAGATCGTCGTGCGTGACGGCAAATACGGTCCCTATGTCAACTACGGCAAGGTCAACGCGACCCTGCCCAAGGGCAAGGATCCGCAATCGGTGACGATGGAAGAAGCGCTCGCCCTGATCGCCGAGAAGGAAGCCAAGGGCGGGAGCGGCAAAAAACCCTTCCGCAGGGCAGCGAAAAAAGGATAGCAGGACGTGGCGCGCTGGATCTCCGGAAGAAGCCATGGCGATCCGCGCAACGCCGACACGAGGGCCAAGGTGGTCAAGGACGATTACCGGCCCTCGCGTGACGAGATCCTGCGCTACATCGCCGAAAATCCCGACCGCTCCGGCAAGCGCGAGATTGCCAAGGCCTTCGCGTTGCGCGGCGAGGACCGCATCTGGTTGAAGGACCTGTTGCGCGACCTTCAGGACGAAGGCCTGCTTAACAAGGAGCGGAAGCGTCTCACCCGCGCGGGCGCCGTGCCACACGTCGCGGTGCTCGACATTTTCGGCCGCGACGATGACGGCGTGCTTCTGGCGCATCCGAACGAATACACCGGCGCCGGCTCGCCGCCCGTCATCGCCATCCGCATCTCGCGCGGCGCCGGCGGCCCGGCGCCCGGCATCGGCGACCGCGTGCTCGCCAAGACCTTCCCGACCGACGATCCGTCAGGCCCTGCCTATACCGGCCGGGTGATGAAAATCTTCGAAAAACGCAGCGACGCGGTGCTCGGCGTCTTCCGCGTGCTGAAGGATGGTACGTTCCGCATCGAGCCCGTCGAACGCCGTCAGCCGGAACTGATCGTCGACAAGGAATTCCAGAACGGCGCCAGGAATGGCGACCTCGTGGAGGTCGAGCCGGCACGCGCCTCGCGCTTCGGCCTTCCGCGCGCCAAGGTGCTGGCGGTGCTCGGCTCGCTGAGCAGCGAGAAGGCGGTCTCGATGATCGCCATCCACGCCCACGATATTCCCCACGTCTTTCCGGCGGACGTGATCGCCGAGGCCGAAGCGGTGAAGCCGGCGACGCTTGATCACCGCGAGGATTGGCGCGATCTGCCGCTGGTGACCATCGATCCGGCCGATGCGAAGGACCATGACGACGCCGTCTTCGCCACACCCGATACGGGCGAGAACAATCCCGGAGGCGTCGTCGTCACCGTGGCGATCGCCGATGTCGCCGCTTACGTCCGCTACGGCACGCCGCTCGACCGAGAAGCCTTGAAGCGCGGCAATTCGGTCTATTTCCCGGACCGGGTCGTCCCCATGCTTCCCGAACGCATCTCCAACGATCTCTGTTCGTTGCGCGAGGGCGAGGACAGGCCGGCCATCGCCGTGCGCATGACCTTCTCGTCGGAAGGCCGCAAGCTCAGGCATTCCTTCCACCGCGTCATGATAAAGTCGGCGGCCAAGCTCGCCTACCCGCAGGCGCAGGCCGCGATCGATGGAATTCCTGACGATAAGACGCGGCCGATCCTCGACAGCGTCTTGAAGCCGCTATGGGATGCCTACGCACTGCTCAAGCGCGGCCGCGACACCCGCCAGCCGCTGGAGCTCGACCTGCCGGAGCGCAAGATCCTGCTGAAGCCCGACGGCACGGTCGACCGCGTCATCGTGCCGGAGCGACTCGATGCGCATAAGCTCATCGAGGAGTTCATGATCCAGGCCAATGTCGCGGCCGCCGAAACATTGGAGGGCAAGAAAGAGCCCCTCGTCTACCGCATCCATGATGCGCCGTCGCTCGCCAAGCAGGAATCGCTGCGAGACTTCCTGCAAACGCTCAGCATGTCATTGGCGCGCGGCGCGCAGATGCGGCCCAGCCAGTTCAACGGCATTCTGGAGCGGGTGCGCGGCGCTGACAACGAGGCGCTGGTCAACGAAGTGGTGCTGCGCTCACAGAGCCAGGCCGAGTACTCGCCGAAGAACATCGGCCATTTCGGCCTCAACCTCAGGCGCTACGCGCATTTCACCTCGCCGATCCGCCGCTATGCCGATCTGATCGTGCACCGTGGGCTGATCGCAGCACTTGGCCTCGGGCCCGGCGGCCTGACGCAGCAGGAGGCGGACAGGCTGGAAGAGGTCGCCGCGCTGATCTCGGCGACGGAACGTCGTGCCATGGCCGCCGAGCGCGATACGGTCGACCGGCTGGTCGCCGCCTATCTCGCCGAGCGCGTCAACGATACGTTCGACGCGCGCATCTCCGGCGTTACCAAGGCCGGGCTCTTTGTCCAATTGCCGCAGTACGGCGCGGACGGCTTTATTCCGGTGTCAAGTTTGGGCGGCGATTACTATATCTACGACGAAACCGCCCGATCGCTCTTCGGAGAACGCAGCGGCAAGGGCTATCAGCTCGCCGATCGCGTCGAAGTTCGCTTGGTCGAGGTCGCGCCAATGGCCGGCGCGATGCGTTTCGAGATGCTGACCGACCCGAAGCCCCTGCCCGGCTCGAGGCGGTCGTTCCACAAGGCCAAGGGCCGCGCCCGCGCGTCGCAATCGCGCTCCGGCCCGCGCGGCAGGAGAAGTTGATGCCAGGCGATTTGCAGGTGGAAGAACAGGTTTTCGGTGGCGAACATCACTCTGGCCGCGTCGCCCGCCCGCTGTGGACGGCGATGAAGCGCGGCATGCTCGGCCGTTGCCCCCACTGCGGCAAGGGGAAGCTGTTCGGCGCTTTCGTAAAGCCTGTGGACAAATGCGAGGTCTGCGGCGAGGAGCTCCACCACCATCGCGCGGATGACCTGCCTGCCTATCTGGTTATCGTCATCGTCGGCCACATTGTGGTTGGCTCATTCATGGCGGTGGAGGCCACCACCACGCTCTCGACCTTGCAGCATGCGCTGATCTGGGTGCCGTTGACCATCATTCTTGCGCTTGTGCTGTTGCAGCCGGTCAAGGGCGCCGTCATCGGCCTGCAATGGGCGCTTTATATGCATGGCTTCGGCGACGAGAAGGACGAATTCGAGAGCAATTGATAAGCCAGGTTCTACCGCTTTCGGCCCTGGTGCAAAGGCCGCGATGCGCAAGCCACTTTCGCATCCGGGAAGTTTCCGCTAGGTCGAGCGCATGGAACGAATGACCAAGGCGGATGTCGACAAGCTCGATAAAGGCCTGGCCGTGCGCAGCGGCCGGGCATTGCGTCCGCGTGATGCCGCGACCCTCATTCTGCTCGATCGCAGGGACAAGGATGTTCTGGTGCTGATGGGCCGGCGCCATGCCGGCCACGCCTTCATGCCCGGAAAATTCGTCTTTCCCGGCGGCCGCACGGATCCGGCTGACAGCCGCATTCCCGTCGCCACCCCTTTGCGCGGCGAAGAAGAGAAAAAGCTGGTCGCGGGTCCCGGCCGCGCGAGCGCGGCGCGGGCGCGGGCAATTGCCCTGTCGGCGATTCGCGAGACCTACGAGGAAGCCGGGCTGCTGATCGGCCGCAAAGGCGCTTTCTCGACAGTAAAGCGCGACTGGCAGGGCTTCGTCGAACATGATGTGATCCCGTCGCTGGACGCGCTCCGCTTCATCGCCCGCGCCATCACGCCGCCCAATCGCGTGCGCCGTTTCGACACGCGTTTCTTCAGCGCCTGGCGCCACGACGTTGCCGTGGAATTGCCCGACGGCGGCCCGACCAACGAACTGGAAGAACTCGTCTGGCTGCGGCTTGCCGATGCCCGCAAGGCCGACATCCCCGACATTACCGGCATGATCCTGGAAGAACTGGAAACGCGGCTTGCCGACGATCCCTTGCTGCGGCCGGGGGGCGGCGTGCCGTTCTTCCGGCTTGTCCGCAACCGCTTTGTCCGCGAAGTCCTTTAGAAGCAGAGCATTTTGATCCCATGACGGTCGATACCCAAGAACAGGGCGACGAACGCGTACACTGGCTGCCGATGATCGCGGCGATCTCCTCGATCAGCGTCGTCGGCATCGCCATCGGCCTCGGCATGCCGCTGCTTAGCGTCATTCTGGAAAGCCGCGGCCATTCCGCTTCGATGATCGGCCTCAACACGGCTGTCGCCGGCCTCGCCTCGATTGCCGGCGCGCCGCTCGCCACGCCGCTTGCCATGCGGCTCGGCGTCGCCCGGACCATGCTGATAATGATTGCCACCGGCGCGCTCGCCTTCGTTGGCTTCCATTTCGCACCGGACTTCTGGATGTGGTTTCCGCTCCGCGTCGCCCTGCATATCTCGCTGACGGTGCTGTTCATCCTGTCGGAATTCTGGATCAGCACCTCTGCCCCGCCGAACCGGCGCGGCCTTGTGCTTGGCATCTACGCCACCGTGCTGTCGCTCGGCTTCGCTGCCGGACCGTGGCTGTTCGCCCATCTCGGCAGCACGGGCTTCCTGCCATTCGGCGTCACCATAGTGCTGGTGACACTTGCCGCTATCCCGGTGCTGGCGGCCCGCAATGAGAGCCCGACCATTGTCGCCGACAGCGAGACCAGCCACTTCCTGCGCTACATCTGGCTGGTGCCGACAGCGACCTTTGCCGTGCTTGTTTTCGGCGCCGTCGAGACCGGCGGTTTCTCGCTGTTCCCCGTCTATGGCAGCCGCATCGGCTATTCGGAGGCCGACGCCGCACTGCTGCTGACGATGATCGGGCTCGGCAATGTGCTTCTACAGATCCCGATCGGCATGATCAGCGACCGCGTTTCCGACCGCCGCTATCTGCTTTTGGCCTGCGCCACCGTCGGCCTCGTCGGCACCGTCTTCATGCCGTACTTCGCGCAGAACTGGCATCTGATGGCGGCCCTCCTGTTCGTCTGGGGCGGCGTCGTTGCCGCCATGTACACGATCGGCCTTGCGCATCTCGGCTCCCAGCTATCCGGCCATGAACTGGCGTCCGCCAACGCGGCCTTCGTGCTTTGCTACGGCGTCGGCATGGTACTGGGTCCACAGGCGATCGGCATAGGCATGGACGCCTTCGGCCCCTCAGGCTTCGGCTGGTCCCTGGCGATCTTCTTCGCCGCCTACATGGTTCTGGTCCTTGTCAGGCTGGTGCGCAGGATTCTCTAATGCATGTCGCCCAGAAGTGTACGCGGTTCTGGGACAACGACATGCATAAAACAAGGACTTAACAGGCTGCTGAAAAAGTCGTGCACCGACTGCCAAGCAAGTCGGAATTGGAGTCCAAACGAGAATCGAAAAGCGAACAAAACA
>NZ_JBSKBP010000078.1:0-11175 GCF_053714275.1 Mesorhizobium sp. Arg314 | reverse complement strand
GGTGGCCCCGAGCACTGACCCCGCCGGGACACTGGACGAGGCGACCCTTCCGATCTGAGCATCGGAGGAGGTGGTCGTGGGCGTAGCCACATCAACCAGTGGAAGACCGCGGTAGGTGTCTGGCAGCCAAGCTGTGACTGGCAACGCTGGTTGCGGCGAAAGCCGATCGCGATGGATGTGCTGAACGTCATCGGCTCCTCCCGGCCTCAAGTCGGCGGCGGAGCCTGTCCCCTGCATCAAGGGCAGCGGCTGCACGTCGCCGAACATCTGCCCCCCGCGCCGACGCACCGGTGCAGAATCAGCATCATCACGCAAATCGGACGGTGTGGGCGCATTCAGGTCGACAACAGACTGAAGGCCGCCGAAGGTGCCTGAGCGAGCACATAAGTGGGCGTGCAGCGCGCTCAGACAAGCATCCGCACTTTTAAGATCCCGCTGGTGCTGCGGGGCAATCGTGAGATCGGCAAGTTGATAGACAGGATTGCGCATGTGCATCAGGTCTGTGAGGGCCTTGTCTTGATCGTTGGTTTGCGTCTTCAGACGCCCGCGCCTCTGGTTCCGCCTGATCACGTTCTCGTGGGTATTGAGCCAGATTGAGACCGCCTTCTCACCGACAAGATGCCGAATTTCCTCGATCATGAACGCTTCATCACCGGTTGCGAGCACCTTCGGCCCTTGTTCGAGCGACTGCCTTATCTCCCTCATCTCAATATCTCTGAAACGCGCTTCCCCATCCTCGGCGAAAATCTTAGTTATGGGCTTGCCACTCTTTGCCTCGATCTCTTTATCGGAATCGACGAACCTCAGCCCCAGTCGTCTGGCGAGTACACGGCCAAAACTGGATTTCCCAGCGCCCTTCATGCCGACAAGCACGATTGGTCGCGCGCCCAGAGCGCCAAGAATTTCTTGTGCGATCGCGGAGCGCGCCGTGTGTTTAGGCGGCTCCTGCAATCGACGAGTTAGACTGGCACCAACCGCACTATCCGCGTCGGCTTCCCAATGGGGAATTTCTATGGCCCCCTCAGGGATGACAACCTTGTTGCAGGCGTGCCGCACGCGCTCCAAGAGTGGCTCGGCCATAGAGTGATCCAGGGGCTTTCGGCCGCTTCGCTGCAGCTCCTGCAGCTTCTGGAGCTCCTTGTACGTGTCATGATTATCGATCTTGGCCTTGTAGCTGTCGGCTGTGTGGAACTCCACCTCAAAGCGGTAGCCGTCAGGCGTTGCGAGCACAGTCTTGATACCGACAAAGGTTGGTGATCGCGTCCTGAACCAGTTGGTCGTGCTGACCTCGGCATAGCCCCGCTCTTCGAAGGCTAGAATGGCCTTCTTGAAGGCACGCGTAAAATCCTTGGCAGGGAGTTCGAAGAGATGACGTACAGCGTTGCCGATCAGCTGGATGCCGGCCTCGGCCGGGACCTGCGTGCCGATGAGCTGGTCCGTCATGGAAGCTTCTGATCTCAGCCGGTGCTCAAGATGAGGCATATTCACCTGGATACCCGCTTTCCTGAGGCTCGCGGCAACTCCGAGCGCGCCTGCGGTGATGTTCTCTTCCCCCTCTTTGGCACGCGACGCCTCGATTTTGACGCGCTCTACCGCCTCCTCGCGGCTCAACGTAACTGTCATATCGCTATCCTCGACGGCGGGCCGGAGGTTGGAGGGCCTGGACAGAATGTCTAGATCCGCAGCGAACCTGATCGAAGTTTCCATGATGGAAGCCGCCAGCGTGGGGTTGTCCTTCAGCTCGTTCAACGCTGCATCGGAATCAAAGCTTCCGTGGTGGAGGGCCGCCGCCGTGCTCTTCACATATGGCACGGAGGCTAGGCCCGGTATCTGTTGCAGCAGGCGCTGAAGGTACCCGCTCTTGATCATAAAGATGTGGGCCCCAGTGTCGGATTTATAGGCGTCAGTTCCGACCTTGATACCGAGGCTCAGGAGATTGTTTGCGCTTTGCACGAGGTCGTGTGGATTGTAACCGTCCGGTCGCGGGTCGATGCGCGCAGGGTAACGGTCGACGAGAAGCTGGACGCGCTCGCGGGGCTGAGTTCCCGGATAGCTCTCAGCCAGCTCCGGGAATAGTGCCGAGAGGGGTTGGCTCATTGCGAGCTGTGCCTCGCTCACGCCGGCGTCTTTTTCGTGCAGGACTTGCTCGTCCTGCCTCGCGGCCCAAGCTTCGAGCGCGGCGAGGAACAACTCGGCCATCTCACGCGCGACCGGATGGGTGGCAACGTCGATCTCACGCCGCGCCATCGCGCGCGCGTCCCGGAAGCTCTGAGGGCTGACCCGTTCCTGCTCCAGCAGTCCTCGGACGTGTCGCTTGAGCTGTGGGTGAATGCCCTCGTACGTTCCGAAGATGGCACGCTCGGCAAACCACTGTCGCGCTTCATGGGACTGAGCCAGAAAGCCTCGCTGCAAGCCGGTATAGATTTCCAGAACATTCCGCGTGGCGGCGAGGATCTGGCTGGCGCGACCGAACTTGTAGTGATCGTTTTCAATCGCCGGGGTATGCGACTTTGGCGGCTTGAGCGAGCGAAGCCCGCGCGCCTGCTCCTCTTGATCGAATTGCCTAACATGCTCGTAAAGCTGCGGCCGGTCGCCGATGATGACGACGCTATCCCCGTCGAAGTCGCCGTCAAGCTTCTTCTGTTCACTGGGCGGAACGGCAAGCACCGAGCCTGAAGCAAACACCTCCGTCGCCTGGAGGATGCCGACGCAGTCGACCCGCGTGTCCGTCTTTACGCGATCCTTGCCCTTGGTCCAACTCGAATGGCACTTGACGTCCTCGGCAGACATCACCAGCCCTCGGTCGGCATAGTCGGCGGGCCATATCTCATCCGGCACCACGATCAGAATGCCTTTCGCAAAAAAAGTCGGATCGTCGGCCGCTAGTTCCTCGTCTGACTTGTGTGCGACATTGAAGCTATATTGGATGGCTGTGCAGCTATCGAGAAACATCGCGGTCGGATCACCATCGACTGCCGACTTGACTCGCTCAGCAGCGAACGGCCTCAGGTTCGGCTTGTCATAAGGGGAGCGCCCGATTAGCGCGCCGCTCGTGCCTGTCAAAGTCGCGCTCTTGAGCGTTGGCACATGGAGGCAGCTATCCGCGGACGGGACGGCGACAGCGCCCGGACCATTGATGTTTGCCGCCGTCACCGTGCGAAATAGCTCTTCGGACGTCAACTCTGGTTTTTGCTTGCTCCGGAGCCAGGTGATAGCTTTCTCGCGTGCCTCATCCGCCACTTGCTCGCTGCGCGGGTAGTGTTGCAGTGCCGAGACTGGGAGGGATGTGTTCCTTCCCTCTCCATAGGCAGGCATCCGATCAGGACCGTCTTCGTGATCGCCGGCACGACGAACGGCTGGCATAAGGTTGGCCAGCGAGGCCCTGATGAAGCCGCAGCCGTCATGCGGTCGCAATGCAATAGGCCCCTGCGCCCCCCTCAGCTTGAAGGGATGCTCCTCGTTCGCAGGTCGGTCCGGCAGTAGCACCAATTTGAAGGCACCTTCCAGCGCGTAGTCGTGAGGTGATAGACCTTTGATCGCCGGGGGCGCCGCAAAGCCCCTTCGCTGGGTGTAATAATAGGCTTCTTTGAAAGGAGCCCAGGCGCGCGACAGCTGCTCGAAGGCGGTGCCGGGTGCGGTTTCGGCATAAGGGATTGCCAACAGTTTTCCCCCGGAAGGCTTTGTTGGCTCGCCTGGGACACGCGCCGCAACCTGAGACACGCTCAATCGCGGCGGCTTTAACTTGCTGCCGCCGAACAGGTCCATACGGTATGGCACCCCATCGATGGTGAGCGTGCGCGCCAGCATGAATGCGCTCGGAGTTGCCGGCAGTTGCACCGCGACCACCGGCAGGCTTCCGGAGGTCAGGCGATGGAAAATTGAATAGCGTATTTCGGGGTCTGTGGCCAATCTCCGCCCCTGCATGTCCACCACCGGTAACCGCATCAGTCCCGCATCACCCTGCGGCGGCCTGGGCTCGTGATCCATGGTTCGCAACACCTGAAGCACGTCGAAGACTGAGGCTGGATGTTGGGCCTGGATCGCCGCCGCATCCTGCTCCATGAATAGGTCTAGCGCATCCACTGGACTGTCGGCCTCGATCTGCGCGATCAGGTTCCAGCTCATATTGGAAAGATCGCTTTCGATGAGACCACGCGTCCTGTGCAGGATTTCCTTGGTCTTACCCTCCAGCTCTTGTTGCCTCACCCGCAGGTCGGCCCTCTTACCCTCGACATACGGCGACCTGAACAATCTTTCCAGCACCGCACGGGCCTTGAGCGTCTGATAGATCGATAAGGCGGGGGAGCGACTCGCAAGCGGTCCGCGCGTCCGCTCGGCATCGCTTGCGTTCAGATGCGCCTCGATCTTCTGCTCAAGAACCGGTTGAAGGTCGTTCAGCAACGTCAGAGCCTGCCTGCGGTGCCAGCGCAGCGGCTTCTGGGGGCTGCGCGCCAACGGCAGCAGAGCAGCACACATGTTGCCCATTGTTTCCAGATCGATCTGCGTCGCAAAATCAGGGGCGTGACACAATTGCGAGAGCCGATCCAGGCCTGCCGGTGCGAGCAAACCGAGATCATCGACCAATCGAGCCTTGCCCAACCCCTTGAAAATGGTCGTGATGTCTAGAGGGCCAGCCTGCCCCAACCGCTCATTGTCATAGTGCAGGTAGTGAGCGAGTTTGTGTAACCGATCCTTCGGCAGAACGGCGTCCGTTATCTCCCCACTGTCCTGTGCCCTCATAATCATTCGCGACAGAGCATTGACGATGAGGCTAAGCTCAGGTGTGGTGAATACACCGAAACGCCGTCCCCCAGCACCCAAGCTGCGGGCGATGTCTATCGTGGACTGCTTGCAGGCGTCCTCTTCCGGCCACTTGCTGAACCCGTTCATCAAGATCGCCGCTAAGTGCGGAGCGAAATCAGAGAAATGGTGCTGACGTGCTTCCCTGGCGATCGCAACTGTGGCTTTGCGGCAGTCCTCCCCGTCCGGCCATTTGCTGAAGCCGTTCACCAGGGTTGCCAGTCCCTCCGGGGCAAAGTTGGGGAGGTCGGCGCGGCTGAGAACCTCAGCGGCGATTGCAAACGTGGCGTCCCGAGGGTCGGGCGATTCCGGCCACTTGCTAAAACCGTTCACCAGATTCGCCAAATGTTGCGAGGAAAATTGATAGAACCGGACGGCGCGGTGGACAACCTCACGCGCGATCGCAAACGTGGCGTCGCGAGGGACCGACGAGCCCGGCCATTTGCTGAAACCGTTCACCAGATTCGCAAGTTCCTGCGAAGTAAAATCAGAGAGCGGGACGCCGCCGTGAAGGACCTCATGGGCGATGGCGACTGTGGCTCGCTCAGAATCCGCCTGGTCTGGCCATTTGCTGAAACCGTTCACCAGGTTCGCCAGCTCCTGCGAACTGAAATCAGAGAGCCGGACGGCATTGTCATTAACTTGCGATGCAATTGAGAGCATCGCGTCGCGACAGTCCACCTCTTTCGGCAATTTGCTGAAACCGTTCAGTAGGTTTGCCAAATGTTGCGGCGTAAATTGAGAATCCTGGGCACCGCGGCGAACAACCTCGCTGGCGATCGCGACTATGGCTTGGCGAGACGCTGCCATTTCGGGCCATTTGCTAAAACCGTTCACAAGGTTCGCTAGTCCCTGGGCGGAAAAGTCAGAGAGCTGGCGGCCATGGACCTCCCCTGCGATAGCGGCCGTCGCGTCGCGGCAGGTGGGGGCTTTCGGCCATTTGCTAAAACCGTTCACCAGATTAGCCAAGTGCTGGTGAGTGAAGTCACCGAGCAAGGCGCCGCGGCCGAGGACCTCTTGCGCGGTTGCCAACGTGGCCTTGCGACAATCCTTTGCGCGCGGCCATTTGCTGAAACCATTCGCTAAAGTCGCTAGTTCGCGCGGAGCAAAGTCAGAGAGCTGGCCGCTATGGACCTGCTCTGCGATTGCGGATGTCGCCTCCCGACAATTCGGCCCCTTCGGCCACTTGCTAAAACCGTTCACTAGGTTCACCAGCTGCTGGCGAGTAAAATCAGAGAGCCGGTCGGCGCGGCGACAAACTGCCTTGGCGATTGCGTCGATGGCTTGCTGAGAACCCGCCTTTTTGGGCCATTTGCTGAAGCCGTTCACCAAGGTTACGATGTCCTGGCGATTAAATTCAGAGAGCCCGGGGTCGCGAGTGCCTCTGCTACAGATTTCACTGGCGATCGCGATTGCGGCTAGGCGAGCCGATCCCTCTTTTGGCCACTTGCTCAAGCCGTTCACCAATGTCGCCAACGCTTGCGGTGCAAAGTGAAAGAACTGGTCGGCGCGGCGAAAGACCTCACCGGCGATTATACTGGCGGCGCCGCGGCAGCCTTCCCCGTCCCGCCACTTGCTGAAGCCGTTCACCAAGTTCGCCAAGTTCTGGTGAGTAAAGTCAGAAAGGTCATCGCGTCGGCGAACAACCTCATTGGAGATTGCGCTGGTCGCTTGGCGAGACCATTCCATTTTCGGCCACTTGCTGAAGCCGTTCACCAGGTTCGCGAGTCCCTGCGGGGGAATATCCGAGAGTTCTGCGCGGCGGAGAAGCTCGCTGGCGACCACGGCTGCAACTTGCTGAGATGCCACCGCAGCCGGCCACTTGCTGAAGCCGGTCACCAGATTGGTCAGGTCTTGGTGATCAAAATCCGAGAGCCCGACGTCACTCTGTGCCCGGCGAAGGACCTCGCTGGCGATCCCGACTGCGACTTGCTGAGATGAAACCCTTGCCGACCATTTGCTGAAGCCGTTCACCACAGTCGCCAGCGCCTGCTGAGTGAGATCAGTGAACTGGTCGGCGCGGCTAAAAATCTCGCCGGCGAGTGCGACCGCTGCTTCGCGACAGTCCGCCCTGACCGGCCACTTGCTGAAGCCGTTAACGAGGTTCGTCAGGTTCTGGTGATTAAAATCAGAAAGTTGATCGCGGCGGCCAATGACCTCGATAGCGATCGCGACTGTGGCTTGGTGACAGCCCGCATCGTCCGGGCACTTGCTGAAGCCGTTCACTAGGTTCGCCAGTTCTTGCGCAGTAAAATGAACGAGCCCTTCATTACGAGCGCACCAAGAGAGTTGTTTCGCGATCGCGACTATGGCTTGGCGAGCCGACACGTCTTTCGGCCACTTGCTGAAGCCGTTGACCAAGTTTGCCAAGTCCTGGTGGTTAAAACCGGAGAGCCCGGAACGGCGGTCGCGACGCAGGACATCCTCGGCGATCGCGGCTGTGGCTCGGCGAGAGGACACGGCCTCCGGCCATTTGCTGAAGCCGTTCACCAAGTTTGCCAACTCCTGGTGATTAAAATCGGAGAGTCCCGAACGGCGATCACGACGCAGAACCTCATCCGCGACCGCGACTGTGGCTTCGCGGAAGGAATCCTCCGCCGACCATTTGGCGAAGCCGTTCACAAGATTCGCCAGCTCCTGGTGAGTGAATTCAGTGAGCCGGGAGCGGCGGCTACGACGGAGGATCTCGCCGGCGATCGAGACAGTGGCTTGACAAAAGACTTCGTCCGGGAACTTGCCGAAGCCGTTTACAAGGTTCGCAAGGCTCTGGTGATTAAAAGCGGAGAGCCCGAGGTCATTGCGAGTGCGGTGAAGGACCTCGCCTGCGAGCGCAATCATAGCGTCGTGGCAATCGGCTGCTCGCGGCCACTTGCTGAAGCCGTTTACAAGGTTCGCCAAGTTTTGCTGGGTAAAATCAGACAGCCGGAAACGTCGATCGGCACGACGGCGGACCTCGCGGGCAACAGCTTCCGTGCCCTCGCGAGTTTCCGCCCACTCCGGCCACTTGCTAAAACCGTTCACCAGCAACGACAGACTTTGACTATTCAGCGCCCCAAGTGCCTTGCCTTCATCGCGGCAAAATTGAGCGATTCTGATCGTTCCGTTGCGGCATGTCCTCGACCGCGGATGCCGACCAAATGATGCCGCAAAGAGCGAAAGAGCTTTGGGGTCGACGGCGCACACCAACGCGCCATGAAGCTGCGAAACCTGAGCTGCAATCGCCTTGCAAGCCTCGACGCCTTCCTCACCTCCGGCCTCGCGACTGACCGCGTTGCATGTCGTGGCATAGCCCCATGATTTCCCGCGGCGTATATCGTCCTCGAAGCGTGTGACAAATTGACTCCTGAACTGGGCGGCGGCCTTTTGCATGAAGGCTGCATGGATCCCGTCATCCGCCCCCTGCAGCCGTCTGTCATACTCCACCACGGCACATGAGAATCCAACGATGTCCCGGGCGAAGTAAATCGCGTCCAGAGCTGCGTTAGATTCTTGTTGTGAGAGCGCATCGCTCTGGGTGGCGACACCACTGATGCGCCGCCTTTTTGCTGGACGATCTAGGCCGGTTTGCCTGCGCGAGGCACTTTGTTGTAACCTGCTGGACTGACCTGCGCCGTGGCCCTCGGCACCGGAACGCCCTGAACGTTCCTCCCAATTTGTTGCGCCGCAATACGGCAAATAGCGAACACCAGGGCCGTCATGGGGATCAACGGAGGGGTCGTGTGACGTACTGCGTCGGGCATCGCTGGAAGGCGGCCTTTGAGCGGAGGACGCTCCTGCGTCTCGATTTTCAGAGTGCAGACCCTGCATGATCGAACTGAACGTCGAGCCATCGTTTCCAGCGCCAATATCTGATTCAGCTCGGGACCGGCCGGTATCTGGTCCGCCGGGCACATTTCCACGCCGGTTAACTCCTGTCATAAGCCGTCTCCCATGCAACCGGGGATGCGCCGACTACAACGTTCGGCGCTCAGCGCCGCCGGGGCCTGAACGGACTTCGACGCTTCAGAGCGGAGCTCCTTGGACAGCGCCGACGAGACGTAACTCGCCAGAACCAGCGTTCGAATCGTCATTTTTGAACAATTGAGCGTGCTCTAGGATCGAACATACCCACTTCGACTGACGAAAACCTGACCTGCGCTGGCCGAATTCGAGGTGGACGCTGCAGATGCCGGACATGTGGGATGTTGAGGACGGCCATGAAGCCACCGGCATTGGCGGCACCATCACATCAGATAGAACGCTTTTCGGCGCTTCATCACGTTGCCTCGCGGTAAGCTTTTTCAGATACCGCTTCATCCAGGGTCGCTTTGATGATGAGAGGTTGGGTCCGGGCAGCAACAAACACCTTGCGGCGACAGGAACGGTACTCCGTCAATACTTGGGCGACGTTGAGGTCCGTCGCGGCCAGCTCCCGACACTTGGCGCTGTCCAGACGGATGATGCGTGACAACTCGGCAGCAACTGTGCTCGTTGTGACGCGGTGCCCTAGAAAACATCGCGGTCTCGGCGAACCTCGTGCCGGGAGCAGGACAAAATCTGCCTCGCGCCCGTTCGTTCTAACCCGATAAAGGCGACCAAAGCGGAAAACGACGAAAAAGACCGCATCAAGCATGTCACCTTGGTGGAACAGATTATCCTGATCTTCGTTCGTTGCGCGCCCGCGAGGATTGGCTCGGCGGTTGAAGATCGGCAGCCCGCAAGAAAAAGCGTGAACGCTGCGGCGTGGCCCTGTCATCGAAGTGAATGCAACGTCTTCATCGCACCGACGACATCGGCAGGCGCCGAGCGAGATCGCCACGCTCCCACCGTAAGGCACTGAGCGGTCGTTTCTTTGATGCCGAAAACACGCGTCCGTATTCGCCGGCAGCGATCATCAGGCGCGCGCCAAGCTCGACCTCGCCTTCCGTTGCCGGCTGTAGCGCGACAATCTGGGAGAGAAGCCGCTCTCACGTTGATTGCCGCGCCGCAGCTGGCAACCCGCGCACGTGGTCGGCATCAGTTTTGCATGCGTCGCTGGTGGGCCAAAAGTATCGATTGGAGGAGACTGCGAAGAATGCAACAACCGCCTCTGTTAGGCGCAGCTAACGCCTCTGCTAATAAGACCACAGCGGCCCGAGGCAGGAATGCGCTCGGTCTTCGGATAAGTCTTGACCCGGAGGGCCGCCTCGCCCCCGGCAAAATCGAGCTTCTCGAGCGCATCGCCGCATTCGGCTCGATCTCGGCGGCGGCCCGAAGCCTGGAGATGTCATACAAGCACGCCTGGCATTTGGTTGATGAGATAAACCGCATCGTGGGCCAGCCTGTCGTTGCCGGCCAGGCTGGGGGCAAGAAGGGCGGCGGCGCACGGCTCACCCCGATCGGGTTAACCATCGTCAGCCGCTTTCGCGCGATTGAGAAGGCCGCAAACTTGATTGCAGGTCCGCATATGATGGCACTACAGTCGGCCATTGATGCCGCTGATGAGCAGGACAAATGACTTTCACTCGCCTGACGAGCTCCAAAGTTAAATCCCTATCAAAACGCGTCGCATGCTACCTTTCTGGACCTGGGAAACGGCGGTGGGCTGCAGTTATGTGGCTACCAGGTGGTGCAATGGCTTCGCGAACGGGCCGCTGCTCGAATTGTCAGCTTCGCTTGAACCGCCTCATCGTTCCCGACGTATTGGGAATTCTGGTTATCTGACCCCCTTGGGAGGAATCGCGCTCGATCCCGCATGAGCTCGTCGTTCGCAGCCGCTTACGGACATTGCGACAATGGCCCGGCTAAAAGCCCGATCCGCTCAAAGGTCCACGCGGAATCCGAGAGCACCCGCGCAAGATCCTCAGGATGGCTCTCCCCACCTTCATCTCCCGGCAGATCTGGCGGGTTTCGTTGACGCTGCAGATCGCGGCCTCTTTCACCGCGACGTCCAATCCGGCATAGTGGTTTCATGCTGCGCTTCTCCCCGTAATGCTTGTGGCGGGACGCAGACCACGTTTAACCAAAGCTCGAAGCGCAGCACCTTCAACCTATCCACCATGCATTGTCACCCGAAGATGAGGTCCGAGCCGATCCTCACGCACGGAGAGCGAGCCATGGGAGAGTATAGCAAAGCATTTGTTGCGTTTAATGCAGCATTCGATGGACCGCTCGCTTCTGCTGTGGTTCAGCTGGGCGCTGCGAACGAAACACTGCATGATCGTCGGGGGGATTTTGGCTCACTCCGCTGCCCCCTTGACGCTGAGCTGGGCGCCAGCGGCGGCTTCGTTCAATCCTCTCGCAAAGACTGGGTTTCTGACAAAAGACTGCCTCAGCAGGCCGTTTCGAAAATCCAAAATCAAAGCCTCGCCAGTCGGTTTTGCAGCGCCTGCCGATCGGCGACGAGGTTGTCGAGGT
>NZ_JBSKBP010000077.1:0-11184 GCF_053714275.1 Mesorhizobium sp. Arg314 | reverse complement strand
GTCATGCGAAAGATCGTCGTCACCCTAAACGCTAGGCTCAGAGACGCCGCCATTCCTCAGAGTTGATGACGAAGTTGCTGGCTGCCGCGGCTGCCCCTGGTGCCGAGCCCTTACCCCGGATGCGTCATGTCCTCAGGGCGCACCAGCCGGTCGTAGTCGGCTTCGCTGACCAGCCCGGTGGCCAAGGCCTCCTTACGCAAGGTCGTGCCGTTCTTGTGCGCGGTCTTGGCGATCTTGGCGGCGTTGTCGTAGCCGATGGTTGGCGCCAGCGCCGTCACCAGCATCAACGAGCGGTTCAATGCTTCACGTATGTTGTCTTCCCGCGCCTCGATGCCGACCACGCAATTGTCGGTGAAGGAAACGGAAGCGTCGGCGAGCAGCTGCACCGACTGCAGGAAATTATAGGCCATCAGCGGGTTGTAGACATTGAGCTCGAAATGGCCCTGGCTGCCGGCGAAGGTCAGCGCGGCATTGTTGCCGAACACCTGCACGCAGACCTGCGTCAGCGCTTCGCACTGGGTCGGGTTGACCTTGCCCGGCATGATCGAGGAGCCCGGCTCGTTCTCCGGCAGCGACAGCTCGCCAAGGCCCGAGCGCGGGCCGGAGCCGAGGAAGCGGATGTCGTTGGCGATCTTGAAGAGTGCCGCCGCCGCCGCGTTGATCGCGCCATGCGAGAACACCATGGAATCGTGTGCCGCGAGTGCCTCGAACTTGTTCGGCGCGGTCACGAAGGCGATGCCGGTGATCGACGCGATGCGGTCCGCGACTTTCTCCGCGAAGCCGACCGGCGCGTTGAGGCCGGTGCCGACGGCGGTGCCGCCTTGCGCCAGTTCCTGCAGGCCCGGCAGCGTCTGCTCGATGCGCTTGATCGACGAGGCTACCTGCGCGGCATAACCGGAAAATTCCTGGCCAAGGGTCAGCGGCGTGGCGTCCTGCGTATGCGTGCGGCCGATCTTGATGATGTGGTTGAAGGCGCGCGCCTTGGCATCGAGCGCCTTGTGCAGATGGTGCAGCGCCGGGATCAAATGGTGCGCGACCCGCTCGGCGCAGGCGATATGCATGGCCGTCGGATAGGTGTCGTTCGACGACTGGCTCATATTGACGTGGTCGTTGGGATGCACCGGCTTCTTCGAGCCCATCACCCCGCCGAGCATCTCGATCGCCCGGTTGGAGATCACCTCGTTGGCGTTCATGTTGGACTGCGTGCCCGAGCCTGTCTGCCACACCACCAGCGGAAAGTGCTCGTCGAGCTTGCCGTCGATGACTTCCTGCGCGGCGTTTACGATCGCCTCGCCGATGGCGGGATCGAGCCGCTTCATCTCCACGTTCACTTCGGCCGCGGCGCGCTTGACGATGCCGAGCGCCCGGACGATCGAAGCCGGCTGCTTCTCCCAGCCGATCTTGAAATTGCCCAGCGAACGTTGCGCCTGCGCGCCCCAATAGCGGTCGGCCGGGACCTCGATGGGACCGAATGTATCGGTTTCGGTTCGGGTCTTTTGAGCGCTCACTGGAAATCTCCGGTCTGTCGATTTGCGCAAGGGCGTATCGCGTCGCACAAAAGGCATCAAGAGGAGATTGCGGGTTGGCATGGTGCAAATCGGTTGAAGGATGGCGTCTTTCCTTCTCCCCTTGTGGGAGAAGGTGGATCGGCGCGCAGCGCCGAGACGGTTGAGGGGTGTTCCAGCAAAGTGAGACGTTGGCGTTCCGTGGAGTACCCTCATCCGACCTCGCTTCGCGAGGCCACCTTCTCACCGAGGCGCCGGCGCTCAGATGCTGCTGGGTAAGGAAGAGATCTCGGAGATCCGCTGAGTTTTCACCGATCGCGCTGTCCATTAAGACCCGGATGGTTTGATCCAACGCAAGGCTGCGGGTGGCCGGAGGTGCAACGATGCAGCCACCGTTGGGCTGTTCATTAGGCCCTAAGCGGTCGATTGCCGGTGTCGGTTCCACCGGTGTCTGCCGAGAGGAATTTCGCTGTGAAAAAGATGGTAAGGAATGCGGCACTGGGGCTTGCCGCGGCTGTTACGATGGTCGGTGCCGCTCAGGCTGCCAGCACTGTTCAGGTTTCGTTGTGGGACAAAGGGGCGAACACGCCCATGACCACCGGTTTCGCCTATGGAACGCCAAATCTCGACATGTCAAAGGCAACCATGGGGATAACGGCTACGCCCGCGGCGGTGAAGGCTGGCAAGATCACCTTCAAGGTGAAGAACAGTTCCAAGGATACTATCCACGAAATGATCGTGATGTATCGAGCGGATGCCAAGGACCCGCTTCCCTATATTGATGCCGAGAACCGGGTCGATGAGGACAAGGCCGGCGACAAGGGAGAGGTTTCGGAGCTCGACCCGGGCGCTTCGGGCACGCTTACCGTAGACCTGAAACCCGGCAAATACGTGCTCATCTGCAATGTCCCCGGTCACTTCGCGACGGGAATGTGGACGGAGTTCACCGTCAAGCCGTAGAGCCGAACCGGCGTTGAAGCGGCCGATATTCCGCATCTGCCGGGAGGCTGCCTCCCGGAAGGATCACCGGCCGACCAGCGATCGCGATGTCGGTGAAAGCAGAAGCTCCTGGGTTCGCTTCGACAGGCTTGGCTCTATGGCTTTCCGGAAGGCCCGCCATGCCGGCGAAGCGGCGAGGGCAGCTTGGTATCGGGCGCGCGCCGCTTCGCCGCCAAAACCGATGGCGACGATGAAGACGTTTTCATCCGCTCTTACCGGCAGGCGCGGGAATGTGTTTTCGGCATGCTCGCTGATGAAGGCGCCGAGCAGCCGCGCGCCTTCTGCCGTGATCTGCGGAACCGCCTCCGCCTGGAAGCGCTCGGCGAAGCCGGACTCCGTGCCTGGTCGCAAATGATGAATCGAAATCTCAACTATACGGGCTAAATGACTATCTGAGCGTGGTTTTCCGGGTTCGAACGGACACGGCCGTTGCAATCCCGACAGGTCGAAGCCGGCGTTCGGCCATGCCGGCTTCAGCAAAAGCACGTCGTCGGAATCGATCATCGTCGCATTCGCGGCATCACGATGCGCGGCCCAGACCGGACCGCCATAGAAGGCCCCCAGCGCGCCCTTTCTCGTCTCCATGTCCTGGAAGCCGCGCAGCCAGACGAACATGTCGGGGCGGTGAAGATCGCGGAACTGTCCGATGACGGACATGCCTGTCGCTTCCTGCGTTTCGACGAACTCCCGGTCGAACAGCGCGATCAGCGTTTCGCGCTGCCCGGGCTTCAGCGTGTACTGCCGCAGCTCGAGGACCGGCGCAACGCGAAGGGTATTTCCAGCAGCGTTCATCGTCGACTCCAAAACAGGATGATCACCCTGTTTGTATAAACAGACCGGTTGTCCTGTTTTGTCAATCTGATATCGTGATGGAATGTCAGGAGAGATTGCAGAGCAGCCGAGTGCGGCTCGCAGAAAGCGCATCAACGACCCGGAAGGCATGCGCCGCCGCGTGCTCGACGTGGCGGAAGACGCCTTCCAGGCGCGCGGTTATCACGCCTCGAGCCTCGGCGATCTGATGGCGGCGGCCGGCGTCACCGGCGGCGCGCTGCACCATCATTTCCCGACCAAGAAGGCGCTGGCGCTGGCGGTGATCGAGGAACGGGTGGCGGCCGCGGTCCAGCAGGCCTGGATCGACCCGGTGCTGACGGCGCCCTCGGCCCGCGAAGGCGTGCGGGCCGTGTTCGAGGCGGTGGCTGAGGAGCTCGAGCAGCAGGGCTATGTGCGCGGCTGCCCGCTCAACAACCTGGCGCACGAACTGTCGCTGGTCGACGACGAGTTTCGTACGGCGCTGGCCAGGATCTTCGCCGGCTGGCGGCGGGCGATCGCCGACAAGATGCGGGCCGATCAGATGGACGGCGGGGAGGGCGGCACCGATCCCGACCGCTTCGCTGCGCTTGCCATCGCCGCTTATTCCGGTGCCATGTCGATGGCCAAGACGTCGCAGGATGCCGGGGTTTTGAGGGAGTGCTTGAAGGGACTGGAAGGCCTCCAGCTATCACCACCGCCGGTCGGAACGATAGGGAAGCGACGCCGCAGGGTGTTGCGACGGCGGGAGGTCCGATGATGACGGCGGGACAGCACCCCCCTCTGGCCGCCGGCCATCTCCCCGCAAAGGCGGAGATCAGCGGCTTTACTGGATGCATTCTGGAAGCAATGACAGACCCCCGCCGCGCTGTCGACCCAAGAGCTTTTCATGCCTTGGCATGAAACGTCTCCAGCGCGCTGGCCGGGCATTGAACTGGACGACGCGGGTTGAGGGTGCTTAATCGAGTGACGATGAATCGCCTCTTGCCAGCAACCATTTCGCGCCGCCTCTTCATCGCTCGGATGGGAGGCCTCGCGGCCGCCAGCGCCCTTCCTCGCGTGGCCTTCGGCCAGACCGGCCGACGCATCCAGCCGATCGACGCCACCTTCCTCTTCATCGCCGATATCCATGCCTGCCGAATGGCGAGCGGGCTCAGCCCCAATTGCCTGCAGGAAGGCAAGACCGATGCAGCACTTCTGCGCAACGTGGCGGCCCTGAACGCCATTGCGGACAAGAAGTGGCCGGCCGAGATCAACGGCGTTTCCACCGGCTTGCATTCGGCCGGGATACGTATCGGCACGCCGCTCGGCCTCGTCACCGGCGGCGACATCACCGACGATGGTGGCGGTCAGGTCACCGAGCCCAGCGAAGGCACGCAGCTTCTGCAATTCTCCGAGCACTATCAGGAAGGCGTCGGGCCGGAGCGCGTCCACATCCCGGTCTATGTCGGGCTCGGCAATCACGATCTCGACCAGAACGGCACGCCGCCGCATGTCGACTGGTATCGCCGCGAATTGCGCGACTATGTCGAGGTCAACCATCGCCCCGGCGTGTTCTTCAAGCCGCCGGTGCCGGCGACCGAATATGATGTCGACACCGACTGCTATTCCTGGGACTGGGGCGGCCTGCATCTCGTCCAGACGCACCGCTTCGCCGGCGACATCGGCCACGGCGCGCCGAGCAGCCTGCGTTGGCTGAAGCAGGATCTCGCCACCTATGCCGGCGACGGCCGGCCAGTCGTCCTGTTCCAGCATTATGGCTGGGACAATTTCTCGACCGAGCGCTGGGATTTGGTGAAACGCACCTATGGCGACGACGGCTCCGGCCGCCCGCACTGGTGGGGAGAGGCCGACCGCCAGGCGCTGCTGGCCGCGATCGGGGGTTACAATGTCATCGCCATCTTCCACGGTCACCAGCACGAAGCGCCGATGATCTACCAGCGTGACGGGCTCGATCTGGTCAAACCGAAGGCGGCCTATATGGGTGGCTTCGCGCTGGCCAAGGTCACGGCCGACAACCTGGAGGTGGTGCTCGGCGAAGCGGCTGGGGACCATGGCGAGATCGTCTTCACCAACGCCCTCGCCAAGCAATTCCAGACATGAAAAGGCCGCCTCGCGGCGGCCTCTACAGCCTTGTCATCAAGGCAAAACGGCTTCAACAGACCCTAGAACGCCTTCTTGACCTTGTCCTTCACGTCGCCGTAGGCCTTCTGCACCTTGCCGGCGATCTTGTCGGCAGCGCCTTCGACCTGGGTCCGCCGGTTGCCGGTGGCCTTGCCCGCCGCCTGCTTGACCGAACCCTTCACCTGCTTGGCAATACCGGCGAGCTGATCCCTGTTCACCATCCGCGCATCTCCTGGGTTTCAATGGGAGCTGGATGCGGGAACGGCATCCAGGTCTCACAACGCACGGGAGTGGACCGGGTTCCCGGCCGCGGCAATGCCTTTGCGGGCGCGGTTGCATCGGGCAACGCAATCCGGGTAGGGTTCGCCGCGGCTGCCGGTGACGGCAGCGGGCAGGCGAAGCTGAACGAGATCCCGACCAGGTTGCGGTTGCCGGTCGACCAGGTCGATCTCACGATCGAGGCCGGCCGCAAGGCGCTTGAGGTCAACTCCGACATAAAAGCGGCGGTCGCCGCTATCCAGGCCCGCGCCGGCGTCAGGCCGGCGACGATCACGACAGCCAAAGCGCATTGACATTATCAGGAGACAGTCTTGGCAGAGTTCACCCTCCATATCGGCAACAAGTGCTTTTCCTCATGGTCGCTGCGGCCGTGGGTGGCGATGCGCCATCTGGAAATCCCCTTCGAGGAGGGCTTCGTGCGCCTGCGTACGCCGGAGACTGCAGCAAACCTCGCCAAGATCTCGCCGACAGGCGTGGTGCCGGTGTTGGATCACAAGCCGTTGAAGGGAGGGGGCAGGATCGTCTGGGAAACACTTGCAATCCTTGAATATCTGGCTGACCTCTATCCTGAGAAAAAGCTGTGGCCGCAAGACCTCGGCGCGCGCGCGCTGGCCCGCTCGGTGGCGACCGAGATGCATTCCGGCTTCCGGGAAGTCCGCTACGGCTGGCCGATGAATCTGCGCCGGCCGAAATCGCACAAGCCGCTCGATGCCGAGGGCGAGGCGCAGCGGACGAGGATCGAAGCGATCTGGCGCCAGTGCCGCGAGCAGTATGGTGAGGGCGGCCCGTTCCTGTTCGGTCATTTCACCGCGGCTGATGCCATGTATGCGCCGGTGGTCACGCGCTTCGACACTTATGGCGGCGAGCTGGCGCCCGTCACCCGCGCCTATGTCGATGCGGTACTGGCGACTTCCGCGATGCGCCGCTGGTATGCGGAAGCCGCCAAGGAGCCCTGGCCTGAGCCAGGGCCGGACGAATAGAGCAATTCAGGAAGAAGGTGTAACGTCTTCCCGGAGTTTGCGCGGCAGTCGATCGACGGATCTGTCCCGGATCGGCTGGCGGCAACAAGCTTTCGGAGGAGGATCCATGGCCAGCAGCGAAGCACCATCTGAAGCCACGGCGTCAAAAATCTTCCATTGCCGGCTGATCCCGCCCCGGCCGGATTTCGCCTTCACCATGACGGAGGAGGAAAAGGCGCTGATGGGCCGGCATGCCGACTATCTGCGCGAGAAGCTGCGCGAAGGCATCATGATCATGGCCGGGCCGGTCGCCGATCCAGCCGGCCCCTGGGGGCTGCTGATCCTGCGTGCCGGCAGCGAAGCCGAGGCGAGGGCGGTCACCGATGACGACCCGGTGGCGCGCTCGGGCCGTGGCTTCCGCTATGAGATCCTGCCGATGATCAGCGTGATCATATGACGGATGCGCTCAAACAAAAGAACGCCTCTCGCACCTTTTACCGCGCGGGAGGCGTTCTTTTTGTCAACCTTCCGAGATTGCTCTCTGAACTGCTGACCACACCTGAATGCACGAATGCCAGAATGGTTCCCACCCGTTCGCAATTTGTTTGGAACCAGGCACTCTAGAACTCGGCCTTGCCGGTGGGCACGCATGTACCGGCGCCGATAGATGGCGAGACCGAGGGTCAGGCAGTTGCCTGACCTTTTTCGCTTCCGGTCGGTGAATTGTGCGCCGCAGGCCGATTGGGATATGCTAAGCACCTCGCGCCAGCAAATTGAATGCTCCGGAACAGGTGAAATATCTTGCCCCTCACTTCGAAGACACAAGCCGACTTGAAGCCACAAGCCGACTTGAAGACACAAGCCGACTTGAAGCCACAAGACGGTCAGGCTGAATCGCTTTTCAGCAGGGCCCGGACGCAGTCGATGTCGCTCGACCGCATCATCTCCGAACGGGATGCGGTCAACCAGGCCCGCGAGGCCAAGACCGCGCGGCTTCGCGAATTGCGCCTGGAAAAGGAAGCCGAAGAGCGGGCGGCCGCCGCTGTTGCGCCCAAGCATACGGGCAAACGCTGATGGCCACCAAGCGCGTGCCGCCTACGCCGATCGCCGCCGATGCGACCATCGCCGATATGATCGAAACCCTGGACAAGCCGGTTGAATATGTCCGGCGCGTGCTGGAAAAGCTGGAACGCTGCAAGCGCGCCCATGGCGATGCCCAGGTGCGGGTCGGCGTACGAGGTCGGGCCGAAGCGCCGAACTATCTGATCGAATATGTGCGGGAAGATGCCAAGACCCGCGAGCAGACGACGCATCAGGATGCCGCCTACAGCGGCAGCACGCATCGTGAATTGGCGCCCCACCACATCGAGGCAGCCGCGAACTGGTCGCCTGAGGAGATGAACATCACGGCGGTTTCGGCGCTCATCGGTCGCCTGCGCAATCCGCGGGCGCCGTCATCGCGGGTTTCCAACGAGGACTGAAATGGCCATCAAGTTTTCCACCAAGGACCAGGCGCCGGCTTCGGCCGCCACCGCGAAGCCGGCCAAGCCGGCCGCCACGCCCAAAGCCGACAAACCGCTCGCGGTCGATCTGTTCGAGCAGCCAGCGCAAAAGCCGCCCGGCAAGACCAGGAAGAAATAAAATATTGCCCCGCGAGGCCGATCAGAGCCGCTTGCCCTGGCCGTCCGGCGCGGCGGTCGATCCCGGCTGGCCGGCAGGCGATGGCACGGCCGTGTTCGACTGCCAGAGCTGCGGCGCGTGCTGTTCCTATTCGGCCGACTGGCCGCGCTTTTCGACCGAGGACGACGAGCAGCTCGATCGCATCCCGGAGAAATTTGTGTCGGTCGATCTGTCCGGCATGCGGTGCGAAGGCGTTCGCTGCTCGGCCCTGTCGGGCGAGGTGGGCAAGCATACGGCCTGCGGCATCTACGACCTGCGCCCCGACGTCTGCCGCGCCTGCATGCCCGGCGGCGACGACTGCCTGATGGCGAGGGCAGCGCATGGGTTCGAACTGCCAATCTCCCCCCTTGTGGGGGAGATGCCCGGCAGGGCAGAGGGGGGCGCTGTCCCGCCGGCGCCTCAGGCGAGCTTCGATCGGACATCCGGGTAGATTTCAAAAAGAGGAAACTGAGAGGTCGCATTCCTTCGCGCCCCCCTCTGGCCTGCCGGCCATCTCCCCCAAGGGGGGGGAGATCACGCTCTCCATCCGCTTGCCCCGCCTCACACCTCCCGGTACCTTCCCGCCCGGGCAGGGCAGCGGAGGAAACCCATGAGCATCGAATTCCTGCTGACGTCGCTGATTATCGTGGCCTCGCCAGGCACCGGCGTCCTCTACACGCTGAGCGCCGGACTCTCGCGCGGCGCGCGCGCCGCGATCGTGGCCGCCTTCGCCTGCACGCTGGGCATCATCCCGCATATGGCGGCCGCCATCACCGGCCTCGCCGCGGTGCTGCACACCAGTGCCGTCGCCTTCGAGACGCTGAAATATCTCGGCGTCGCCTATCTGCTCTACATGGCCTGGAACACGCTGAAGGAGAAGGGCGGCCTGAACATCGACGAGAATGCCGCGCCGCGCTCGACCGCCAGGACCATCACCTCAGGCGTCCTGGTCAACATCCTCAATCCAAAGCTGTCGATCTTCTTCTTCGCCTTCCTGCCGCAATTCGTCAGCACCACCGAGCGGCACGCTTTCGCCAGGATGCTGGAGCTCTCCGGCGTCTTCATGCTGATGACCTTCGTCGTGTTCGCGATCTATGGCGTGTTCGCGGCTTCGGTGCGCAGCCATATCGTGTCGCGGCCGAAGGTGCTGACCTGGATGCGCCGGACCTTCGCCGGCGCCTTCGTCATGCTCGGCGCGAAATTGGCGCTGGCGGATCGCTAGTGGTGAAAATCTAACGCTTGATACCCGTCGACGTCGACCCCGATGGCCGAAAGCGGCCTTCCGCTGCTCGCTCATCTCAATATCGAATACAGCGTTAGATAAATTCCATACGTGCTTGCGCCGAGGCACATGAGGGCAACGATGAGGCCGGTGTGTTTTTCGCGCCTCGACGACGATGGCTCCTTCCGCGCCAGCCACACCATCCAAGCCGATAAGACCGCAATAGCTACGGCCATAACAAACATTGCGATATAGATGCCCTTCGGATAAATGGGCCGCAACAGAATGCCTGTTATGCCAATCGCAAGGTTGGCAGCAATGAGCGCTTTATAGCGCCATGGCAGCTGATGATCGGTCATATCGAGATCCGCGTATGGGGCACTTGCACGTGCCACAGCTAGCAAGCATTGATTGCATCAGAGTTAAGCGGATGGGTAAGCCCAGATGGCCGAAATGGGTCGTTTCCGGCCATTCCCTGTGGGTACCAAGCGTTAAGTTTTCATCACTAGTTCGCTGCGATGCCCGGGCTGCCTTCTTTTTCGGAAGCCCCATCGCTTCCGGAGCCGGGCGCGCCTCTAACGCCAAGACGCCAGGCCGAAGGCGGGACGCCGATCATCTTTTTGAAGGCACGGCTGAACGCCGCCTCGGACTCGTAGCCGATGTCCGCCGCGATAGTCGCGATGTTGCTGTTGCCGCAGAATGCGACAGAGGGGGCGTCGCGCGCGAAGCGCCGGCGCCTTCCGCGACGAGAGACGGCGTTGGCAATCTACGTGAGACGACCCCCTCTGCCCTGCCGGGCACGTCCCCCTCGATCAGCCAATGAAAAAGGGCGGCATCTCTGCCGCCCTTTCCGTATGCGTTAGCTGGATAGCTTGGATCAGAAATCCATGCCGCCCATGCCGCCCATGCCGCCGCCGGGCATGCCGCCCGGCATACCGCCAGCCGACTCCTTCTTGGGAGCCTCCGCGATCATGGCTTCGGTGGTGACGAGCAGGCCGGCGACCGAGGCCGCGTCCTGGAGAGCCGTGCGCACGACCTTGACCGGGTCGACGATGCCCATGGCGATCATGTCGCCATATTCGCCCGTCTGTGCGTTGAAGCCGAAGGTAGCGCCCTTGTTCTCAAGGATCTTGCCCGCGACGATCGAGGCTTCGGCACCGGCGTTGGCCGCGATCTGGCGAGCCGGGGACTGCAGCGCGCGACGCACGATGTTGATGCCGGCAGCCTGGTCGGAGTTGACGCCGGCGGCCTTGACGTTGGCCGAAGCGCGCAGGAGCGCAACGCCACCGCCGGCGACGATGCCTTCTTCCACGGCCGCGCGGGTCGCGTTCAGAGCGTCGTCAACGCGGTCCTTCTTTTCCTTGACTTCCACTTCCGTCGCACCGCCGACGCGGATCACCGCAACGCCGCCGGCGAGCTTCGCCAGACGTTCCTGCAGCTTCTCCTTGTCGTAGTCCGAGGTGGTCTCCTCGATCTGCTGCTTGATCTGGGCGACGCGGCCCTGGATCTCGGCCTTCTTGCCGGCGCCGTCGACGATGGTGGTGTTCTCCTTGGAGATCGACACCTTCTTGGCGCGGCCGAGCATGTTGAGGCCGACATTCTCGAGCTTGATGCCGAGGTCTTCCGAGAT
>NZ_JBSKBP010000076.1:0-11673 GCF_053714275.1 Mesorhizobium sp. Arg314 | reverse complement strand
GCTTCGCTGACCAGCGGCATCGGCCGGCGCGGCGTGTCGAGCGCAGTCGGGTGGAACTGCACGAATTCGAGATCGGCGAGCTCCGCGCCGGCGCAGGCGGCCAGCGCCAGCCCGTGACCGAAAGAGGAAAGCGGGTTGGTCGTATATCCTAACAGTCTCATGGACCGGCTGGCCGGCGGCCGAGGCATACTGTTTGGGGGCGGGGTTACATGAAGGCGTCGGTCGCCGGCCTAGGCGAAGGCTGCGCCGTCACGACGGGCAGGCTATGCGCGAACCAGCGCCTTCAATCAGAATGCCCGCTCATGGTAAAGAAGCCGTTACTACCCAACGGGTTGTCAGACTGGGCAGCATGTGAGGATTTGTGGGCGGTCATGCGGCGCGCATGCCGTGCTTCGATGGACCGACGCGGCAAGTGCATGTAGACCTTCGCGATCGCCAACAAGCTGGCCAGCATAGGGTTCACGTCCTTCAGCCAGATGCGGAACTGCAGGATGAAAACCTCATCCTCCGAGGCCGCCGCCTCTCCGACAACTTTCCTTGCTCCGTTTTACACTCTTCACGCCCGCTGGCCCGTCGAAGTTCAATGACGACGGCATACTGGTTCCATTCCGCCTCACAAATCCTCATGCTTCTCGGCGATGACAGGAATGCTCGATCGGGGCGATGAATATGGGTTAGTTGGCCGAAAAGCAGATATCGGCGGACTGAACATGGGCGAGACTACGGGCCCATTCGGAAAGCGCGGTGCCGTGGTAGCGCAGACGCAGCCCGTCTTAGGACCCAAGCAATCCCATCGCCAGATCGATAGCTACTCGCATTTTCGATTTCCTGACGGCGGATTGGAAGCGCATTACTGCAAACGTCATCATTGCGATGATCGCCCTTCCGATCGCTGGACACCAAATCTCCGAAAGCCTGAAATCGCCCGAACAAAAGGCTACCGAGGCTGCCAAATTCCAGCAGACGGTAGCCGAGGTGAGAGCGCAAACCGCGAAGGAGCATGAGGCTCAGGCAAAGGCTAAAATCGAGGCCGAACGGATTGCGGCGAGGCCTGACCTCAAAATCGACGGGTCTAGATGTGAAACCGAATACGGCTTTATTAAAATCACCGGAAGGATGACTAACAAAACGAGCCGGGCAATTGAAAATCTGATGGCTGTCGGAATGTTCTCCAGCAACGGCGATTACTTTAAGTCAGCTACGGCGATGGTGGAATACCAGCCTTTACTTCCCGGCCAAACGGACCCCTATACGGTTATGACAACCGCCAATCCTGCGATCACGAACTGCCTGACCACCTTTAAAACGATGTTCGGCGGCGAGGTTAGCTCGGCCGATTAGGGAACCGCGATAAGTCTTGAGGTCGGCGTAAATGACGATGGCAGAACGTGAATATCCGGGACAGCTGGCCTCCCCGCAGCAGATTCATGAACTGGCACATTCCTCCTTTCAGCTCGGCCGATCAGGCAAGCCGCTCACTCAAGCGCCGTTCAGATTGTCTGCCATCCATGCGATCGAACTCTATCTGACCGCGCTTTTGCTCCACGGGCACAGCCCCAATCAAATCCGCAAGACGCCCCGTCACTCCGATTGGTCGACGTCCGGCGTCGATTCCAATGATCCGAACCTGGTCTGGCAATATCGCCTCAACGATCTGCGCAGCGACCGCTTCGAACTCTGACGCTCCCCTACGGCGCCAAGAGCTGCTCGATCATGCGCCAAGACGGCTCCTCCTCGCGCCGCGAGTGTGCTGCGCTCGGGTTTGTCTATCGTGGCTAATGGCCTGGCCCGCCTTTGACGATTTGATCGCACCACAGAGTCCTACGTCGCAAACGGAGATTGGCTTGTGTCCACTTGACCTTAAGCCTGAGCGCCAACTTCGGGGCTTAGTGTCTGAATCAGAATGACCGTCGTGTTTTCATGCCCTTGCGAGCCTTCGGGTGAGCATGCGGATGTTTGCGATGAAGACCCACGCCTGTGCGGATTCGATTGATCGCTCGAAGTCCTTTGCCAGCCTTCGGCATCTGCCCAGCCATGCGAAGGTTCGCTCTACGACCCAACGGCGCGGCAGGATCTCGAAGCCTTTGGCGCTGTCCGACCGCTTGATGATTTCCAACGTGAACTTGCCGAGCTTTTGCAAGGCGCCCCGCAGTTTCGGCCCGGCATAGCCGCCATCGGCGAAGACATGGCGCAGCCAGGGCCAGCGTTTGAGGATGGATTTCAAGACGGCCGGCGCGCCGTCGCGGTCTTGAATGTCGGCGGCGTGAACGACCACGCCGACCATCAGGCCCAGTGTGTCGACGACGATGTGGCGCTTGCGGCCCATGATCTTCTTGCCAGCGTCGAAGCCTCGTATTCCGCCGCTTTCGGTGGTCTTGACCGTCTGGCTGTCGATGACGCCGGCAGACGGGCTTGCTTCCCGGCCTTCGCGTTCGCGCGCCGCCATGACGAGTTCATTGTTGATGGTGCGCAGCAGTCCTTCGTCACGCCAGCGCCAGAAGTATTTCTGCACCGTCGAGAACCGTGGGAAGTCCTTCGGCAGAAGCCGCCACGCGCCGCCCGACGAAGCTATATACAGAAGCGCGTTCACGACTTCGCGCAGATCCGTCTTGCGCGGCCGGCCGATCCGGTTCGGCGAAGGCATCAAACGCGCGATCAGCGCCCATTCAGCATCCGTGAGATCGCTTGCGTAACGGGCGCAGCGCCGCACATATTGCGGGCGAGTGGTTTCGGTCCAGGGCATCATGATCTCCGTCGAATCTCAGCAATCCGACAGAATCACAACCCGCTGAAATCACTCACCTCTTTTTTGGAACGGACACTTAGAGGGAACTGGCACGACCAGCAGCGAGATCGTAGGTGCTACAATCGATCAGTGGCGGCCGCTGGCGCCACCCTGTTTGTTACGCTTACCTTGTATTTCTTGCACACAATTGCAATTTCTGCGCCAGCTATCGGTTCAGCATATATAACCTTTAATCTTCTATCTAACTTTCCTACATCCATGTTGCAGTCCATCATCCTCGTACTAACGAACTTGTTACTATTAGAAATATTTAGTTCGGTTAAGCTCTGCAGAACATTCTGCGGTAGGTTTGTGTCCATGGAAAATAGAAGCACCCCTTCGGCGTATATACTGATTTCTGCTTCGTCCGACGGTCTGTAAATCCTCATCGTAACCTTAGAAATCTCGAAGTCTATTCGTCTAACTTCACAGTCCCCAAAATCGTAGCCTCCAAGCTGTTTCATTGAAGTCTCCAATTAAAATGGCATGGCCGGCCCGCGCTGATTACCACACCATCCGTGCCACTCCATGGGGAAATGGTGCCCAGGAATGTCAATATCGAAATCGGCATTTCCGTTCCCGTCAAAAAACCGCATCGTCCTTCCGCCCGGACTCATCCACATTGACCACGGGGCGCCAGTCAAGGGGGTTACCAAGCCGCCCGGATCTGTGAGCGAGATAGGATTTTGATTTGCGTAGGCGTAAAGGTTTAAATCGGTGTAAACAGCTTGGAACGGACTGGGCCCGGTTGCTACCGTTTGCCAAGGGTAAGCCCCTCCCGAAAACGGGAGAGACTCTCCGGTTTCTAAGAAAGAAAGGCCTTTGTCAGGCTCTGCATTTAAGTCATCGATAGGGTCACGAGACAGCCATCGCCCTACATTTGGGTCATAAACGCGATGACGGGCCAAATGAAGGCCGCTGTCGGCGCTGCTAAACGTCCCTGCATAGCCAAAATCCGTAAGCCGTGGCGTGGCTTGTAGCGTGTTTCCATAAGGATCATAGTCATATGAAGGCGCATTTGTTGTACTGGCGAAGACACGCCGAACAGAACCGATCTGGTCGCGACCATAATAATAGGGTTGCGTGGGTGAACCAGGAACGAGTTCTCCTTCTGCATAGTATAGTCGCACAACCGAGTCGCTTGGATTCCGTGCCTGGCACAGGCTGACTCCGCACCAAATGTACCTTGTTGTAACAGAGCTACCTCCACCCCCGGGGGTTTCCGTGATTTCTGCGCGCCTGCCCAGACCGTCGTAACTAAACGCTGTAGCCTTACCTGTCGGGCTGGGATAGTTGATGCCGATAAGCCGATTTTCGACATCCCAGTCGTAAGTCCGTTGACCATCTGAAAGCAAGTTACCGTTCGCATCGTAACTACGAGCCTGCCCAGACGAATTAGTGAGTTGGTTGAGATTGTTGTAGGTCGCGACCTGAGTCATGACCGTAGGATACGAGACCGAACTGTCGCCGGTCTCGGTGATGGCAGCGATCAGATTGTCCGCTGTCGTGGTATACTGGTAAGTCGAATACTGGCTTGCCGACAAGCCGATATTGCTCATTTGAGCAAGTCTCCGGTCGCCAGAGTTGGCGAGATAACTCCAACTTGTCGACAAAGTGGAGTCGGCGAGTTGACGGTTTGTGATCTGGTCGGTCTGTCCTAGGTAGCTCAGAGTGAAAGATCCAAGATCGCTGACATGACTGGTCAGGCGGCCAATTGAGTCATAATCTAACGTTTCTCCGCCCGCCCCGGACACCACGCGGGATATGATGCGCCCCAGTTCGTCGTAGGCATAGTTAGCAGCACCGCCGGGCAGCGGCCCGTTTTCCTGCTGAAGCTGCAAAGCGCCTTGAGCGAAGGGCTGGAAATAGCTGTACTGCGTCGTTCCGGTACCGTCCGTCATCGACGCCAAGCGCGGGAAGTAGGTGTCGTACGCGAAACTGACATCCGGCGTCGGATGAACCGCATTGAGGTAGGTGACGCCAGTCAGCCTATTGTCCTTGGCGTAGCTGTATTGCTTGGTCTGCCCGAGCGCGTCGAGAACCGATTTCAGCCGGCTGGTCGTGTTCTCATAGGCATAGGTGACAGTGCTACTGTCGGCATATGTCTTCAGCGTCAGACGACCCTGCGGATCATAGGTCCAGGTTGTAGTGTTGCTCTTCGGGTCGGTGAGGCTGGCGACCTGGTCGAGGCCGTCATAGCCAAGCACGGTCTGAGCCCCTAGCGGATCGATGGTCTTGGTCAGGCGGCGATTGGCATCATAGGTGTAGGCCCACTGCCGGCCCAAACGGTCCGTATAGGAAACGAGATCGAGCTTGCCGTAGGTGTAGAGGTCGACCGTTCCGTCCGGATAGGTGATTTTTGTCAGCCGGTCAGCCGCATCATAGTCGTAAGTGGCGGTCCATCCTTCTGAATCGGTATAGGTGCGGACGCGATCGAAGCCGTCATAGGTGTAGGTTGCGGCAGTTGTGTTGTTGGCATTGGTGATAGACGTCAAATTGGCTGAAGAGTCGTAATGGTACGTTGTTGTGTGTCCCACGGGGTCCACGGAAGAGGTCATCTGGCCAGCGGCGTTGTAGGTGTAACGCCATGTCTGACCGGCGGCATCGGTGTAGAACAGCGGGCGATGGTGGCCGTTGTAGATGTACTGAGCGATCGTCGTCTGAAAGCCCGCCTGGGTCGTCTGGCTGACTGCCGCAAGGTCGACCTGGTTGGCGTAGGCGTATGATGTCGTGCGCCCCGTTGGGTCAATGACTTGAGTGAGATTGAAGAAGCCGTTCGTGTCGTACGAGAACTTGCTGAGCTGTGTTGTGCCGTCGTCCAGCACGCGGCCAATGGCTATCGGCCGACTAAATGTTCCGCTGTAGACGGTCGACTGGCCGGGATAGCTGTACCAGATGCGGTTCTCGAGCGGGTACTTTACGCTCTCGATCGTCGTTCCTTTGATCGAGGAGTTCGGCATGTGCAGGAAATGCCGCACACGCGCCTTTGTGTAGTCGCAACCGCCTGAAGGAGTGCAGCCTGCAGGCACATAGGCGTCCTTGTCCCAATGGAAGCTGTTGCGATAGGTCAGGTATTGGTTGGTCACCAACATTCCCTGCGGGACCGAATTCGCCGGATCGCTATCTGGAATGACCGACGGCTCCACCCACTCCTCTCGCTCGTGATATCCAAGCGGGTCCGTAACCTCGACGAACCGGGGCGAACTGCTTGTTCCCGGCGCTGTGTAGGCGAAGTTCGTCGTGCCGTAAGGCGTCGTCATCGAGTTGACGAGCGAATTGGCGTCATAGGTGAAACTGGAGGTCAGGCCGATAATATCGGTGATCGAGCTAAGACGACCATTCGCATCGTAAGAGAGCGTAGCGTTGCGGCCGAACGGATCGGTAATCTTGGTGATGAGAAGCGGCGTCCCTAACCGGCCGTAGGTGAATGTGGTGAGGCGCCCAACAGCGTCCGTAAGTGAGATCAGCCTCTGCTGGCCATCATAGTTCAGCGTCACCGCATTATTTTGCGGGTCGATGACCTGGCTCAGGAATATCCTGCGGGGATAGGCTGTCGCTCCGTCGGACTGTGCGTAGATCTCGGCGCTGCCATCCCGCAACTGGCGCCGGTATGTGGTCGGCGAGCCGGTCGCACGGACCAGGATCGAGCCATCGTCGTCCTGGGCAGCAAACGCTCCGGAATTTGCGTCGTACCCCAGATAATAGAAAGCACCGCCGCCCCGCATGTAACGCGACACATTGGCGCCTGGATTGGCTGGGTCATCGGTCACATACGACAACCATCCCATCGTCCACTTGGGGCTGACATTGAAGAAGCTGAAGACGGCCGGCTGGCTGTCCTCGCGCTGGTTATAGCTTATCTCAACCTTCGCCGATGGGCCGATAGGAGGCGTATAGCCAACCGGCGTGTCAGAGAGGGAGACGGCAACGCTCGACTCCTTGATGTTGTAGCCGCAAAGCGGGCAGTTCGGATTCGGAGGCGGCGTTGGCGGTCCAGCTTGCGGAGTGGGCGGACTGATTGGCGGAGTTGGGCCTGGGCCCGGTCCCGGACTGTTTGCGTTGGGGTCGTTCGGATCGCCAGGCCTTATCCCGTTCGTGGGCCCTTTCCCCCAGATTGCGGACGCTTCTCTGGCGTCCACCGTTCGCCAGCGGTTATCGACAGGAATATCGCTGGGAGTGAGGAAGTAGCCGCTGGCTTCCGCATCGAGCGCCGCTTGCGTGATCCAGAAATCAGAGCTGGAGAATACCGAGTCCCTGATATGAAATCGGCCGTTGGCTTGGCCAACGATCGCCGCGAAGTGACCGACCTTCCAATGTACGATTGAGGGCACTGGCACGTCCTGTCCCGGCTTGCGAAGAATCAGGCGGTGCGACAAGCCCGCCTTATCTGCAAGCCCTGCCACTTCTGCCAGGTTCGTCCCATTGGGGCCGGCTCTGTACCATTGAAGCCTGTCAGCCTTTTCGAAGCTGACATTTTTAGCCAGCAAGAGCTGCTTGAGCGCGAGCGGGCCGCAAATGAACAGATGCCTTGGATCCTTCGTGGTCAGGTCCAGCTCTTCGCGGGCGTTTTGAAACGCCTCCGTGGCAGAACCCGTGATCGGCCGACGTCCGACCTCATCGAAGAGTTCGGACAGTTTGTCGTTATGGCCAAGGTTGGCATAGAGTTGCGCAAGCTCGGCCACCGCACGGTCGACCAAGGCCCTTGCGCGAGGATCGGTCGCCGACTTGCCCGCTGTCCAGGCTTGGCGCCAGGCGTCGATCGCACGGGAGAAATAACCCTCATGCAGATAAGCCAGGCCGAGATTCGTCCATATTCCCGCCGCCCAAGGCGACGATGGGTGCTTGGCGACGAAATCTTCGAGCCCGCTCAATCTCGAAGGATCGCTTTTTTGCCGATATTCGGTCAGCGCTTGCGCTAAAGCTTCATCGTCCAGAACATTTGTCGGAGATGTTGCGACCAGGGCCTCAGGCAGGCGGGCGGATGAAATTGCCGCCGAAATCGAAGCAGGGCCCGGAACGGTCGCAGCGCTGACCGTTGAGGCACCTATTGGAATAGCCAGAAGGACGCTGACCGCGACTGCTGCCAACCACCTCAAACTCCTCATAGTCGCCTCCTGAGAAATCATCAGCTAAATCAGACGGGGCCGCGCCCCGACACATCCGGGCGCCGGACCAGCGCCCTCGGGCCTATCGCCGGCCCGCTTCATGGTGTCCATTTGAAGCAGCCCCACACACCCGATCCCCACACGGCGGATACAGGAGTGCCGCCGACCGAAGTGGTCTGCGATGTCCGATTGCCGTTGGCGTCGTAGCTGTAGGCTATGCAGGTATTGTTGTCGTAGAGCGCGGTCGTCAGACGGCCGGTCTGGTCGTAGGTGTATGTGACCGAACCCGCTATGGCCGAGCTCGAAATCGTCAGAAGCAAGATCACGAGGACGCGCCTCGAGGAGCGCGAATTGATGAATTGAAGCAGGTTGGACAGCTTGGACATGCGAGCTCCTCAAATCAGGGTCTTCCGGGCCTACCGAGTTCGACGAGGTGATCCGGGCGGCACCCCCATCAGGGCGTGGTGTTCGTCCACGACAACACATCGAGCGGCAGAGCTTGGCCGCTCGAATTGTTCAGGATGAGAATGCCGACGGACGACAGACTTGAGGTCAGGTAGTCCGTCATCGAAACCGACCAACCGGGATTGAAATGCTCGCCATCGAAGGAAAAGCTGAATGTGAAAGTTCCGCTCGCAGCCTGCAGTTTCAGCCAGATAGGATTTTGCGCATTCACAATGCCCGTCGACGTAGACGAACTGTTGAACGTGCTGATGTTTGAAAACTTGAAATACGAAACCGGTGTTGTATTACGAAAGCCGAACGCTGCGTATTTTCCGGCTGTGTCCTTAACACAAATACCCCAAAACCAATTTCCGTTGAGATAGCCGACCGGATATACCAGTGTCGTAACGGTGAACGTGCTGGCATTGACGATCGGTTGCTCTATCGCGGTGGTCTGGCTGCCAACTCCAGGTGTAGACAGCACGACGCCACGACTTGTCATATCAGTCAAAGTTCCAGTGGCGCCGCTGCTGTTGGCGACAGTGAACGAAGAAGCAACCGGCTTGGTTAACGGGATGACGCTGGCATCATAGAATGGGCTCACTGAACCGCCCGCACCACTGGTGGACGATATGGTGATGCTGCCAGGGCCGTTGGTAATAGTGATGCCTGAGCCGGCTGTCAGGGTCTGCGCCTGTGGCGCGCCTCCGGTCGCGCCAACGACAAGTTGACCGTCGGTCAGAGGTCCGACTCCAGCTAACGCACCTGAACCATTGTTGTACTGTATCGAATTGCCTGAGCCGCCAGGCCCAGCCGCATTCAGGCAGGTCACCAAGGCGTTGAAGTCGGCCATAACCTGCGTTGCATCCGCCGTCTGACCATTCGTCAGAGTGTTCGGAAGCGTACACGCCGCTCGCGCCGCATTGCCACCCAAAGCGCAGAGAATTGCCGAAAGAACGAGAAGAATTTTCTTCCTAAACACCGTTGATCTCCACAATTTGCAGCGCGCAAAAAACAGCAAATCGCCACGACTTCAATGGCCAGCGCGAGGGGTCGAGATAGAGCAAAAACCGCGACAAACGGTTTGCTCGATAGGGTGGTATTGTTCGCAAGAAGATACGCCTATCAGCTAGCAGAAAACTTTTACGCAAGCAATCTCTACTTAATTTTAGAGATGTGTAATATACATACGAAATTTTGGAAACGAAACAGGGCCTTAGGCAGAGTCGAAGACAGAATAATGAAAAAAATAGACTCCATTGGAGAAATAGAGTCTTAATATTTTTCGATCAGCGTGCTCGACATTGCCGGGGGTAGTGATGTCGGACGTTGCGAGAGCGCGATACGCTCTGATATGGGTAACGGCAACGGCGTATGCCGTTGTCCCTTGCCTCGGTGCGCTCGTAGGTCTGAAGGTCGATTAAGGTTTCGCCGGCGCCTTCGCGCTATTCATTTTTGCCTTGATCTGCGGGATAGCCACAAGGAGATGGTCTCGCATAAGAGCGGCAATCAAGAGCTTCCTGTACGGCGTCCTGCTCGTCGTTCCTATTATTCTGGCCGTCTACCTTGCCGTCCGCTTGGACAGGCCTTGGGCGGATGATCAGTTGAAAGCGATGGATCAGGTGCTTAGGCTCGATTGGCCGGCGCTTCTGAGATTCGTCGACGGCAGGTCTTATCTCGCGCAGCCCCTCAACGTGGCTTACAGGAGTTTCCAGACCCAATTCATCTGGCTGCCTATCATCCTAGCGCTATCCGGGTGCGCCCTACGCTCGTATCAGATGATACTGATGTATGCGGCGATCTACTTCATCGGCTGTGTGATATCGATTTGGTATCCGGCCCAGGGCACCTACGTCACCTTCAATATCCACCCAGACGATCTGCAAAACATCGATCGCACATGGGGATACGTTTTCCTGGATGAGCTAAAGGGCGTCAAATCCGATCCCCACTTCGTCTTTAACCTAGCCAAGGCGCAAGGGATCATGACATTTCCCTCCCTCCACGCAGCGAGTGCCGTTCTTTTCGCCTGGGCGGCGTGGGAGCTGAGATGGCTTCGCTACCCGTTCCTTGTGCTCAACATTGGAATGGCCATTTCAGGCTGCGGTCGTCGGCAACCACTATCTCGTAGATGTCATCGCCGGCATTGGTCTCGCCGGTTTCGGGATTGTTGCAGTTCTGCTCTTCTGTCGGCGCAGAGCCGTAAACGTTCCGATGGAATCTTCTTATCCACCAAGTTCGCTGATCACGCCTTTGCATTCTCGGTGACCCGCGAGCATCAACGCTCGGTTCATCCATTGGCTACTAAGGTTGGCAGCTGATATCGGCTGTCCGCGAGAGTGAACGTGTACGCTCTCATCGACTTCAAGGCGATGCTGGTCATCGCACCATCTTCATTCCGCTCGAGCCTGCCGCTGCACGCGGAACAGCCGTTAACTCAAGTTCGGCCTGCTTCTCGTCGTCGGCGCGGCGATGCTTTTGGTTGAGGGTCTCATTCCTCAGACGCTGATCGCCGCCGTCAGGTCGCAGCCTGTCTGGCTGCAGGCGGTCGAGGTGCTGGTGATCGCCGATATCGGCTTCTATATGGCGCACCGCGCTTTCCACGCCGTGCCGTTCCCGCAAAACCCGCCGTCGCCGGCGGGTTCCAGCTCGATTTTCCATAGGGCTGTCTCAGGCGGCGAAGCCGCCCTGGCCGCGCGCAACCGGCGTCACCGAGACGACCGGCTGGTCCGACGGCCAGAGAATCCCGGCCGTCACCGCGAAGGTGATCAGCGCGTCGCGCGCCGATTCGGCGGAGATTTCGCCGGCCCGCGCCGCCTCGCACGCCTTCACCGCGGCGCCGTAGCTCAGCCGCCGGCGCGACGGCAGGAATTCGGTCAGGAACTCATGCATGCCGGACAGCGAGGCAATCATGCGCTTGTGGCCGGCGCCGACGCTGACCGCGACCGGGGTGAAGAACATCCTGTCGTGCATTTGGACCTCTCGAATTGGAGCGAAGGTGGCGAGGTTGCTACCCTCGGTCTTGGGGTTGGACGCCGCTCAACGCGCCTTGGGGCGCTTCCCAACGCTTGCCGCGCATCAAGGGCCTTGTCAACAAGCCTGCGCTCATTGAGCCCTCTGCGGCTTCGCCGGTTAGCCATCAAGGGCAGCGCTGTAAACCTACTCCGCTGCCAATCTGACACCTGACCGGTTAGCGAGCAGAACCGCAATATCATCAACGGCCTGCGCCGCCCGTTTCAGGATCAGTTCGGAGCGCAGCACGCCATCGGTGAAATCCTTGTCGGTCGCGTAGACAGCTGTGGGCAGCGCGAAAGCCTCGAAGAAGCCGAACAGCGGCCT
>NZ_JBSKBP010000075.1:0-11995 GCF_053714275.1 Mesorhizobium sp. Arg314 | reverse complement strand
GCCGACCCGGCACTGGCGGGGCTGTTGATCGCGATCGCAGCGCATCGGCGCGAGGAGAGCCGCGGTTCGCATTACCGCTCCGATTTTCCCGGACGCGACGCTACGGCCCGGCCCTCGCGACTGACGCTTTGCACTGCCTTTGAGAATGCCGTTGCGCTCAGCTGGCAGAGGTCCGAACGGAGTTGATGATGAATTCCCTTGCACCGCTCCCCCAGATCATCATGGAGCCGATCGTGCGCAGTGCCCTACTCTCCTTCACGACGCACCTCACCGCGGCTGGGTCGGTGTCGTCGGCGCTGGCCGATACCAATTGGCAGGTACGTGCCGCCGCGGCAGAGTCGCTGGGTCGGATCGGGCACGTTTTGGCCATCGAGGCGCTTGCAACGGCACTTTCGGACGAGCTCTGGCAGGTGCGGCAAAAATCCTTAGGTGCCCTGGGAAGCTGAAGGCGAGCGCGGCGTCGGTTCAAATTGCCGAACTGCTTGAAAGCGAAATGCCTACGTTGCGCAAGGAAGCGGCGGCGGCTCTTGGCGAAATTACCGATCCCGGTAGCCGCGAAGCGATGGCGTCCCAGGTCGCGGATCCGGACCCTAATGTGCGAAAGACGGTGCGATGGGCACTCGACCGGCTGGGATAGCTATTAGTTTTCCAAGTGGTGGCGCAGCGGAAAGACTACCGTTCGGCGCGCTCGAGGCCCTGACACGGCTGAAAATACAGGAGCTGTTGCTAGGTATTTGGGAGCAGTTTTGCAAAACCATCCTGTTCGTGACCCATGACATCGATGAAGCGCTATTTCTTGCGGACCGGATCATCGTCACGCAAGCGATTGTTACTTCCGCCGAATCTGCTCAGTTGAAGCGTCATTGCCTCGAACTTCTGCACGACCACAGTCGGACCGACACACTGCCGCGTCTTACACCGCTTGGTTTGGGCAAAAAGAATGTCAGCGGGTCGTTCACGCAATAGAACTGCGTCGCTAGAACCCGCAGGTAACCACCAGACGCAGCCAAGAAACTGCGGCGCATATAGTAGGTATTTTTATTCATAGCCGAAACGTTTTTTGACAGTTTATTTCTTTGCCATCGCGTATTTGTCAATAGGCTTGCGTGATAAGGGCTAGTGTACATTCAGATAATCTGGGGGCTGCCCTTCACAACAGAAGGATCGAACACCATGCGCAAGCTTTTTCCCGCCGCTATTTTTGCAATAGCCCTGGGTTCCGTGTTTTCAGCTGCGCATGCAGATGAAAAGAAGGTTGTCATTGGCTATCAAACTGGAGCATCGCTCTATGCCGTGGGTATTGCCGATGGGGATATCGCAAAGAAGACGGGCTGGAACATCGAGTTCCGCAGGTTCAACTCGGGAGCCGACATTTTTGCGGCGATCGCCTCCGGTGACGTGCAGATTGGCGATGTGGGTTCAAGTCCGCTCGCGGCAGCCGTCAGCCGAGGGATCGATGTAAAGGCTGTCTACATCACCAGCGGCTCAAGCGACGGTGAGGCCCTCATCGTCCGGCCGGAAATCAAAACACCAGCCGATCTGAAAGGCAAAAAGTTTGCTGCCGCTCCGGTCTCGACAAGTCACTACCAGTTATTGGCTGTTCTGAAACAGGAGGGGATCAGCGAAAAGGAAACGCAGGTTATTGCGATACCGCAAACGGACATTGTGGCCGCCTGGAAGCGCGGTGACATTGATGGCGCCTTCGTCTGGGATCCTGCACTGTCGGAGCTGAAAAAGAACGGGCATGTTTTTCTGACCTCCAGACAGGTAGCCGATCGCGGTGCTCCGGTTTTTGGGGCGTTCGTGGTGACCGGCGAATTTGCCGCCAAAAACCCGGAGTTCGTCTCCAAATTCGTTCACGCGGTGGATGGCTATTATACCGCCTATCAGAACGACAAAGCCGCATGGGGCCCAGACTCGGAAAATGCAAAACTGATCGCAAATCTGCAGGGTGGAACCGCCGCGGACAATGCGGAACGGTTGAAGGAAGCTGTTGTGATCCCGATTTCCGAGCAGATTTCCAGCAAATGGCTCGGTGGCGGTAACGAAGGCGGCGTGGCAAGGATCCTGAAGGATACTGCGGCGTTCCTGAAAGAGCAGCGCAAAATCACTGCCATCAAGGACAGCTATGCCGAATTTGCCGACCCGAAATTTGCGGCAACCACGGTTCCCTCCAACTGATCGTTTATCTGAATGCCCGGGACACGACCGCAGGCTTGCGGTCGTGTCTCATCACGCAGAGAGGGTATAGTTGTGCTTCAGATTCGCAATGCCAGCGTGCGATTTCCTGCTACCGATGGCAGCATCGTTCATGCGCTCGATCACGTATCGCTCGATATTCCACCCTCCTCGATCGTGGTGGCCCTCGGGGCCTCGGGATGTGGAAAGTCAACGCTCCTCAATTCCATCGCCGGCTTCCTGCCCTTGACCGAAGGGTCGATTACGCTGGATGGGGTCGAAATCAATCGGCCAGGCGGCGACCGGGGTGTCGTGTTTCAAAAGGATACACTTCTGCCGTGGGCGAATGTGATTGACAACGTTGCTCTTGGCCTCAAATATCGTGGCGTGCCGAAGTCCGAGCGATACGAGAGCGCCCGTAAACTTCTGCGGCTTGTTGAGCTCACGGAATTTGAAGATAAGCCACCTTATGAACTGTCGGGAGGAATGCGGCAGCGCGTCGGCATCGCCAGAGCACTCGCCACCGACCCGAAGATCCTGCTGATGGATGAACCATTCGGCGCACTCGATAGTCTTACCCGGGAGACCATGCAGCAATTGCTGGCATCATTGTGGGCGCGAACCGAGAAGCAGATCTTCTTCATTACGCACTCCATCGAAGAGGCACTTATTCTTGGCACAGAGATCGTTGTGATGTCGCCGCGTCCTGGCCGCATTATCGCTCGCTACAGCGCCGATTTCGTCAGGCGGTTCGCAGAAACAGGCGGCATTGGCCCGATCATGTCCGATCCGCGATTTATCGAGCTCCGAGAAGCGATCCGCGACCACATTCACCATCCGGACACCAGAGGCTTTGGAGGATTGGAATGACGATTTCAGTTGGTCACCGCACCGATTTCCCTGCTGAAGCTTCCAAGAGACCAAGGCGGCGGTTGCCCGATTCCGAGCGCGGAACGCTCGGCATCAGCGTCGCAACATTTTCAGTCCTTGTTGCACTGTGGTTTGTTGCTACGAAGTATCACTGGGTTTCCCCGTTGTTTTTTCCATCGCCGGCTGAAGTGGGGCGTCAGTTTGTCGACGTTGCGACGTTTGGTTATGCCGACGGATCGTTACTGGAGCATATTCTTTCGAGCCTCGGGCGCTTGACCGCAGCTGTGGCCATCGGCATTGGACTTGCTATCCCCTTGGGTCTGGCGATGGGCCTTAACCGGTGGGCACGCGGTGTTTTCAGTGTCCCAATCGATCTTTATTGGGGTCTTCCTCCGCTTGCCTATCTGCCTCTCCTCATTATCTGGCTCGGGATAGGGGAGACATCAAAGATTGTCCTTCTGACCCTATCAACCTTCGCTCCAATTTGTTTCTCGGCGCAGGCCGGTGTGCGCTCGGTGCCGCCAGAACGTTTGGATGCTGCGCTTTCACTTGGCGCAAATCGCGTGCAAATCTTCACGAGCATCATTCTTCCGTCAGCCTTGCCGGAAATCTTGACGGGTCTACGCATCGCAATTGGCGCCGGGCTCAGTACGTTGGTGGCCGCGGAGCTGATCGCTGCCCGCTCCGGCATTGGCTACATGATCATGTCCGCGGCCAATTTTCTCGCCATCGACGTTGTTTTCGTTGGCCTCATTGTTATAGCCGTATTTGCTTTTACCTTTGCGTTCCTGATGCGCTGGCTGGAGCGGCGGTTGGTACCCTGGAAGGGCAAGCTATGACCAAACAATCCCGATATCATCTTGGCCAGAGGTGAGAGGCCACCCGCGTAGTTTGCAGGTGGCCGCCCGGCACTCAGTGGTCTGCTTCCTGTCGACGTGGGGGCAGCGTGGTTCCGCTTCGAAACGCTCCTGACCTACAAGCTTGCCTTCCTCGGCGGAACCGTATGAAGGTCGATCCGAGATACACCTCCGTGACTTGCGCCGAGTGTGGGTCGAGAGACAAGGGAAACCGATAAAACCAAGCGGAGTTCGGTTGCCTCTTTCGCGGACACGAAGACCACGCCGACGTTGATGCGGCGGTCAACATCCTGCTGGCCGGAACACGGCCATCGACGACGTCGGAGGAAATCTTGCAGAGTGCCGAGAACTCGAAAGAGCGGCCTAAGCCGCCCCTGAAAATCCCGGTCCTTCAGGGCGGGGAAGATGCTAAGACCTTCGCCGTGTTGGGACGCTTTCAGGCTGCCTTAGCTGCCGGCTTGGCGACCTTGAGGTGGGTAACGCTGCGGCGGCCATCGACGCTAACGGGTACATCGCCGTCAACCGTGGCGCGTCGCACCACTCGGTGCTGGTCGCCATAGTCGTTGACCGCATAATGCTGGGTGGCGCGGTTGTCCCAGATAGCGACGTCACCAGCTTGCCAGCGCCACCGCACGGTATTCTCCGGGGCGGTGACGTACGATTGGAAGAGCTCGTAAAGTTTGACGGACTCACTCTTTGACAGCCCCACAAGCCGCTGAACGAAATTGCCGAGCAGAAGCGACCGTTCTCCGGTTTCTGGATGGACGCGCACGACCGGATGTTCGGTCTCATAGATCGTCGAGGTGAAGACTTCTTCGAAATGTTTCTTCTCCGCAGCGGTGGCGTTAGGGCGAACAGCTGCGTAGTCGTAGGTATTGCTGTGAACGGCCCACAGACTGTCAGCCAATAGCCTGAGCTGGGCCGGCAGGCTTTCGTATGCGGCATGCGTATTGGACCAAATTGTATCGCCTCCAGCGGCGGGAATGACGACGCCACGCAGAACCGAAAATTTCGGATAGGCATCGACAAAGGTGACATCGGTGTGCCACTGATCCGCCCTGCCGCCGCCGCGACTGGTGTCGAGATTGAGGATTGAGGCCGTGCCCGCTATGGGCCCCTCTGTGGGATGAGGAACAAGGTCGCCCAGACGGCGCGCGAACTGTTCCTGCTCGGAATCGTCGAGATGCTGCTGGCCGCGGAAGAAGATTACCTTGTGCGCTAAAAGGAGGCGATTGATGGCTGCGATGGTTCCGTCGGCCAGGTCTCCGCCAAGGCGAATACCTTTGATTTCGGCTCCGACCCGACCTGTAAGCCGCACGACATCTGAAGCAGGAATGATCTGGTTGACTGGATTGCTCATTGAATATCTCCTGGTTGATCTTGGATACAGCAAGGTACGTCCGCCCACGACATCCGTTGGGCGTTGAATAAGCGAATTTCTGGCGTCGACGGATTGATTGAACGAAATAATCTACAAAATATATAGAGATTCTTTTCTAAAGCTGCTGGATTCCGCGGAACAACCGTCCGTCATTGCTCGCGCCCCGGTAAGGGTTTCTCTCAGGCCATGGCTTCCCCTGTTGATGGCCGATACCATTTCCCCAGGGGCACGCCTGCTCCTTCGCGAGGAGAAGATCGGTTATTTCGATCGTAGCGCAGTCTTTTTCTTTCCGTCGACAATCTCTATGTTTTCAGGGAAAAGCCCGCCTCGAAACAGCGATCTCGCTCAACAATCTGTTCGTTGGAAGTCGCGCACAGGCCCTCCATGCCGTCTGAACTTTTAGGGACCTATGGTTCGGTGTGCACGAACTGGCCGAGCGGGCATGTATCCCCCACAACCGCATCCCAGATTCTTATCGAACTGGAGCCTCGCGAATGGGTGAACTCCAGAGCCGTCAGGCTGGCGAATGATCAGAGCGCCCTCGTCACCATGGCGATTGCGACCGGCAACAACAGCCGTTTCCCCGTACCGGGGATGAAATCGGTAACGGATAATCGTCTCGCCCGCTGATAGCGGGCATTATGAAGTTGTTGCACCTACACCGGGCACTGACATGAGCAGCAGCAATGCTGGTCCTCACGCGCCATCGCGGCCAGCTGCTTGCTCAACTCTGCTATTTGGTGTCGGATATTGCTCTATGCCTGAAGCATTGGCACAACGATGCGCGCCAGCTTTTCTTCGCTCTGCAGAAGGTCGCGGACGTTGCCCTCGAACACGCTGCCGGCGCCCTTGAGCACTGACGAGGCCGACCGTCTTCATCGACCCACGGATTTGGTTGGATATCTGTAAACGCATCTTGAGAAGCTGGCGCCGCGCGGTGATCAACGTGCGGATCAGCATGCTATCGGCGTCCGTACCGGCTGCGATGTAGAGGCGGCAGCCAAGCGGAAAGATCAGCCCGGCGAGGTGATTGGCCGAGGTGGCGGCGGCTACGGCTACGGCGTCCTGTCTCAAGACGGCCTGCAACGTTGTCGCGAAGCGGGTTATCCACCTCTCCATGTTTGTTCGGTAACAAAAACCTGTGTCTTCGCACGTGCTCGCTCCTGCGCGAGTTAGACAAACAGCAACCGCGCTGCCTACCCCAGGGCATAAGCTACTTTTCCTGGGCGGTGACATATCGCCACGATTGCAGTCACCATGGAGTTCGGCTTGCGCCGACAAGGGAAGATTGTGCCTGCTGATGCCAACATTTTGAGGGACGAGCCGGGTGCCGATCAGCCGAGTGCAAATGCTATGTTTCAGAGCCGATCGCAGCCGATCGCGCTCTATATCGTGCCCGCTGGAGCAGACGAGATTTTCGAAGCATCCCTTAAATGATCGGCGCGCGGCCGGAGTTCGGCTCCTGGGCGTGGCGCACCGGCGTCGCGCGGATCCTCCGTCAGCGGGTTCGGGTGGTCTCAGGCGAGGCCCAGCTTCGTCTTGAGCTCGGCATTCTCCTTGTGCAGACGTTCGGCAAGCAGGCTCTTTAGGCGCTTGTTTTCTTCCTCGAGCGCGAGCAAATCCTTGAGATCGCCTCCGTCTGAGGCGGGCGTTGCGGCCTTCCTCCACCGATAATAGGTCTGCTCGGATATGCCGGCCTGCCTTGCGGCGCTTTTGAGAGTCTCGCCGCTGCCGATCGATTTCTCGATCTGGCCAACCTTCTGGGCGCGTTCTTTTGAGGAGTAGATCTTTCGTCCAGTGCGGACGGCCGCTGCGGGAGTTTCAACGGCTGCGGGCGCTGCTTCGGCGCCGTTCTTGCGAGCAGGCTTGGGCTCGGCCTGTACCTTCCGCGTTCGCGGAGCTTTCTTCCTTGGCGCAGGCGCCTTCGGCTTGGCCGGCGCTTCAGCATTGATTCGGGGCGATTCAGCTTCCTGAGGGTCGGCCATATGATACTCCGCTTGCGGGTTATTCGCCCCTTCAGCATCAACAGGTCTTAAACTAGTGTCAACAACGTGACCATTTGGCAGGTCCATTGTTTCAGAAGCCTTGGCCATCTCTGCCATAGCAGCTGACAGGTCAACGTCGCCCCAAATAGAGTTCCCCCTTTTTTGGATGCCGCGCTTCTGTTTGACCTCCATAATGAATGGTCGGATCTGCTGCTTCATAGTGCCTTACCTTGGGAGAAGCGACTTGCATAACGGTCGCTGTTTCTATCGGTCCGAGCTTTATCGAAAGAGACCGCCGTCGGGCAAGCGGTGTTTTAACCAATTGCTTTCTGACGAACGGCGCGACCATCTACGCACAAACAAGCCTATTCGGGTTCGACACGGAATTGCACCCTTCGACCAGACTTCGAGGCAAGATCGATGCCCGTCATCCCGAGGCGCTACAGGCCCGCTTCACCAACGGCCGACAAACTCGCCATGCTGAGGCGGTCAGCGGTCGGCAGCCGGCCTATGTGTAGAAGCCGATTGCAATCGCCATTATTTTACGGCCAATCTTGCTCATGGCGGCGGATGAACTGGACGCGTTGGTTTTCAGGATGGCGGTCGAGAGCGTTCGCTCGTGTCCCCTCAGCTTCACTGAGAAAACCGCGGAGATAGCCGCCAGGAGCCGTGGCCTGCTGCTTTTCGACGTGCGGACCGTTGACACTGAGATCCAGCGGGTCTCAGCTATCCGATATCCAAGCGATCAGACAGGCATCCTGGCGTTAGACAAGCATGGCTTGGTAACCCACCATTGCATCGTCAACGGTATCTTCTCGGACTTCATCGCGCCCTTGGAGAACTGGACCAACCTGCCGCTACCGATGCAGGCCAAGGTGGATATCATGGGCCACGCCAGCCTCTTCATCGGCGCCTTACGAAACGCGGGATACATGCTGCGCAGCTAGCATTTGCTCAAAATGGATCTGTGAATATCGCACCCATTAGACCGTGGCTGGCACGAAAATCGTGGGCAGCTATGACAGAGAGAAAGTTGACCGGCGACTTTCCGGCCCCCGTATCTTGAGCGTGCTCATCTCCAGTGCACGGACCACACAAGCTTTGGGGCAAGCCAGACCCCTGGATTTGCGGATCAAGTTTCCGAGGTGGCGGAGTTTTCGCATGCGGCCGCGTAGGTCGTGTCGCTGCCAAAGTGAGCGGCTTTCGGCGCCCGATAGAACGCTCTTCGATGGGGATAACGGTGCCGCCGGTGCGGTAGGAGGTGGCGGTGTCGCCTGGCTCAACGAGATTGGGGGCCGTTGGCGCGACGGGCGGTTTGCGTCGATAGCACTGTCTATCCGGCGTGCCCATTTCGGCCGAGTAGACGTAAGAGCGATCCTCATCATCGCCTTTTCTCGATGAGCGCTGGCGCGATCGGACGTCGGACAAGAGTTTGTCGATCTCATCGTCGGACAGATCCTCAGGCAACTTAAGCAGGGTGCCTCGCGCGCCCGCGTTGACGAGAATGGTACGTTTCGCATGTTCGACCGGCCAGGCATCCGGATTTGCGGCGCCGGCGATCGGGCGGGCGGTCGCCGTCCCATCATGGTGCCAGGGCATTACAAACTCGCCGGCGCCGGCTTCGATCGCTGCGACGATCTCGACGGTGATACGGGTATCGACATCGGCGCGTTCCACCGAGTGCGATATGTTGGACATTGGGGAACCTCCACGGACAGCGGAGCAAGCCTCTCTCCCCCCTTCAACCGACCGCCGATTCGGCAACCCTCTTTCTCTGACGCTGCCCCTGAGGCGGCGGACGCAACGGAACGACCTTGGCATCCCCCGATCGTCTTAAATTCCTGCCGCTGCCCCTCAATCACGGCATCCCGCTCTGCGACCCGCAAGATCGGTACTTGGATGTGCCGGGCGAGCGTGCGGACGAGGCCGCGCGGCTCGGCCATCTCGGCGCCGCGCCACTTGAGAAGGTGAAAAAGGCGAGGTCTGCCGGCACTATTAGGCCCTCTTTAACCCATGTATGAAACGACCTAACGTAGTGGCGGGCGTAGACTGCACCAAGCTCGGTATTGAGAGTGTAATTCGATGTCGAGCAGGTTCGTCCGAGCCGTGGTGGTGCAAGTCGGGCGACATGACCGTGAGCGTGTCATTTTCGATGTGAACGACGCGGCTACCATCCTGCTCCGGAGCTTCCATCATGAGACGAAGAAGCGAAAACTGGCTATGGATGCATGCCTTCAGGTTCTGCGTGGCGAAGCGTCGCCGCCGGTTGCCAGGCGGGCTTTCGTTGTGGCGGCGTTAGAAGCCAAAATACTGCGCAGCGATTGAGTTCCAGGATGATAACAGCCTCTTTCAATTGGTGGAACTACCACCTGCATCAGTTTCGGGTTGGCGGCCTTTCCTATGGTGATCCTGAAGAAACCGGCGAGGTGGAGTATGCGGCGGTTGCCGTTTCTTCGATGAGACTGAGGTCCGGCTTCTCGATTTCGAGCATCGTCCAGGGCTCTCGCTCAGATATCTCTACGACTTCGGCGATCATTGGGAGCATGTCGTCGCCATCGAGCAACTCCTCACGCTCGATGTGATCCCAAGGAAAGCGACCTGCATCGGCGGCGCCTGCGCGCGGCCGCCGGAAGATGTCGGTGGGCTGTGCGATTCTATCGACATGATTTGACGAATCTGTCGATGCCCACGACATATTCGCGCGACATGTCGATCGCAGAAGGATTGATCGACATGCCGTTGTCCGGACCGCCCCTACAACGACCTCCCTCCCCTGCCTCCACGCGAGGATGTGGAGACAAAGGTAGTGCGAAGCCTGCATTGCGGCGCGCGCATGATGGGGTCAGTAGAGCGAGGCCTCTCAATCCGTTGAACGACCTTGGGAGAGTTCGCCCAGGATCGTGCCTGCTAACGAGATCGCCTTGCCCATCGTCCCCACGGGAACGATCCGGATCACGCCCTTTCGGACGAAAGCTTGGTTTCTTGCTACGTGCCCAGCTCCGGTGAGACATAGGGACCATAGTCCTTGGCTCGGATCGCGGCGACGACGGTGTCCGGCGCGTCGAACTCGCCGTTGCCAGTGTGCTTGGCCAGAAGTCCCTCGGCCGTGGTGAAGGGCGTCCAGATCTGCCCGTCCCGCGTTTGCCCTGTCACCTTGCCCCAGCTGAGGCGCAGCGATCCGTTCGCGTCGGGATAGACGGGTCGGCCGATCGCATTCCGATAGGCATGCAGGCCCTGTACATAGGCCGCGCGAGGCGCCAGCGTGCGGCCGACGCGGTCCTTCCGGGCGCGCTCCGCAGCCATATCTCCTGGGTAGAGCGCGACGCCAGTTTGATAAACGGATCGTCCGACGCCTCAAAGGCGGCGGCCGGCTTGTCGAGCCCGCCGAGCCGTATGGCCGTGTCGGCGAGTTTGGAGTCTGCATAAAGACGATCAAGACCGATTTGGCCCAGAGCGGTCTCGAACGCAGTATCGCGGTCCTTCGCATCCAACCGGCGATATTCCTCGAGCGCAGCCTCGAACAACTTGCGATCGACGACGGCTAGATACCGGCGTTCGATCCGCGTCAGTCGATCGACCATTTGGTTTCGATCACGATCCTGAAAGCCGCGTTCCCGGGCGGCATCGGGCTTCTCCTACTCCTTGGACCAGCGATAGAGCGTTCGCGCAGATGAGAGCATCTGCGAGTGGCCTACTCGCTTCGTCTTCCGCCGAGGCTCCTATGAATGCGGCGGCCAATTCCTCATCAACCCCGCCCACTCCGCCTAGCAAAAGGTTTCCTGGTCCCTCTAGAACAGGGCCAACAGCAGTCTGCTCCATTTCCTTCCGCTCTTAGGATGTAGTCCTGCATCAAACGATGTCGGAGATGCAACATATCCGCATTGGGTTATCATATAGTTCCGGGGAAACCTGGTTTGGCACGGTTCGTGCTGGTACTCCGTAAACGCGTCTCCACCGAGGACAATCGTCCCATGACCGCGTTCAACGACAATGCAGTTGCCGCCGTCAAGACTGCTATTCGACCGAAGACATTGCACGGATGCTACAAGAAAAGCCAACGCGGACCCTGATCCGTCCCTTGCTGAATGTGAGGTCCATTTGTTCTGAACGAAAACCCAGAGCTTGGAAGACCCCTTCAGCCGCCTGACAGCTAGAAATCTTTCGGAGAGAACGATGTCAAACCTATCCAAATGGGCACCACACGTGCTTGCCGTTCTGCGGATCGTCACCGCCTTGCTGTTTCTCGATCATGGGACAAGATTCCTGCAACTCGCCGCTGCGATCCCCGGGGTAATCTATCCATTGCTGGTGGTTGCCGGTGCGATCGAGGTGTTCACCGCAGTGCTGGTGATGCTCGGATTTTATACCCGCGCCGCCGCGTTGCTTGCATCGGGAGAGATGGCTGCCGCCTATTTCATGTATCACGCGCCACAGAGCTTCTGGCCGGCTGTTAATATGGGCGAATCGGCGATCATGTTTTGCTGTGTATTTCTCTATCTTGCTTTTGCAGGTCCAGGTACCTGGGCGATCGACAATATGAGACGCGCTAGATCGACCAAAGCACCAGCTGCCAGCGCCTAACCTTCGACCATCCTTTCAAAAACTACCAACACTTGCCGACCGCCTGAAAACGCGGCTGGGCAAGCGAGCAACACTCTGGAGTCAAGTCATGAAAGCCGCTCTTCTTAAATCCTATGGCGACATCGATCAGTTCGTAATCGAAG
>NZ_JBSKBP010000074.1:0-12927 GCF_053714275.1 Mesorhizobium sp. Arg314 | reverse complement strand
TCGCGGCGGGCTGACCTCGAGACGGTCGGGAACCGCCTCGATGACATGGAAATTTCTATCATCGTTCATAGACGCAGGCATGGAAGTTGACACCGTGAGCTCCTCACCCCCTTCGTTTCGGTGTCTCTATGTCTGGCCAATCCCTTCAAACGGCGCCAGATGGGGTCCCCTCTACGCTTACGGAGAATCCGCCCACACCTGCAACGCCGATCCTCCCGCTTCACCTGCGACCGGCTCTGCTGGCAGGGGTCGTCATCGTCGAGCGTGCAGGGCCGGAGATGCTCCGAATTCCGCGTGGTCACATGATGGGTGACAACACGGTCAGATTCACTGACTCCGCCGAGAACACGATAACATGATAGCCCGAGCGCGCAGGTTTAGAGTTAATTTGAGAATCTGACGATCAAGATTCTCACAATTAAATGCCAATCCTGAACCAAACTGACGCATTCATACAATTAAGTGCCAAGCGACACGTCCTGCCGCGCGCTGATGAACTTTGATCAGATACGGATCGCCAACAAAAGCCTGCAAACCCACTGAGATACTCAATCGAAGGAAGACGATCTCGCCGGCTAACAGCGTGAGCGATCGAGATACGCATCGAATGCAGCAGCAACAGCGCGCACCACAAAGCGGTGCTCCTGCCTCACGCGGATGCAACCGTTTTCGATGTCCACTATCCCGTCGTTGGCGAGCATCGCCAAACGTCCAGCTGAATTTAGAAGAGGGATCGGATCAAATCCGTGGGCGGCACAGATCGCCGGCACGTCGGCCTCCAAATCGCACATCAGCCTCTCGATGATTGCCGCTCGGACCCGGTCTTCGTCGGTGAGACGGTAGCCCTTTGAAGTCGCCAGGCGACCAGCTTTGATGTGACGGCTGTAGGAGCTGGTCGCAACTTCGTTCTGCACATAACCATCGCCGAGACGGCCCATGGCCGAGGCACCGAAGCCGATCAGAGTTTTGCGAGTGTCGGCCGAATAGCCCAAGGAGTTACGCCGTAAGCGACCAGCTTCCTGCACCAGCGTGAGCCGGTCATCCGGCAAGGCGAAATGGTCAAGCCCAATCTGGCGGTAGCCTGCCGCAACCAGCGTCTCCGCCACGGCCGCAGCCTGTTCCGCGCGGGCAGCGATGTCCGGCAGCGCTGCCTCGTCGATCAGGCGCTGGTTTTTCTTGAACGACGGAACGTGCGCGTAGCCAAATACGGCAAGCCGGTCGGGGCGCATGGCGACCACCTCCGCCGCGGTCCGGACGCAAGACTGCACTGTCTGATTGGGAAGACCGTAGACAAGGTCGAAATTGATGCTGCTTACTCCGTGCCGGCGCAAGTTTTCGACAGCAGTTGCGGTCTGCTCCTCACTCTGGAGCCGATTGATTGCTTTTTGAACAATGGGATCGAAGCTCTGCACGCCGAGGCTTGCGCGGGCCACGCCGGCTGCCCCGAGGGCTTCGGCCATCTCGGCCGTGAACGTGCGCGGGTCGATCTCAATGGCGATCATCGCCGTTCTCGTGAACGCGAAACAGTGGCGCAAGAGCTCCATTAGGGCGAGGAACTCCGTAGGTCCGATGAGGGTCGGCGTTCCGCCGCCCAAGTGCACGTCGCTCACGGGCAGAGCCTGCGTTGCTTGCTCCGCGACCAATCGGATCTCCTCACGCAGAACCGCCAGATAATCGAGGATCGGCGCATCCCGCCGAGTGACAGTGGTGGGGAAGCCGCAATACCAGCACATTGAGCGGCAGAACGGAATATGGAGATAGAGCGACACGGGCTCGCCAGCCGGCAGGCCCCTCAGCCATTCCTCACAAGCCTGGGCGCCGATCTCTGGGGAGAACTGCGGAGCAGCCGGATAGATGGTGTACCAAGGCGGGCCAGCCTCGGCATATTTTGTCAGGATTGAGTTCTGCAATGATCGCTGTTCCTTCCTCAGATCAGCATTGTCCTAGCCGCTGCGCTCCACGGTGTCTTTGCGCTAGGTCAATCAGCTTAGCCGGAAATCTGAACTTGATCGCGGGAGCGGCGGCTCTCTCGACCTTGGACAGCCCCCGTCGCCGCCGAAGACGCACACCACAGTGGCGGGCCTATTCGCAGGCCGCAACCGCCGTTTAGCGGCTCGGCGGAAGCGGGCATCGCGGTTGCCTGGTGGATGCCGAGCTGTCGCCGGGACCTTCCTCTGGCCCCACTTGGTCACTGGGAGCTGTGCAAGCCATTCCTGATGCATACTGTTGGAAACAAGGCCGGGGCGTTGCCATTTTGAACCCTTGCTGCGCTATGTTCTTTGCAGGGCACTCGAAAACAGGGCTCGAGGGAGAGGTTCGACGTGCACTGACGATGGACGATATCGTGGTGTCTGGGGCACGGCGTAATCGTGGACGACCCTGTCACCCTTTTACCTTGACCCGAACAAGACTCGCCTTTCCGGGCACCAGACACTGTCTCACACCCGCATGATGTCGAAGAAGATCCTGATCGACTGCGCGACTTCCGGAGTGCGATAAGCAACCCGTCCGAGTTCCTACGCGATGACGTGACCGGGGAAACCGCCGATTGGATCAGCCGGATCGCAAGCTTGCTCCCGGCCTTGACGTTCGCCCCCGCGGAACCCGGCCGGCGAGAGCGTAGAAGGTAACATTAGTTCAAAGTTGAAGTTACGATAGGCGCATGTGCTCAACGATCAACACGCCGTCTTGACGGGACGCGAGAACAAAGCGAAATCATTTCGAAGTGGGTTGGGGATGCAGAGATTGCCTAAGCACATTGCGGATGACCCGGCGGATCTATTTCGTCACGTGAGCGCCGAGAAGGCTGCATTCTACCGCTGCATCATGGACGTCTTCGCAGCGGCAAAGCGGCAATATCGCTTGCAATTGCGGCCCGACGAAGTGCTCGCCGAGGCCCGGTGGCCGAATGGACCGCCCCGCACCGAGGAGGTCAACGCGGTGCTCGCCCAGCTTGCGGAATGGGGCAATCTCGAATCGCATCCGGACACCGCGCGGGTTTCCAGCCTCAGCGACTTCTATCGCGCGCGCTTTCTCTACCGTCTCTCGCAGGGTGGCGAGGCGGTGGAATCGGCGCTGGCGGTGTTCGTGCAGACATTGCAGCGCCGTGCCGAATTGCAGACGGTGGCGCTCGAAGACATAGCGAGCCGGCTGCTGGCGCTTGAAGCTCTGGCTGGCGAGGCCGAGCCTGACGTGGCCAAGATCCATGAGACATTGCGGGATCTGGTGCGCGTCTTCGAGGGTCTGGCCGAAAACGCGCAGGCATTCATGGCGGGCGTCGCGCGCAGCATCGAGTTGCAGCAAGCCGACGCTGGGGCGGTCGCAAACTACAAGAAACGACTGATTGACTATCTGGAGCGCTTCATGGGCGATCTGGTACGCCGCTCCGACACGATCGCGCGCCTTATCCTCGCCCTGGAGCCTGGGGTGGACGCCCTTTTGGGGCAGGTGGCCGAGCGCGAATCGCGAGACGCGGCTCCCGGCAATGCGCAGGATCAGGCCGATGCGCGAGACCGTTACCTGCAAAGCTGGGAGGAACGCTGGAAAGGGCTACGCGGCTGGTTTCTCAGCACCGGCCACGAGCCGCCGCAAGCCGAACTGCTGCGGGCGCGGGCACGCTCGGCGATCCCGCAACTGCTGGCCGCGATCGCCGCGCTCAACGAGCGCCGCAGCGGCCGCAGCGATCGTTCGGCCGACTTCCGCACGCTCGCCGACTGGTTCGCCGATTGTGCCGACGATGGCGAGGCGCACCGGCTGGCGCGGGCTGCCTTCGCCCTTAATCCGGCACGGCACTTCTCGCTCAACGCCGATGCCGACGCCGAACTGCCGGCCAGCACCTCCTGGGCCGACGCCGAGCCGCTCAGGATCCATCCGCGCCTGCGCGAATATGGCGAGGCCGCCCCGCGCGGACCGTTGCCGCGGGTGCGGGACCGCGCCGAAGAGCGCGCGTTTCTGAAGCAACAGCTCGCCGAGGAATCGCTACAGGTCGAGGCGGCGCGCAAGCGCCTCGCCACCGGCCAGACCGCGCGTCTTTCGGACCTGGGCGAACTCGACACGCCTGCCTTCGGCCTGTTCCTGGGGCTTCTCGGAGAAGCGTTGAGCGAACAGGCAGGACCGGAGGTGCCCGTGGAACGGCAGACAGGCGACGGCTTGCTGCATATTCACCTGAAGCCGCTTGCCGCCGACAGTTATGCCAGGATCGATACGCCGCGAGGCGTGTTTGCCGGGCGCGACCACCTGATCACCATCACCCCCCTGCGAGGCGGCTTGTGAAAGCGGCGCGCGACATTTCCGGGGACAGCCGCAGCATCAGCCAGCAGCAACAGCGCTTCCAGCGCGAAGAGTTTCGTGCCTGTCTGCGCGCCCTGCTGATGACGCCATTGATGAGCCCCGTGCATGAGGATTTTGCCGCCGTGCGCCGCCAGGCCGAAGCGTTGCGGGAGTGGTTTTCGCGCGAGACGGGCTGGATTTTGCAGGTCGAGCGTGAGGGGGCGCGCCTCTACAAGCGTCCCGGAACCGTGAGCGACACCATGCGCGGCCTGCCCGGCTACGATCGCCGCCGCTACGTATTGCTGTGTCTCGCCTGCGCGGTGCTCGAGCGCGCCGACCCGCAGATCACGCTGCGCCTGCTGGGCGAGAGGCTGCTGGATCTCGCCGCCGAGCCGGGGCTCGACTTCACCTTCACCCTTGAGGCCCAGCACGAGCGGCGCGAGCTCGTATCGGTATGCCGCACCTTGCTCGGCCTGGGAGTGCTGCACCGTGTGGCCGGCGACGAGGAAACATTCGTGCAGGCCGGAGGCGAACAGGCCGACGCACTCTACGACGTGCAGCGACGCATGCTGGCCGGTATGCTTGCAGCCGTACGAGGCCCGTCGACATGGGCGCCGGAAGAGACCCCTAGCACGCTGGAAGAACGGCTGCGTGCGCTGGTTGATGGGCATGTAGCGGACAGCGAAGAAGGCCGGCGCACGGCCCTGCGCCACCAGCTCGCGCGGCGGCTCCTCGACGACCCGGTGGTCTATATCCAGACGTTGGATCCAGAAGCCAGGGCCTATTTCCTCAATCAGCGCGGGACCATGGCCGCCCGCCTGTGCGACGCCGCCGGCCTCGTCGCGGAGCAACGCGCCGAGGGGCTTGCGCTGGTCGACGAGGCGGGACTACTGACCGACGTCGCCATGCCCGCCGAAGGCACCGACGCGCACGTGACGCTGCTTGTAGCCGAGCATCTGGCCGCAGGCCAACGGCAGCAAAAATCGAATGGCGCCGACGTAGCGCCGGAACCCGTCCGGGGCATCCGGGAACACGATATTGCCGATTTCCTGCGCGAAGCCAGAACAAGCTACGGTCGCTACTGGCGCAAATCGGCGCGCGAGCCGGGCGCCGAACGCGAACTCGCCGCCATCGCGATCGAACGACTGGAAAAGCTGCAGCTCGCATTGTTGAAAGACGGCACCGTCTATCCGCTCCCCGCGCTCGCCCGCTTCGCGTTGGGCGAGGCGCGAATCCGTGAAACCCGGGACGGTCCGGCCATTGCCGCCGGTCCCCTGTTCGGACTGACATGAACGACGGCCTCATCCTGACCGCCGCACAGCCGGGAAAGCCCGTTTTGCCGGTGCCGATGCGGGAACGCTGGCAGCCCCTGCGGCTCGGCCTGGTCGAGCTGTTTCACTACGACAGCGAGGAATTCTGGTTCCGCGACGGCCATCTGCTGTTGCGCGGCAACAACGGCACCGGCAAGTCCAAAGTGCTGTCGCTAACGCTGCCGCTCCTTCTCGACGCGCAGCTCAAGTCCTCGCGCGTCGAGCCCGACGGGGACGGCGGCAAGAAGATGGCCTGGAACCTGCTGATGAACAACTACCCCCGGCGCATGGGCTATGCGTGGATCGAGTTCGGCCGCATCGCCGAAGACGGTGCGCCGCGCTATCTGTCGCTCGGCGTCGGCCTGTCGGCGACGGCTGCCCGTCCGCAGGTCGACAGCTGGTTCTTCCTGATCGAGGACGCGCACGACGCGCCGCGCATCAACCAAGATTTGTGGCTGACGAGCGCCCAACGGGTGGTGCTGACCAGGGAACGTCTACGCGATGCCCTCGAAGGTCGCGGCCAGCTGTTCGAGACCGCCGCTAGCTACCGCCGTGCCGTCGACGAGCGGCTGTTCCATCTCGGCCCCAGGCGCTACGAGGCATTGATGGATACGCTGATCCAGCTTCGCCAGCCGCAGCTCTCCAGAAAGCCCGACGAAACCGCCCTCTCGAATGCGCTGACCGAGGCTTTGCCACCGCTTGCGCCCGAACTGCTCGGCGACGTCGCCGAGGCGCTCGGCCAGTTGGAAGAGGACCGCCGCCAGCTCGAAGAGTATCAGGCGTTGGCCAAGGCGGTCGGCCACTTCGAAGAGCGGTATCGCGTCTATGCCGGCACACAGACCCGCCGCCAGGCTCGGCTGCTGCGGCAGGCCCAGACCGAGTTCGACAATGCCAGCCGGGCGCGCGGCGAAGCCCAGACCCGGTTCGATGAAGCACAGACGCGCGAAGCGCTCGCGCAGAACGCTCATGACGATGCCGAGATCGCTCTCACGCGCGGACGTGCACGGCTCGACACCTTGCGCTCCGACCCGACGATGCAGGACGCCAACCGTCTGGAAAGCGCCGAAAGGGATGCGGCAGCGCGGCGGCAAGCGATGGACAAGGCCGCCCCGGCTCTCAAGGAAGGAGACCGGCGGCTCGGGCTCAGCATCGAGGAAACCGGGCGCACCGCACGCCGCATGGAGCACGCGGAACGCGCATTGACCGAACTGCGCCGAGAAAGCGTGTGCCACGCCGATGCGGCGGGCATTGCTGGCCAGCACGCCGAAAACCCGCTCGCCGCATTCGAGGTTCCCGCACTGGTCGAGCTGACGCCGAACGCCTTCGACAAGGCATGCGCCGGGCTTCGCAGCCTCGTTGCCAGCCGGCGCGAGCAGATCGCCTTGCTGCGCCGCCGCCAAGCCGAAGTCGATGAGGCCAAGGCGAACTATGCGCGGCGGCGCGAAATCCAGGACGAACGGCGTCTCGAGGCCAACGAAGCTGCCGAGCGCCGCACGCAAGCCGATGCCGAAGTCGACCGGCAGGGCCGGAGCCTGGTGGAAAGCTGGGATCGCCATTTCATCGGGTTGAAGCAGCTGCAAGTCGATCCCGACGACAGATCCGCATCCCTGACTGGCCTCGCGGAATGGGCGGTGGCGTTGCAAGGCGATAACCCTGCCCGACACCTCCTGCAGTCGGCGCATCAAACGGCCAGGTTCTCGCTGACCGAACGCCTCGTGACGCTCGACGGCCGGCGCCAGGCGCTGGAGACCGAGCGCGAGGCCCTGGAAGACGAAGACAGGCGCCTGCAGGCCGGCGACGATATCGCGCCGGGCCTGCCCCACACGCGCGAGGCATCCGGCCGGGAAGCCCGTCAGGGTGCGCCATTTTGGCAGGTGGTGGACTTTCGCGATAAGGCGACGGCCGCGCAGCGCGCCGGTCTCGAAGCGGCGCTCGAAGCCGCCGGGTTGCTCGATGCCTGGATATCGCCCGACGGCCGCCTCCAGGCCGGCGACGACGGCGTGCTGTTGTACGATACGCAGGTGCTGGAACGACCAAGCCGTTCACCGTCGCTTGCCGACTGGCTGCATGCCACCGTGCCGGCCGGCTGCAATGTGCCGGATGACATCGTCGAGCGAGCGCTGTCCGGTATCGCCTGCGCGGACGACGACATTGTCGACAGCGAAGCCTGGATCGCTACGGACGGTCGCTTCCGGCTCGGCGCCCTGTCCGGCGCCTGGGGCAAGCCGGAGGCGGTCTTCATCGGACATGCCGCCCGCGCCGCGGCCCGCGCGCGGCGGCTGGCCGAGATTGCGGAGCGCGTGGTGCAGCTTTCAGCCGAACTGGCGGCAGCGCAAGCCATGGCCGCGCGGCTCGCGCTGGATCGCGACCAGGCCGACGATGAATTGCGGCGGGCGCCGGCCGACGAAGTGCTGCGCAGCGCCCATCTGGCGGCCGCAGCCTCTACCCGCGAAGCCCGACTTGCCGGTGAAAAGCTGGCCGAAGCCGACATAAAGTGCCGCGAGGCTGAACAGGCGCTCAAGACCGTTCGCGACCAGCTCGCGGCGGACGCCGGGGACCTGCGCCTGCCGGAACCGCCCGACGCACTGCCCGCCGTCGAGACCGCGCTAGAGCATTATCGCGATGCGCAGGTCCGGCTCGGGCAAGCCGCCCACGAGATGCGTCTGGCGCTGCCCGAGTGGCAACGGCAGCGCGCCCGCGAGGATGAGGCGCGCGGCGACGTGCGGCAGCGCGAGGAAGACCTCGCCGCGGCCCGTATCGAAGCCGAGGACGCCTCCGCCCGGCTCGATGTGCTGCGCGAAACGGTGGGCGCCAAGGTGGAGGAGCTGCAGCGGCAGTTGGCCGACGCCCGCCGTGCGGTCGAAGCTGGCGAGACTGTGCGAAAGCGCGCCGATGAGGCGCTGCGCAATGCGGGCGAGACGCGAGCTGTCGCCGGCCAGCAGGCGGAGACCGCGAATACGGTCTTGCAGCAGCGCGGCGAGGCGCGCGCCCAGGCGATCAGCAGATTGCAGCAGTTCGCAGGCACCGGCCTCTTGTCGGCAGCACTGCCGCAAGTCGACCTGCCCGATATGGACAACCCGTGGACGATCGATCCGGCGCTCACGCTGGCCCGGAAAGCGGAACAGGAACTGTCCGGCCTCAAGGACGACGACGAGGCATGGGCACGCGTGCAACGGCAGATATCCGAGGAGCTCACCGAATTGCAGCGCGCGCTGGGCGCGCTCGGCCACCAGGTCCAGGGCGATCATAATGACTGGGGCTTAGGCGTGAACATTATCTATCAGAACCGGCGCGAACGGCCGGATCGCCTCACCATGCACCTCGCCGAAGAGATCGTCCAGCGCGGCGAACTGCTCACCGCCAATGAACGGGCCGTTCTGGAGAACCATCTGCAGGCTGAGATCGCCTCGGAAATCCAGCGGCTGCTGCAGGCCGCCGAACGGCAGGTCGACGCCATCAACCAGGAACTGCACAAGCGTCCTACCTCCACCGGCGTGCGCTACCGGTTGGTATGGCAGCCGCTGGCCGAAGAGGAAGGCGCGCCCATCGGCCTTGACGTGGCTCACAAGCGGCTGCTCAACACCAGCGCTGACCTCTGGTCGGCGGACGACCGCAGCGTTGTCGGCGCCATGCTGCAGCAGCGCATCTCCGCCGAGCGGGAGCGCGCCGATTCGATCGGCGGAAAGGATGGCGGCACCCTGCTCGACCAGCTCGCCCGCGCGCTCGACTATCGCCATTGGCATCGCTTCCGCGTCGAACGCTGGCAGCAGGGGCATTGGGGCAAGCTTTCCGGCCCGGCGTCGAGCGGCGAACGGGCGCTTGGCCTCACCGTGCCACTGTTCGCCGCGGTCGCCAGCTTCTACAATCAGGGCAGCTATGCGCTCGCCCCGCGGCTGATGTTGCTCGACGAAGCGTTCGCCGGTATCGACGATACCGCGCGTGCGCACTGCATGGGGTTGATCCGCAGGTTCGATCTCGACTTCGTCATCACCAGTGAGCGCGAGTGGGCCTGTTATGCCGAGCTGCCCGGCGTCGCCATATGCCAGTTGCAGCGGCGCGAAGGCATCGACGCCGTGTTCGTGTCGCGGTGGACCTGGGACGGACGTCAGAAGACGCTGGAGGCCGATCCCGATCGCCGATTTGCGCCGGCATGAGCGACAAGGCCGATGCCCGCCTTCAGCGCCTGCTTGGCGGCGACCACCTCGCTTCTCTGCGCAGGCGGCTGCGCCAACGCTTCGAGCGCGCGCCGCTCGACACCGTCGACCACATTCGCATCAGCGAACTCGGCGCGGAGGAACACGCGGCGCTGGCCTCCCTGCTCGGCCTCCCGCAGCGCCGCTCGAAATCTTTGCGGATCGACGTTCGCAGCGTCGATACCGCTTTGCAGCACGCCGGCATCGCCCCTTCCTTGCGCGACGCTCTGGAAAAGCTCGACGGCCCCATCCTGCATCTCGCCGGGACTCGCTTGCGGATGCAGGCATTTTGGAGCGGCGTGATCGACGGCTGCGGCGATCCCCGCCTGGCTGGCTTGCTGCGGACGCCGACGGGCATCGGCCTCATCAAGCGGCTCGCCCGGCAGGATCCGGAAGCGGCGGCGCAGCTTTGTCGTCGCGCCGAAGAAGTGCTGCGGCATCTGCCTGCAAACGGCATCACGCGCTCGCAGCTCGCCGCCGACGTGCTGGGAGACGCGCATGCGCTCGACAATGGCCGGGCAGCGGCGGCGCTCGTGCTGGCAGTCTGGCGTCTGGCGACCTCGCCGGTTGCCAATGCAGGCGACGACACGCAGCTGGAGTTGAAAGACCAGCTCGATGGGGACTTGGCCGGCGGCGCTGAGCGGGTGCGCGACATTTGGGCCAGCGCAGGCGTTCTGGTCAACGAACTGGCGCGTCCGGCGCTCTTCCTCAACCTGCCGGTACGCAAGGCCGAAAGCAACCGCTGGCCCGCGGGAGAGCCGGCCTTCGCATCGCTGCGGTCGTTGCTGCGCTCGCCGCTTCCATGGGATGTGGCGGACCGCAAAGTGTATGTGTGCGAAAATCCCAACCTGCTCGCCATCGCCGCGGATCGGCTGGGCGCCGGCTGCGCGCCCCTGGTCTGCACCGACGGCATGCCAGCCGCCGCACAACGATGCCTCCTGTCCCAGTTGGCGCAAGCCGAGGCACGGCTCTGCTATCACGGCGATTTCGACTGGCCCGGATTGCGCATCGGCAACCACGTCGTGCGTAGCCACGGCGCACAGCCATGGCGTTTCGGCGCCGCTGACTATCTTGCCGCCGTCCGGCAGGCACCGAGCCCAACCCACTCGCTCGCAGGGAACCCGGTTGAAGCATCATGGGATGGGGCGCTAACGCTCGCCATGCAAGAACGGCGCGTGGCCATCGCCGAGGAGGCTGTGGCCGCCTCGTTGTTGCAGGATCTCGATCACCGATAAAAGCTGCCTCTTCAAAGAAGAACGCCTTTTCAGCGCCGCCCATCGTAAAGACACCTGCCTTTGGGGATCAGACATAGCCGACAGGCTCGTGCACTCACACGAATGCATCAACCTTTAGCTGCCCAATTTCTGGTCCTCCCCTTCGTCGTCGCCAGCGAACGCCGGCATGATGTTTACCGAGAGCAGCTTGTCCTTGCTTAGCAGGCGGCGGCTTCGATCGCCTGGCAGACCGCGCGGCGTGTCAAGGCCAAAGTCCTGCAGGCCCCTCGCCGTGACGTAAGTGAACCGCGCCAAGCAGCGCAGTCCCCAAGCAAGATATCTTGGGAACGAAGCGAACCTATAAGATCGTTGCTGACCAAGACTGGCAGCCTTAGGCGCTCGGTGGGTCCCGCCGATTTACACGCCAAAGTACGCCAATTAGCTACGCGATGCCGATGGTGCTTTACGTCCACCGGCAGCTTCTCCAAGCTGCTGGAAAGGAGCAAAGGCGAGCCGCGTCCGCATCCTGATGATGCCCTATCAGGATGACGACGACAAAGACCGAATCAGGTATTCTGGTTCAGCCACCGTGCTGGCCTATATTGGGGCGTGTGATCCGAAGAACGGTATCAGTCGCTTCGATGACTGCCATTTCTGAGTCCGTCGGCTCGACCTCCGATTTTCGTTCCAGACTGCCTCATATGACTTTTGAAGCCCACAGCATAACATCCGCCAGGGGTGCTTCCCGTTGCCGGCAGAGTATGTTGCTGCGCTTGAGGCGCTTGCCATCGCAAGCGTGACCTCCCCTCGATTGCTCTCTCTGTTTAGAAGTGCCGCCATAGCCCTTCGTTGCGAGGCACCATTTTTTCACGCACCAGACGCTTGACGTCAGGCTGTCGTCAAGAAGGTCCGCTAATCGGTTTCTGCCGCCGCTGTGCTGTTGCATGACCCAACCGGCCTTTGTGCGGCACGCCCTGCTCGCGTACTTCCTCCCCGCGGGCAGGGCGCCATTCCTGGCGGTGCTCGCCGAAACGCAAGCGTTTGCTGGGCTACCTTTGCTAGAATAAGCTTTTTGCCCGAACCCTCTATGTTCCAGGGTGCGGACATTCAACTCACCGGCTACATCGATCAGCCATAAATCGACTTCGTTTCTCATATCGCGAAAGATTGGATGGAGCCCGGCTCGCGGCTAATCCTATGTACGGGTCAGCCGAGCTGGGAATATATCGATTCAAACGACCCGGGACTACAGTTTACGAATTTCTCTTCCTTTGAGCGCCTCGCCGATCTTGCCAGAATCAAGACTTCACGGACACCGGCTTCCACCGCTAACGCGTCCGAATGTGCAACGGGAGCCGAGCTGTAGCCGTCCAATCGATCAATCTGCTGAGCAGCGCAGGTGAAGAAATGCCCCGTACTGCCTTTTGTTTTTGGCGCTGCCATCGCTTGTGAATGCCGACGATATCGATCCAGGAAATAAAAAACGAAGGTGATACGGGGCCGCCGCCATTGCCAGCGCAGCTTGATGCGTCATCCAGACACTGCCACGGACGACGGATAGGTCAATATTATTGACCTCTCCTCTGCAATGATGGTCCCGATGCGATGGTGTAGGGCAGCGATCGATGAATCGATTTCGTCGCTACCGCGGTCAGCCAATCAACTGGGTATTGCTAGATAGAGGGCGAGCGGGATTTGAACCGCTCTTGTCTTCCTCACACCTCAAGAGTGAAGCAGCAGAGGCGTCGCTTGCGCTCTCAAGGGCCGCGCGACGCCGTGCCGCCATTCACCTGGGCGGGTCTAGTCAAGCAGTTGCTTCTGCCGGCGAAAGTGTCGTTTCGAAAATCCAAAATCAAAGCCTCGCCAGTCGGTTTTGCAGCGCCTGCCGATCGGCGACGAGGTTGTCGAGGTGCAGCGGCGCGTTGTCTGGGCGCTGCCCAT
>NZ_JBSKBP010000073.1:0-13323 GCF_053714275.1 Mesorhizobium sp. Arg314 | reverse complement strand
GCGCGAAAGCGGGCGACCTCTCCGGCTTGTCCAAGCCGGTCACGCCGCACAGCTTGCGGCACGCCTTCGCCGTCCATTTGTTGGAGGCCGGTGCCGATGTGCACACCATTCAACTGCTACTCGGTCACAGGAGCCTCGCGACGCCTTTAGGCGGCAGGATGGGGCGGCGGGGATTTTGCGATATAGATTGTGTGGATGGAAGCGTACAAGCGCGGCAGCCATACGGTTTGGGACTGTAAGTATCACCTGGTTTGGGTGACGAAGTACCGTTATGCGGTGCTTGGCGGGGACGTTGGAAATCGGTGCCGTGAGTTGCTGCGCGAGACGGCGCAAGCGCATGAAATGGTGGTGCATGCCGGGTCGATCACCGAGACCACGTGCATATGCTGGTGTCGATCCCGCCGGGCCTGTCGGTATCGCGCGCGGTGCAATACTTGAAGGGGCGCAGTTCGCACAAGCTGCTGAGCGAGTTCGGGATTTTGCGCAAGCGCTACTGCGGCCAGCACCTGTGGGCGAGGGGCTATTGGGCGGCGGCGAGCGGGAACGTTACCGACGAGATTGGGTTGAGTATATCAAGAACCAGACGCCGCCGGAGCCTGACGACAACTTCAACGTGACGTGAGTTGGCGCCCTGTCCGCCAACGGGCGGACCGATCCGGCTTTAAGCCGTAACCTGAAGCCACCGCCCTTTTATTCTAGGCGGTGGAGAATTCACACCGAGGCAGCCCCAGACGAACATACGGAAATGCGTACCCAACCCGCGCATAAGAGTATGCCAGCCGTCGTCTAAATGTCCTGTCTCCTCCTTTGTTCAACAGCGTCACGCCAGTGGTGGTCTTGCCCGCTATCCGCCCATAGCGATTCAAGCTGCGTTTCATATTGTAGGCGATGGCAGTGAGGCGAATTTGAACGCCTGCCTTTGCAAGCCCGCGTCATCGCATTCGGCGAAGGCCGTAGCTTCGTTTCCATGTGCCGAAGATTTTCTCGATCCGACCACGAATGGCTCCGACAATTTCCATTCGGCCGCCAGCAGGTACCGCCTGGCCGGTCGTAGCCGGGACTTCACCGTGACGGTGCGCAGCAGCAGACCCTTCCGGCTCGACATCCTGCCCGCCAGGACTGATCACACCCAAGTCGATGAAGGCGGTCGCAGAGGTCTCGGTCGACAGTGGGTTGGGTCGGCCACCCAGCCTCCCTTCACGGGCTTGCTTCTTCAGGATGAACAAGTAATTCGCGTTCATGTCGTGACGCCGAGCCACAGCCGCTACCGGATCACCGGTCTCCTCCACCTCGCGTACGATCGCCAGTTTCTGCTCGACCGTCCAGGAACGGCGAACTCGCTTTCGATCCCCACCCGCCGGCAACGGCAGAGCTGCGGTCTTGTCAACTTCCGCTGTCGACGGCGTCTCCATCGCCAGATATTTCATGCCGCTAATGTCCATTAAATTTAAGCGGACATTAGCGACGCGAGGTAGCCATCACTAGGCGGCCTTAATCGTACGGATACCACGAATGGTGGATCGGTTGGTTCCAGGCCTCAAGGCGCGCCAGTGTTTCAGCTTCGTCCCGTCCCCACATACCGGTGGCGACGATGCGTGGCGTTCCACCCTTGGCGCGCACCGCGTCGCCGAAATGATTGCCGCGATAGGCACTGTCGTCAAACACCTCACCCGGATCATCGGGAAGCGCATCAGGACCGGCCTTGCCGGCATTGATGTTGGCGGGCCTGATGGCGATCTCCTCCACAAGCGCCGTATCGGCGTCGGCGCCAACATGGGCCTTGAAGCCATGAACGGCTGGTTTGTCTTTGTGCTTGACCCAATGGCCCTCTTCATCATCCTCGCTGGCCAAGGCGATAATCGTCGCGTCGACGAGCGTGCCGGTCTTCACCTGGATCGCCTTGGCCTTGAGCTGGCGGGTGATCGCGTCGAACAGAGGCTTGTCCAGACCCTGTGCCACAAAGGCCTTGCGAAAACGCAAGCCGTTCGCTCAGGTGTCGGCTCTGAAGCCGAGAACCCGCAGAACCGTCGGAACGATCCTCTGTCGTCCAGCGCCTCAGCAAGCTTGACGTCGGACAAGTCGTACCAGTTCGACAGCAGCATCGCCTTGAACAGGGCCATTGGCGGCCAGGCAGGCTCGCCCTTCGCAGAGCAGGAAATCACACCAATTGCCTGATCGATCGGCACCCAGTCAATCAGCTTGGCAAGCGCATCCAAAGACGATGACCAATGCGCCGACGTGACATCGCATCCCTCCATCCATTGTTCCGATTGAGAGAATCATAAATTGGCCCGCCGGCCCAGACACCCGCGCACACGTCTCATTAGTGCATGTTCTGCGAGGGCAGGTGGATTTCCAATACGCCACGCCTGCCTTGCCGGCGGCCCACCTGAATCACCAGGTCAATCGTCTTTTTTGCATAGTTGGCAATCTCGGAATGGGACATCTGCACGCCAGAGCGCATCACCATGAGTGCCAGCCTGTCGAAAGCAAGTTCGGGACTGTCTGCGTGGATAGTTGATATCGAACCCGGGTGGCCGGTGTTGATTGCCTCTAAGAAATCAAAAGCCTCGATGCCGCGGATTTCTCCGAGGATGATGCGATCAGGGCGCATTCGCAAACAGCTTTCCAAGAGTCTCGATGGGCGGCGGGCGGAACTCTCGTTACGGTCTGCGATTAGCCCCACTTGGTTCTTGTGTGGCGGGTTAAGCTCCTGTGCATCTTCGATGGTAACGATCCGCTCGGCAGGGTCTGACATGGCCAGCAAGGCGCGCGCGACCGTCGTCTTGCCAGAGGAGGTGCCGCCCGAAATGAGAATGTTGAATCGCTCGTCGATCACCTGTCGAAACAGATCATGCAAATTGCCCACGCGTGCCATTTCCATAATTGCCCGGTGACGCTCGCGGCGGTCGGCATCCACTGTGATCTGCCCGCCGTCGATGAAGTCTATCTTGGCGCTGTCCAAAGTCCGCTTCAGATATTTGCGGATGGACAGCGACACGCCCACTTCGACCGCGGGTTCGACAACGACCTGCACACGCAGCGAATTCCCCCAAACCACGACTCGACCGGAGACGATCGGATGATACGGCCCAAGGGTGTTGCGGGTCTCTCCTGCCAGTTGCGCTCCAAGCCGCTTGATGGCACGAGGCGGCAAGACCACGTCGACCTCCTGCATGTGCAGCGCTCCGGCCGCCTCGACGAAAATGGACCCGTTCGGATTGATCGACAATTCGTTGATATCGTCATTGACCAGGTAGTCTCGAAGCGGGCCCAAGTACTGCTCCACATATGAAATGTCGCTACTGGGCTGGTGGTCATTCATCGGATAATGAGATCCTGATTGACAAAGACTCGGATTTCCTCGCCCTGAGGGATACGAACGATGGGAGGGAGGGAGAGGTATTTGTCCAACACACCTTCACCTTGGTCGCTGAGTGCCCCAGCGATCTTAGACGCAGTCTCGCCACCAGAATTGGTGTTTCCAGATCCGGCACCCCCAATGTTGATGGTCGCGCCACCTCCGCTGGAGGACCTGTTGCCGCTGGTCAGGCCAGGAATGATCGAGGGCAGAGCGGTTATAGCGCTGATGAGGACAGCTGCACCTATTTTTTTAACATAGCGGTTGTCCACGTTGCCTTCGGTGCCGGCGCGACCAAGGAGGTCCGCGCCTGTTGAGCCGAGGGCAATCGATTGGCCATCGGGAGTGACTGCTCGGTTCCAGGCGATGAGCACGCGTCTTTGCTCAACATCCACTCGATCACTGAAGGTGCCGATCAGGCTCGTCCCCGCCGGCAGCAGAATGCGAGAACCGTCAAAGGAGAAGACCGGTTCGATGACCTGGGCGCGGATATTTCCGGGCAGTTCTGTATCAATTGCTGTTTCAAGCACGGCGGAGATTATGGTGCCCTGCACAACTGTATGTGAAGGAGCAGGGAGAGCACGAGACACCGTCGTTTTTACCTCCGAGCCGGCGGAAGAGGCTAGAAAACGATCGTTCGCGCTCAGGTCTTCGGGCAGTTGTCGCGCACCAGCGGCTGATGCTACGCCCGCCTCTGATTCATCTACGACAACGCCTGTCGATTCCCGTTGTCGGGTGGCGATGTCGTCCAGTTGACGGCGCCTCTCGACGTCGAGCTTGGCGACCTCCCCGGAACGTGCGCGCTCTTCTTCCAAACGCAACGCTTCGGCACGCAGACGTGCGTCTTCAAGGTTCCCCTTCTCGCGCTCGTCTTGGAGCCTCTGCGTCATGTCATTGTTGTACCGCTCGAGCAGTTTCTGGACATCAGAAAGCGAAATGTCCGGGCCCTTGTTGGCCCTGGCGATGGCATCGATTTCCTTGCGCAGTTCTTCGAACTGCTTGGTTGTTTCAGCGTTGGGACTGGGCTTTGCCTCGGCCGCCGCAGGAGCTGGAAAATCAAGCCGCTGTTCGTTCGCAATCACGCGGTTGACCTCCAAATCAACCTGCGAAGTTTCCTGTTCATCCTCGCCGCCAAACCCGACCGCCTTCAGCGCTCGTGCGGGTCCAACAGCGATGGCACAAGCAACGGCCATGCCGACCAGCAACATGCCGGCGAGCACAACCCGGCCGACACTTCGACGCCGAGATTGAGCAATGTGGCGAGCTCGGCGTTCCTCAACGCGTTTTTCGCGGTCCACATCGACAGAGGCATCAACCACTGTGTCGCCAGCAAGGCGATCTTGTCGAGTGTCAACATCGCTCGACTTGTCGGGCACGTCCCAATCCTTTCTCACTTGTTTTGCGATTGCACGGCGTTTGTCTTGCCGACACAAACAGCCTCGTCGCCGATCCGCATCACCCAATGGTCGCTGGTCCCGTCGACGATGACACGGTCGTCCTCAGTGCGCGAATTGACCAGCTTTTCCTCCCGATGATTGCCGACGCTGAAGATTGCGGGCCGGGGTGCGCCCTTGGGCAGGACGAAAGTTGTCTGCAATGTATTGTCTGTCACCACGAGAGGACGGAACCGGGCATGGCCCGCGACCAAGTAGTCGTGATTTATTGGTCCGCCACGGGCCAGGCTCTTGTCCGAGGCCCTGGACTGGTCTGGATAGGTGAAGATGATCCGGAACGCTTGCGCGGCACCCGCCTTCATGCCCGCCTTTATCTCGCCGACTGATCGTAGCTCGAATGTGTAAACGCGCTGGTCGGTGTAGATTGTCATATTTGTCAGGGCTTGGTCGATAATGGGTTTCAAGCTCACCACATTGCCCATCTTCAGCTTGATCACTTGCCAAGATGCGCTGTCGCCGATGAGGATCGATTCGACTTTTTCCCCGGGGTCAAATTGGATTGCTGTGACCGATTTCAAATATAGGTTAAGCTTGTATACGTTGTGCTCGTCATATACGTAACGTTTTATCCGTGCATCTGAGGCAAATCCTACAGGAGATTGCTCAGCCATGACGGGCGTCACCAACATTGTGCCGATGATAATTGACAATGATAAGCTCTTAAGCATTTTTCGCCAAATACTTTTCAATTATCGATGGCGGTTTCCGCGTCGATCCGGTAAGCCACAACGTTGAAGCCAAGCGGGTTTTTCCACACGGACTCCAATGTGGCATTGACCTGTGGTTTGAACTGGTAACCGACGGTGACAATATAACTGCGCTCGACAGTGTCGCGCCCCTTTTCTTCTCGATGCTTGATGACGCGCACTCGAGCAAGATCCGCGGCGCCGGGCCGGTCCGAAGGGGTCAGGGAGATAGATTTGACCACAACACGCACCCGAACCTCGTTGCCGTAAACTGTGGGCGGATATTGGGGCGAATCCGAGCGCCAGGTCTGCGCCAGAGTTTCCGCGGCGTTGTCAGATGAACGCGCCATGACATCTGGAATTCGGGTGCTGTTATCAGCTGGATCGTAGGTTTCGCGGTCGACGACATAGGAAACGAGCTCTGCCTGAAGTACTGCCTCCTTCTGTTCGAGCGAGACAGGCCGAACCTGGACGATCTTTTCAGCTTCGCCAGTGGTTTTGTCGACCATTACCACGTACGGCTTGGTTTCCTTGAGCGGCAGCACGATGACGAGGGCTGCCAGCGACAAAAGGCTAGCGGCGATGGCACAAACTGCGATCCTTGCCCAATTGTTGCGCTGCTCGCGAAGGCTGAAAAAAAGCTCGTCTTCGAATGCATGCTGCGTTGCTTGGTCAGCCACGCGTTTCTCCTATTCTGGTGCGCCTGCGTCAGCGGTAGAGATTGGTCTGTTCGGGTGACAAGGCGCCATTGGCATTCGAGCGTGACGCGCCACCGGAAGAGCTCTCGGCAGCAGCTCCCCGGCCATCCGATTTCGGCGAGGAATGTCCGATCATGCCCCGAGCAAGAAAATCATCCCAACGCTGCCTCCGGACATGTGCGCTTTGATGCATCGATCTTACCGCCGACATCGCCGCCCCGCCCACCGAAGCGCCGGCGCCACGCGCGGTGCTTGCCGCCATTACGCCATCTGCCAACCACCGGTTTGAGGCGCGAACCTTGTTGTGAGCACCTTTAGCCATGGCAGCTACGGAACCCACTGCGCCCGCACCGACGGCGGCAACCGATGCAGAGGCGAGCGTGCTTGCCATCGTCGGGAGCATGAACAGGAGAACCGTCACGGCGATCATGATTATAGGAAACTCGAACCCGCCCTCGTCGTTCGCCAGGATTTGGGCGGCGACGTACAGCACAACAGTCATCAATGCGCTGGTGAGCAATGGGATAATGACGAAGCCCATCGTGAAACGCGTCCAGCTCTCGAAATGTTGCCTAGTTTGCGGCATCATCAGCATGATAATGGCCAGAGGCGCAAGGCTGATCGCCACAGCGAAGCCTACCTTTGCAATCAGTACACTAATAGCGCATGCGGCGGTAAAAAACGCTCCAATGACCAGAATGAGACCACCCATAAAGATGTTCCGGAGTGCCTTCCCGACCTTGAAGATCGGAATATCCGAAAGGTAGCCTTCGCTGATGGTTAAAATCGCGTGGGTGAACTGGTCCATTGCAGAATACGTGTCCGTTATTCGGTCAGGATCGATTACATTCTTATTGTTTGTTGGGATTTGCTTTGCCGCCACGCGTAGCATGATGGCTGTGTAGTCGCCTGGCACTTCCACCAGGATCGTATAAATGCCATGGAAATTCACCCACATGGTCGCGAAGGAGTATATCAGTATATACCGGCCCCCCCACAGCAGGTATATTGAGTAATTTACCGGTCGGAATTGCGTTATGTGATTCAGCGCGGTGAATAACAGCGCAATCAGCGCTACACCGGAAAGCAACTTCCTGATCGGGGCAGCCACTCCAACGAAAATTGTCTCCGCATAATTGACGAGGGCGCCGTCAATCGTGTGGGCAATTGTTGAAATGATACCCATGATGATTACCTGTCAAACTTATCAAACAGGTTTTTGATCGTGTCCGGCTCGGCCGCCTCGGCGCCCACCGACATAAGGTAGGTTCCTGCCACCGAGGCGATCGCCGCTTGGGTGCGAAGCGTTTCGTTGAGCTGCTGCGCTACTTCGATCATCACGCGTGTGTTGATGTCGACGCTGGTCTTCAAGTCACTACTGGCGCCGAGCGCTGTGACATAATCATTTAGCCTGCCCATGCTGTCGTTGGCGCGCCTGTAGGAGTCCTCCGCGGCAGACGCAGCGACAGCGCCTTGAGCCGCTGAATGAGCGATAATGACGTTGCTGAGGAGCTTGTCGTTGCGTAATGCAAATGCGTCGTCCAAGCGGTAGAGCTTGCGAATTTTGATAAGCGCTGCCTGAATGCCATCGGAGCCAACCGTCTCTGCGTTCAAGGCCGCGTTAGCCATTTCCCAGGGCCCTTGCCCTCCTTTGCGTGCCGCAACGTCTGCCTCGCCGTTGTTCTGCGGGAAGGGCTTTGGGCCAGATATGGCAGCAAGCTGCGCTTGAGCCGCATCCTGGATCCGGCTCAGCAGCTTTTCAACTACGTGCGCCGACGTGAGCAATTGCGTAGTGCCCCCGCCCATCAGGGGGGACAGCTCAACGATATATGTCAGCAGCTCGACAGCGTTCTGGTCGTAGCTTGCCTGCGCGCCGTCCGGCGCCGCCGCGATAGGAGACAGGGGCACTGGCGCGATCCTGGTTTCTTGGGCGTAAGCCTCGTGAAGCAGCAGGCCGGTCCCGAGCAGAAGGCCAGCCACAGCCTGGAAAAGAGCTTTCATGTGACGGTTCCTTCGGCTTGAGGATCAAGGGTTTCCCAGGTGCAGACGCAATTGTTCTCCCGCGTCGCAGGGACGGATTGGCAGGCGGCAAGGGAGACGAGTATCAATGTGAGAAAGATCAGGGACCTCCTCATTTCAGCATCTCCATTTGAAAATTCGGCGCATTGCGCCATTCCGCAGGCGCGTTTTGCCCGCGCCCGCCTCCGAGAACGTCGATCCCCTTACCAATCGGCCCGAGCGCGAAATCAAGAACGACGCTGTCACCGCCCGACTTCAACAGCACGAGATGATTATCGACATTACTTGTCTGAAGGAACGCGCTCTCCGTCGGCGTCAGGTCGAGCGGCGCGAGTTCGGCTTCGGTATTGTAGGAGCTGGGGTAGATCAGACGCGTGACGGCGCTCTCCAAAATCGCGTCGCCGGCGGCGCTGTTGATGATATGCGACACACGCTGGGTCAGGAGAACAACCGCAACGTTTTTCTTGCGCATTGTTAGCATCCAGTCCTTGAGGCGCAGTTCGAAGTACGAATCGTCGAGCAGTTTCCAGGCTTCATCAAGGACGAGCAGAGTTGGAACCTCGTCTTCTACCAGCCGCTCCACGCGCCGGAAAATATAGCTCAGCCACGCTGTGCGGATGGTGTTGTTGTCGAAAATTTCTGTGAGGTCGAATGCTGTGACCCGACTGTCGAATGCGAGCGGATCGACTTCCTTGCCGCCGAACAGCCAACCGAACTGGCCAGTTTCGTCCCACCGGCCAAGTCGGTTATGGAGGTCCCCATCGTCGTCCGTTGCACGCAACTGGCTGCGGAACTGTTCGAAATTCTGAAGGCGGGGGTCGGCCGTTGCGTTGGCCTGAACGGCATCGTTGAGTGCCTGAACTTGGATTGGATTTAGTCGTCCGCCCTCATTGGCGGCCAATGCCATCAGCCAATCAGACAGCCACGCTGCGCCGCGGCTGTCTGCCTCCGCCCGCATTGGGTTGAACCCCGTATCCTGCCCCATACGCACGGAGGAATACGTTCCGCCCATGGCGCGGACCGCCATCTCGAACCCATTGTCCTTGTCAAAGATTATAGTGCGAGCGCCAAGCCGTTGAGCCTGACTAAGCAGAAAGGCAACACCGAGCGTCTTGCCCGACCCGGTTTGGCCAAGCACTAACGTGTGACCGACCGTACGCTGGCTTGGCTTGCCTGGTAAGTGGAAGTTGAAACGAAACATCTCGCCGCTCGCTGTCGGGAAGATTGTCACGCAGTCGCCCCAAGGACATCGCTCCGGTGAGTTGCCTTTCGGCAATCCGTGCATGGCGCAAAGTTCTGCAAAGTTCTGAGAGGAGATCATTGCGGCTCGTGTGCGGTAGCTGAAGTTCCCTGGATGCTGCGCAAAATACACGGCGCGGGCGGAGAAGCTCTCACGTACGATTGCAGCACCCGCGTCCTGCATAGCGCGCGTGATATACGCCAAGGCTTCCTCAAGCTCCTCCAGAGTTTCACAAAATACAGCGATGCTGCAATGATGGTCGCCAAAAACGACGCGACCGGATGCAACATCGTCCTCAGCCTCTTCAAGCTGTGCCATCAGAGAGACGGCCGCATCCTCTGCCGCCTTCATCTGTTTGCGCACACGAGCGATCTTACCTTGGGCGGTGATGTTATCGATTGGTGTAAAGCTCTGCGAGACGACGATATCATAGGGTAGATTGAGCCTGTCGAGGATTCCGGGATAGGTCTCGGTCGGATAGTTCTTTACCGAGATGACGGTGCCGTAGCGCTTGAGCCCGGGGTTGGGATTGTCGCATTCGAAGACCCTGCCGCGGAACGTGATCATCGAGTTTGCCAGGAGATCAGCGACCGGGACAAACTTCTTGCCCGCAATCAGACGCCCACTTGATCCGTCGATCAGCGTGCGCAACATGCCGAGCCATTGGCCATCTGAGACGGTGAGGCGACGAGGCCTTGCCTCACTTAGACTGACCATGCAGGTTCTGATCATCTGATCGAGGCGGAGCGCACGCGCGGCGACCTCGTCGCGACTGTGAGTTTCCTTTTTGCCAAACATATTAACGAGTTTGGTGAGCTTTTTCGGCGGTCGGATCACCACAGTGATTGTTGTGACACGATCGCGCAGCCCAATGGTCTCAAGATAACGTTGCCAGCGCCGGTCAATCTCCTCGTTGAACGCATCTCCTTTGACCGGTCGCATGTTGGGCCGAGCTGCAACGGATATACGGTGAACGTAGTACCCCACGCTACCGCGCTGCTGCGCAATGAAGCGAGAAAACGCGTTACTCAGGTCCGCCGTCTGTTGACTGTCGATGGTGTCGGCATTGATGCCTTCAACGGCAAAAGCCCCCATTAGATCGCCATCCCGCAACATCAGGGTGACGTCGTCCACGCAGCTGAGATACGGTAGTTGGCTGGCCAGTTGGTCGCTTTGGGAAGCGCCCCGTCGCATCGCCCGACTGGGAGGCGCCTTAAGCACGGTACAGCAGTCCTTCGCCTTTCAACAGTGCGGCGCTCATCCGCGTGCTTTGCACCGTTGCGATGAAGACATCGATGATTTTTGGATCATAGGCGGCTAGGGCACGCAAAGCGCCGTAGCCGCTACTCCCCACCACCACCAGGTAGATGAATGATTGGGTGATGAGGAAGCCGAGCATCACGGCACATATGAGAACGACAAGGTATGTGATCGGCAGCCCCGCGAAGGTGACTTCTCGCGTCAAGCCTGTGAAAAGCGTTGTACGTTGAATGGTCTGTACTCCATTGTAACCGCAAGCCAGCCCGCAGCCTCGTAGAAACAGGCTGCGCGGAATTGAGGTCAAAGTGCCTTTAGGCCACTGACGAAGCTGGCGGCGCCAAAGACGATCGCGATACCCATGATAACTGAGACTGCGAAGGTCCAGTCCATCCGACCGGTCATGAATGAAAAGCCAACGGCGATGACGGCCAGGGCCGAGACTGCAACGCCAATCGGGCCGGTGATCGCGCTCACGATCGCGCCAAGGAATGATGTCACGCCGTTGAAATCCTGAGCGGCGCTCGGAGTGGCAAAAATTAAGGTCACGAACGCCGCGGTACAGGCGATGGAGACAACTTTGCTGCAGTCAACCTTAGTGAATAGTTTCTTCATATCACCTCCTACAGGATCGATTTTAATACGATAGGCACAACTGAGCGGGGAGACATCGATATAGTTTTTACCCAAGATGTTTTCTTGGTCTCTATGACTTACATCACCGGCCCCTCAAATACCCCCCTCCTTGGACATCGTCCTGATTTTACAGAAACCGATGCTCTCTTCTTCCGTAAGAAACAATCCCTGCAATTCCTATTTCGGAAAGCTATATTTATGTCCCGCGTCCGTTGCCATATCTGCCGCTCACCCGGTGCAGTTGTCTAAGGGAAACTGGTTACATTTGTAATATTTCGAAGATTATTCCATCGGTAGTTTCGGGAGGACCTCTACCCGGAGATCGACAGGACTGACGTAAGACCGCAGTGGAACCCCATCATGAAAGCCGGCGCTTGGAGAGCGGGTGGGGTGACGGGGTAAGCATATACGGGCCAGCCCTTGCCCGAATCATAGCCGGGATGCCACGGGGGCAACCCGGAGCAGATCCCCCACCATCTGAATGCGCGTCGGCGAGCGGGTTCTGCTGGTGGTCGGGGCGGGGCGCTCGTACCGCTACCTAGGGGGCACTTGTGCATGACGCCTGACATGATCGTCCGCTATGACCTCGTGCAAACTTCAGTGGAGATGTTCCTCGCCGCGCGTCAGGAAGCCGAAGCCCTTGGTGCGGGTGAACCATATCCGGCACGAACGCCCCACGGCTATTTGTATTGACGCTCTCGTCGCGTTTGCGGGGCCGTGGATATGGTGCAGTCATCAGCATAGGCATGATATTCATGCTGATGCCTCATTATACTTGGTTTGCGGGTGCCCTTGGGTTGAAGCGCATGGGCTTGCAGTGGGCGTAGATTTCGTCGACGGCATGGGGTAACGCGCGCCAGGCTTCGGACGAGGGCATGTCGGCGCGGCAAGCGGCGCCACGCCCGCAGGGCCGCCGCCGCGCCTCCAGCCTCGATGCGCATGAAGCCTTCATCGTCGGGCTGATCGAGGAGCGCAAGGACATCACGCTGAACGAGATGGTGGAGCGGCTCATCGCCGAGCATTCGGTGCGGATCAGCCGCAGCGCCTTGAGCGCTTGGCCTCGCGGCCACGGCTGGACATTCAAAAAAGTCCCGCACGCACTGGAGCAGGATCGCCCCGACGTCCTGAAGCGGCGCCGGGACTGGTTCACGGCCAGCTCGATCTCGATCCGGCGAAGCTCGTGTTCATCGACGAGACCGGCCTCTCCACAAAGATTGCCCGCCTGCGTGGAAGCGCGCCGCGCGGCGAGCGCTGCCGGGCCGGCGTGCCGCATGGCCATGTGTGGACGCCCCCTCGGACGCAAGAAGAATCTTTGGTGCAGTCTGCTGCGCGTGATCGGGTGCTGCCATGTGTCCGGCCTCTGTTGCGGCTCGTCATGGCCGCGGGCCCGTATGGGAGTTCGAGGATCAGGTCCACATCACTGGAACGCGCTCGAAGCGCTCCCTATGCGCCTGGTTCTCCTGATCCCGCCTCACCGACGTTGCGCCATACCTGTCCTTTGACCTCCTCACGCCGCTACGGCCTCACGTCCGTCCCGTTCAGGCGGGTACGGCCGGAGCTCGGTAGCTTTCTCCCTTCGTCAACAGTGCCCAGACGTACGGGCATTCTTGTTCGCCAGTGCGACGATCACTAGCATGGGCGGCTTACGCTCGAGCATCCGTCCGAGCCAGGATCCTTTGGCCACCCCTTTGCGCTTGGCCCAGCGCACGACGGCGCTCGCTGCGATGATAAGGAGCCGCCGTAGTGCGGCGCGGCAATCAACGTGAGAGCGGCTTCTCTCCCAGATTGTCGCGCTTCTCTATTCGGCGTTTTGAAGTCAAGCGCTTTCAAGCTTTCCACTTCGCCGGGGCCTTGATGTCTTTCGCGGGTCTTGCTTCTCTCCGGGATCGGCACTGGGCCGTATGCGTACGCTGAAGGCCGCGGAATGAAGCGTCGCGTGAGACAGCAGTGGTCGTTATGGTGGTGCGATCAG
>NZ_JBSKBP010000072.1:0-14149 GCF_053714275.1 Mesorhizobium sp. Arg314 | reverse complement strand
GAATCGAAAAGCGAACAAAACAGAATCAAAGCCACGAGTCGGCCGGACCAAAAACGTTTTTCAGCAGCCTGTTAAAGGAGTTGCCCGAGAAACTCCTGCACCGCATGACCCGGCCGGAAATTGCCGAGGCGCTTGATCTCCCAGTGCAGCCGGATACCGGAATTCTCAAGCACCCGAGCCCGCACCGTCTCGCCAAGATATTCGAGGTCGTAGCCGGTCGCGGTGCCGGTGTTGATCATGAAGTTGCAATGCATCGGTGACATCTGCGCGCCGCCGATCATCAGTCCGCGGCAGCCAGCCTTGTCGATCTCCTTCCAGGCCGAAGTGCCTTCCGGATTCTTGAAGGTCGAGCCGCCGGTCTTTTCGCGGATCGGCTGCACCGTCTCGCGATGATTCTGCACCGCATCCATTGCCGCCTTGATCGCCGCCTTGTCTTCGGAAACGCCTTCGAAGATCGCCGAGGTGAAGATCAGTCCGGCCGGTGCGGACGAATGGCGATAGGCATAACCCATGTCGGCATTGCTGAGCGTGTGGAGATTGCCCTTGCGGTCCAGCGCCCTCACCTCGACGACCCGCTCGCGGGTCTCGACGCCGTTGGCGCCCGCATTCATCCGCAGCGCGCCGCCAATGGCGCCGGGGATGCCGTGGTAGAAGTGGAAGCCGCCGATGCCGGCTTCATATGCCACCGCGGCGACACGCTTGTCCGGCGCCGCCGCGCCGGCTCTGATCATGGTCGGCCCAGTGGCCTCGGCCTCGCCGAAACCCTTGGCCGAGAGCCTGACGACAAAACCCGGAATGCCGCCGTCGCGTATCAGGAGGTTCGAGCCAACGCCGACCACCAGCACCGGCACCTCTTCCGGCACCGCGCGCAGGAACGTCGCCAGGTCTTCCTCGTCTGCCGGTTGGAACAGCGCCTCCGCCAGGCCGCCGGCGCGGAACCAGGTGATCTTGTCCATCTCGACATTGGGCGTGATGCGGCCGCGCAAGCCGGAAAGCCGGTCGCCAAGCTTGTCGATGAGATCCTGGCCGCGCATCATGAGGGCGTCCCACCAAGTTCCTTGGGCAGCGCGTAAGCCCATTGCGTGATGTTGCCGGCGCCGAGGAAGACGACGAAGTCGCCGGGCTTGGCAAGCTCGCGAATGGCTGGCGCGATCGCTGCCGCGCCATCGATATAGCGTGCGTCGCGGTGGCCGCCGGAGCGTATGCGCGCAACCAGCGCATCCGACGAGACACCTTCGATCGGCTCTTCGCCGGCCGCATAGACGGGCGCCACCATCACGGTGTCGGCGTCGTTGAAGCAGACGGAGAATTCGTCGAAGAGATCATGTAGCCGGGTGAAGCGATGCGGCTGCGCGATGGCGATGACACGCCCCTCGGTCGCGCTGCGCGCGGCCTTCAGCACCGCCGCGATCTCGACCGGGTGGTGGCCGTAATCGTCGAACACCTCGACGCCGTTCCACGAGCCGGTATGGGTAAAGCGCCGCTTGACGCCGGCGAAGGACGACAGGCCCTTCTTGATCGCCTCGGCAGAAAGGCCGAGCTCATGCGCGACCGCGATCGCCGCGGTAGCGTTGGACACATTGTGGCGGCCGGGCATGGGCAGCCGCAGGCCCGCGATCGTCGTTGTGCCCCGCCCCTTGCGGTCGCGGATCGTCACGTCGAACTCCGACACAGCCCCCGCCATGCGATGATTGGTGAACCGCACGTCGGCCTGCGCGTTCTCGCCATAGGTGATGACACGGCGATCCTCGATGCGGCTAACCAGCGCCTGGACCTCCGGATGATCGGTGCACATCACACCGAAGCCGTAGAACGGCACGTTCTCGACGAACTGGCGGAAGGCTTCGCGCACCTTGTCGAAGCTGCCATAGTGGTCGAGATGCTCGGGATCGATGTTGGTGACGACGGCGATATCGGCCGGCAGTTTCAGGAACGTGCCGTCGCTCTCGTCCGCTTCGACCACCATCCACTCGCCATCGCCCATGCGGGCATTGGTGCCATAGGCGTTGATGATGCCGCCATTGATGACGGTCGGGTCGAGCCCGCCGGCCTCGAGCAGGGTCGCCACCATCGAGGTGGTCGTCGTCTTGCCGTGCGTGCCGCCGATAGCGACCGCCTGGCGGAAACGCATCAGCTCGGCCAGCATCTCGGCGCGACGCACGATCGGCAGCAGCTTTTCGCGCGCGGCCTTGAGCTCGGGGTTGGATTTCTTGATCGCGGTCGAGACGACCACGACTTCGGCGTCGCCGAGATTCTCGGCCTTGTGGCCGACGAAGCATTCGATGCCCTTGTCGCGCAGCCGCTGCACATTGGCGCCGTCGGCCTGGTCGGACCCCTGCACCTTGTAGCCGAGATTGTGCAGCACCTCGGCGATGCCGCTCATGCCGATGCCGCCGATGCCGATGAAATGCACGAGGCCGATCGTCTGCGGCATCTTCATGCGCGCGTCCTCCTGTAGTCCGAAACCGTTTTGCCGGACGCAATAGCCTCTGTCAGATCGGCGAGCAACCGCGCCGCGTTCGGTTTCCCGGCCGAGCGGGCGGCGGCGGCCATGGTCGCCAGCCGGTTCGGGTCCTGCATCAGCCCGCCAACCAACTCGGCGATCCGTTCCGCCGACAGCGTCGACTGCGGATGAAGCTCGGCGCCACCGGCGGCTGCAAGTGCCGCGGCATTCGCCGCCTGGTCGTGATCGAGCGCGTGCGGATAAGGCACCAGCAGCGCCGGCCGGCCGATGACCGCGATCTCCGAAACCGTCGAGGCGCCGGAGCGCGACATCACCAGATGCGCCGCCGCGATGCGCGCCGCCATGTCGGTGAAGAAGGGCGAGACCTGGACGTCGACGCCGAGGTCGGCATAAGCGGCCTTCACCCGCGCCACATCCTCGGCGCGCGCCTGTTGGGTGATCGCCAGTCGCTTGCGCAGGTCTTGCGGCAACAGCGCGATCGCCGCCGGAACGGCATCGGAAAAGAATTGCGCGCCCTGGCTGCCGCCGAACACCAGGAAGCGGAACGGCTCGCCCGCGTTCGATGCCAGATACGGCGTCTTCGCTGCTTCGAGTATCTGCGGTCTGACCGGATTGCCGGTGGTCACCGTCTTTGCGCCGGCAGCGCTCGCGCCCTCCGGCAGGAAGCCGCCGGCAATCGCGTCGACCCGGCTGGCAAGCGCCTTGTTGGCGCGACCCATGACGGCGTTCTGCTCATGAATCAGCGTCGGCACCTTGCGCCTCGTCGCCGCATAGAGCGGCGGCAGCGTCGGATAGCCGCCGAAGCCGACAACGGCCTCCGGCTTGACCCTGGCGATGACCCGACCGGCTTGCCGCACACCCTGCCAGATCATCCAGAAGGCCGAGAACATGGCAATCGGATTCTTCGAGCCCAGCGTCGCCGACGGGATCGCGTGTATGTCGTCGGCCGGGAAATGGCGGGAATAGCGCTCGGCGCGATGGTCGGTGGCGAGATGCACCTTCCAGCCGCGTTCGATCAGCTCATGCGCAAGCGCCTCGGCCGGAAACAGATGTCCGCCCGTTCCGCCGGCCGCAAGCAGGATGACACCCTTCGCCATCCCGCCTCATTCCGCCGGCATTGCGCGCTGAGAAAGGACGAAGCCCATCTGCTTGCGCTTTTCCGGCCGCTTGCGCGTCAATGCGAGCACCATGCCCATCGAGACGGCGATGGCGATCTGCGAGGAGCCGCCATAGGAGATGAAGGGCAGCGTCATGCCCTTGGCGGGCATCAGCTGCAGGTTCACGCACATGTTGATGGCTGATTGCAGCCCGAAGACGGTGACGAGGCCGCCTACCGCGTAGCGGGTGAAATCGTCATGCTCCTTGAGCGCGATGCTCAATCCGCGCAGCACGATGAAGGCGAAGATCGACATGATGAAGAAGCACATGATGAGGCCGAACTCCTCGCCCGCGACAGAGAAGACGAAGTCGGCATGGCTGTCCGGTATGACCCGCTTTACCGTGCCCTCGCCCGGACCGACGCCGAACCAGCCGCCATTGATCAGCGCCTCGCGGCCCATGTCGACCTGGAAGGTATCGCCTTCGCCGGTCATGAACTTGTCGATGCGCGCGGCGACGTGCGGAAACACCGTATAGGCCGCGAACACGCCGCCGACACCGGCGGCACCAAGTGCCACGATCCAGAACCAGGGCAAGCCGGCCATGAAGAACATCACGCCCCAGGTGCCGAGCACCAGCATGGTCTGGCCGAGGTCGGGCTGCGCCACCAGCAGCGAGATGACCAGCGCGAGCAGGAGCATGGCGAACAGATTGCCGGGAATGTCGGGCTGGCGCTTATGCTCGGCAAACAGCCAGGCGCAGATGATGACGAAGGCCGGTTTCAGGAACTCGGACGGCTGGATGGACAAGCCGGCGAGCGACACCCAGCGCCGCGCGCCCTTCACCTCGACGCCGATGTAGAGCACCGCCACCATCAGCACCAGCATGATGCAGATCATCACCAGCGACATGCGCCTTATCTGCCGCGCCTCCAGGAAGGAGACCGCCAGCATCACGATAAGCGCCGGGATGGTGAAGATGATCTGACGCGTGGCGAAATGGAAGCTGTCGAGGCCGATGCGCTCAGCCACGGCCGGACTTGCGGCGAAGGACAACACGATGCCAAGTCCCATCAGTGACAGGAATGCCGCCAGGAACCAGCGATCGATCGTCCACCACCAGGTTGCGACCGGACTTTTGTCGAGACGGCTTTGCATCAACGTGGCCCTCCGATGGGTTTCACTCCATCAATAGCAGTCGCAGCTTGCCTGAAGGCTTCGCCGCGAACTTCGAAATTCTTGAACTGGTCGAAACTGGCGCAGGCCGGCGAAAGCAGCACCACGGCCTCGCCGCCGGTGTCGTTCGCCGCATCTTTGGCGGCATGCTCGACCGCCGCCGCCAGCGTTCCCGATATTTCGTAAGGCACCGCCTCGCCGAGCGTCGCGGAAAAGGCGGGCGCCGCCTCGCCGATCAGATAGGCCTTGGCAATGCGCGGGAAGAAGCCGCGCAGCGGCTCGATGCCGCCTTCCTTGGGCAGGCCGCCGGCGATCCAGTAGATGCGGTTGAAGCTCGACAGCGCCGGCGCTGCCGCATCGGCATTGGTCGCCTTGGAATCGTTGACGAACAGCACATGGTCCTTGCGGCCGACCTGCTCCATGCGATGCACCAGCCCCGGGAAGGTTTCGAGCCCCGCCTGGATCTCGCCGAGGTCGAGCCCGATTCTCAGGCATGCCGCGACGGCTGCCAGCGCGTTTTGCGCATTGTGCTGGCCGCGCAGCGAGCCAATGCCCTCGAGGAAGGCGACGCGGCTGTAGCGGCCATGCACAGCTTCCATCAAATTGGTGCCGTCGGCGAAATAGCCATCGGTCAAGGGCAGGCGCTTGGAGATGCGGATGACCTGCCGGCCGGCGCGCTCCAGCCGGTCGGCGATCTGGGCGCACCAGGAATCGTCGACGCCGATGATCGCGGTGTCGCCGCCGGCGACCAGCCTTTCCTTGATCGAGGCGTAATGCGCCATCGTGCCGTGCCGGTCGAGATGGTCGGGCGTCAGGTTGAGCAGGATGCCGGCGGTCGGATTGATCGACGGCGCGAGATCGATTTGATAGGACGAGCACTCCACAACATAGTGACGCTCCGGTTCGGGCGGATCGAGCGTCATGATGGCGCGGCCGATATTGCCGCCCATCTGCGTGTCGCGACCCGCCGACTTCAGGACATGCGCCGTCAGCGCCGTCGTCGTCGACTTGCCGTTGGTGCCGGTGATCGCAATGAACGGCGCCGCCGGCGCTTGGCTGATGCGTTCGCGGCAGAACAGCTCGATATCGCCGATCACCTCGACGCCGGCGCCGCGTGCGAGCTCCACCGTCCAATGCGGCTTCGGATGCGTCAGGGGCACCCCCGGCGACAACACGAAGGCAGCGAAGCGCGGCCAGTCGGCGGCGCGCAGATCGCCGGTCGCAATGCCCGCGGCCGCGGCCTTGGCGACACTTTCAGGATTGTCGTCCCAGGCCAGCACTTCGGCGCCGCCTGCGATCAGCGCATGCGCGGTGGCAATCCCCGAGCCGCCAAGCCCGAAGAGCGAAACGCGTTTGCCTGAAAAGGAAGCGGCGGGAATCAAGCGGGCGTCCTATCTGAGCTTGAGGGTGGAGAGGCCGACCAGCGCCAGGATGACGGCAATGATCCAGAAGCGGATCACCACCTGGCTTTCGGTCCAGCCGAGCTTTTCGAAATGATGATGGATCGGCGCCATCAGGAAGACGCGCTTGCCGGTCATCTTGAAGTAGCCGACCTGGATGATGACCGAGAAGATCTCGACCACGAACAGGCCGCCGACGATGACCAGCACGATCTCGTGCTTGGTGGCGACCGCGATGGTGCCGATCAGGCCGCCCATCGCCAGCGAGCCGGTGTCGCCCATGAAGATGGCGGCCGGCGGCGCGTTGAACCAGAGGAAGCCGAGCCCCGCGCCGATCACCGCGCCGAGCACGACGGCGAGCTCACCGGTGCCGGGAACGAAATGGATCTGCAGATATTCGGCGAACACCGCGTTGCCCGAAAGATAGGCGATGACGCCGAAGGACGCCGCCGCGATCATGATCGGCACGATCGCCAGGCCGTCGAGACCGTCGGTCAGGTTCACCGCGTTGCCCGCGCCGACGATGACGAAGCAGGAGAACGGGATGAAGAACCAGCCGAGGTTGACCAGGAATTCCTTGGCGAAGGGGAAGGTCAGCGACGACGAGAACGGCGCCTGGCCATTATGCATGATCACCCACGCGGCGATGGCGGCGACGATGAACTCGATCGCCAGTCTCGCCTTGCCGGAAAAGCCCAGATGCGACTGCTTGGTGACCTTGAGATAGTCGTCGTAAAAGCCGATCGAGCCGAAGCCGACGGTGACCAGCAGAACCACCCAGACATAGATGCTGGAAAGATTTGCCCATAAAAGCGACGAACCGATGATTCCGGACAGGATCATCAATCCGCCCATGGTCGGCGTTCCCGCTTTCCTGAAATGCGTCTGCGGGCCATCGGCACGGATCGGCTGGCCCTTGCCTTGCCGCAGGCGCAGCGAATTGATGATCGTCGGTCCGAAGATGAAGACGATCAGCGCGGAGGTGATCAGCGCGCCGCCGGTGCGAAAAGTGATGTAGCGGAAGACGTTGAAGAACGAGATCCGATCCGCGAAATCGACGAGCAGTGTGAACATGGTCCTTCCGTCCCCCGGAGCCCGACCTAGGTCGGTTCAATGTTTGCGGCTTCCGCCGGAAATTTGCCGAGCAACGCCTCGACCAGCTTTGAAAACCCGATGCCTTTCGACGACTTGACCATCACCACGTCGCCGGGCCTGAGCGCGGAGATCACGATCGGCTTCAGTTCCTCCGCGCCTGCCCGATATTCGGTCTCGACATCGGCCGGCAAAGCCTCGGCCAGCGCCTGCATTTCCGGCCCGCCGAGAAAGACGTTGCGTGTGCCCGTGCCGACGATCAGCTCAGCAAGCGCCGCGTGCAGCTTCGCCGAATGGCTGCCGAGTTCCAGCATGTCGCCGAGCACCGCGATGCGCCTGCCCTCGCCCGAGACGGGCGTGGCGTTGAGCAGTGCCATCGCCGCCGCCATCGACGCCGGATTGGCGTTGTAGCTTTCGTCGATCAGCGTGATCGGCCCGTTGGGATGATGCAGGACATGGCGCCGGCCCCGCCCACGCTCGGCCGAAAGGTCTGCCAGCGCAGCCGCAACCTTGTCGAGGTCGGCACCGACCAGCTGCGCGGCGCCCAGCACGGCAAGGACGTTCTGCACCATATGGCGGCCAGGCGCCCCGACACGGGCCGCTAGGTCTTTTTTGCCCATCTTGACGGTGATGTCGGAATGGTCGGCATAAAGCTCGCAGCTGGCAAGGCGGAAGGCCGAGCGGGCATTCTCACCGAAGCCGAAGACATGCTCGACGCCTGCCTCTTTCGCCATTTTCCCGAGCAGCTTCCAGCGTGTATCGTCGCGGTTGAGCAGTGCGGCGCCGCCGGGCTCGATCCCCTCGAAAATCTCGGCCTTGGCCATGGCGATCTCATCGAGATTCTTGAAGAAGCCGAGATGTGCCGCGGCAATCATCGTCACGATGGCGACATGCGGCCTGACCATCTTGACCAGCGGCCTGATCTCGTCGGGATGGTTCATGCCGATCTCGAAGACCGCGTAGTCGCAGTCCTGCGGCATGCGGGCGAGTGTCAGCGGCACACCCCAATGGTTGTTGAACGACTGTGCCGAGGCGTGCACCTTACCGACCGCCGACAGCACATGGCGCAGCGCTTCCTTGGTGGTCGTCTTGCCGGCCGAGCCGGTGACCGCGATGATCCTGGCCTTCGTGCGGGCACGGGACGCTACCCCGAGTTTCTCAAGGGCGGCAAGCACGTCCTGCACGACGATCATCGGCGCCGTCAGCCGTCCGAGCGACGGCAGCCGGCCCTCGGCGACGACCAGCACGGCCGCACCCGCTTTCACGGCGGCAGTCGCGAAATCGTGGCCGTCCATCGCCTCGCCCTTGATGGCGAAGAAGGCGTTTCCCGGCTCCAGGCTGCGGCTGTCGATCGAAATGCCGGTGATGCCTTCCGGCAGCGAGCCGATCGGCCTGCCGCCCATGGCTTCGACCAGCGCTTCCGACCTCCAGAGCAAACTCATGCGGCGCGCTCCGTAAGCGCCTCGCGCACTTCCTCATGGTCGGAGAAGTGGAAGGTTTCGCTGCCGATGGTCTGGCCTTCCTCATGCCCCTTGCCGGCGACGATGAGCGTATCGCCGGCGCGAAGCATCGCCACCGCCTCATGGATTGCCTTGCGGCGGTCGCCGATCTCGATGGCGCCGGGCGCCGCTGCGAGTATCGCCGCGCGGATGGCTTCGGGCACTTCCGTGCGCGGATTGTCGTCGGTGACGATGACGACATCGGCGAGCCGCGTCGCGATCTCGCCCATGATCGGCCTTTTTCCCCGGTCGCGGTCGCCGCCGCAGCCGAACACCACGACGACGCGGCCCGTGGTGAAAGGCCGGACCGAAGTCAGCACGTTTTCCAGTGCATCGGGCTTGTGCGCGTAGTCGACATAAACGGGGGCGCCGGCGGCAGTGGTGCCGACGAGGTCGAGCCGGCCCGGCGCGCCCTTTAGTTTTTCCAGCGCGGCCAAAGCTTTATCGACCGGCGTTCCAGTTGAGACGGCAAGCCCGGCCGAGACCAGCGCGTTGGCGATCTGGAAATCGCCGGCCAAAGGCAGGTCGACCTCGTGCAGCACGCCGTCGGCCGCGATCTCGGCGCGTTGGCGGTGGCGCTCGTGCTCGACCCGTTTCAGCGTCAGGAAATCGCCATGGCGGCCGACGGTCAGTACCTTCAGGCCCGCCGCCTTTGCGGCATGAACCGTCGGCGCCGACCACGGATCGTCGGCAAAGACGACCGCGGGCGCGCCCCTCGGCAGCAGCGTGTCGAACAGGCGCAGCTTGGCGCGGTGATAATCCTCGACGGTCGGATGGTAATCCATGTGGTCGCGACCAAGATTGGTGAAGGCGCCAGCCGCGAGTTTCACGCCGTCGAGACGGCGCTGGTCGAGGCCGTGGCTCGAGGCTTCCATCGAGGCGTGCGTGACGCCGGCATCCGCCAGTTCCCTGAGCAACCGGTGCAGCGCCACCGGATCCGGAGTCGTCAGCGAGCCGTATTCGTTGCGCCCGGGCGCCACCACGCCGGTCGTGCCTATCGAGGCGGCGGCAAAACCCGCCTGCTCCCAGATCTGGCGGGTGAAAGCGGCGACGGATGTCTTGCCGGCGGTGCCGGTGACGGCGACCATGGTCTGCGGTTGGCGTCCGAAGAAGCGTGCAGCGCTGAGTGCGAGCGCATGGCGCGGGTCATCGACGGCAAGAACCGGGATCGACAAGCCGGATACGGCCGTGCCCTTGCCTGCAACGATCGCGGCGGCACCCCGGCTGGCGGCGTCGGCGGCATAGGTCGAGCCATCGGCCTTGCTGCCGGCGAGCGCGAAGAAGACCGCACCCGGTCTTACCTGACGGGAATCGGAGGAAAGCCCGGTAACCTCCAGATCGCGGGAAGCTGTTCCCTCGACAGGCAGGACACCGGCTAGATCTTTTAGATACATTGAGTCCCGTTCATCGCAACAAAATAGCGCGCAGTTGCCGGCGCGCCCTAAGAATCACTGATAGGAGACCAGCGTTGCACCATTTTCATGGCTGAAATCTGGCTTCACGCCAAGCATGGCCGCGGAACGCCTGATGATGTTGCCGGCGATAACCCCCGCATTGGCGGCGGCGACGTCCGTCATCCCGGGCTTTTCCGGATGCGGGGCGTCGGCAATCGTAAAGACGAGGTATTGCGGATCGTCCATCGGGAAGGCGGCGACGAAGGTATTGAAGTTCAAGTCCTTCGAGTAGCGGCCGTTGATGACCTTCTCGGCTGTTCCGGTCTTGCCGCCAACCCGGTAGCCGGGGACCCTGGCATTTCTGGCGGAGCCCTTCTCGGCGTTGAGCGTATAGAGGTAGCGCATGCCTTCGCCCGTCTTTTCGCTGACCACTTTCTTGGCCACCGCCATTGCATCCTGCTCGCTGCGGACCAGGAATGTCGGCTGGATCAGATAGCCGCCATTCATAAGCGCGGCGCAGCCGACAGCCGCTTGCAGCGGCGTGGTCGACACACCATGGCCGAAGGCGATGGTGAACGAATTGACCTGTTTCCAGACCTTCGGCTCAGTCGGGCGGGCGACTTCCGGCAGTTCGGTCTGCATCTTGTCCAGAATTCCAAGGCGATGCAGGAATTCGCGGTGCCCCTCGATGCCGACCAACTCGGCCTCCCTGGCCGACCCGATGTTGGATGAATAGAGGAACACTTCCGGCAACGACAGTACTCGGTTCTTGCCGTGGAAATCGTGAATGGCCTGATGGCCGACCCGGATCGGATGCGAAGCGTCGAAGCGGCTCGCCATCGTCGCCTTGCCGGAATCGAGCGCCATGGCCGAGGTGAAGCTCTTGAAGGTCGAGCCCATCTCGTAAAGGCCCGCCGACATACGGTTCAGCCGGTCCTTGTCCTGTGCATTGTAAGGATTGTTCGGATCGAAATCCGGCACCGAGGCCATGGCTATCACTTCGCCGGTCTTGACGTTCAGCACAACAGCGCCGGCGCCCATGGCGCGATAGCGTTCCAGGCCGGCGGCGATCTCGTCGCGCACCACATGCTGGACGCGCAGATCGATCGAGAGCTTCACCGGCTTCAGATCCCTGGCCACCGCCAGGCCCGACGCCTGCAGGTCGCTCAGACCTTGCTCATCGATGTATTTCTCCATGCCGGAGATGCCCTGGTTGTCGATGTTGGTCAGGCCGACAACGTAGGATGAGGTTTCGCCGCTCGGATAGAAACGGCGCTTCTCCGTGCGAAAGCCCAAGCCCGGAATGCCGAGCGACATAATGTCGGCCTGCTGCTTCGGAGTGAGCTGTCGCTGCAGCCAGACGAAGCCGGCGCCGCTCTTCACTTTACGATAGGTCTGCTCGTAATCGATCTCAGGCAGCACCGTCGACAGCTTCTCGATCGCCTCATCGGCATCGACGATACGGCGCGGCTCGGCAAACAGCGACGCCGTCTTGATATCGGTCGCCAGCACTTCGCCGTTGCGGTCTACGATATCCGGGCGCGATGCGGTGACCCGGCTCTGCGGACCGTCCGACAGGTCCGGATTCTGCAGGCCGAGATAGACAAGCCGGCCGGCAATCGTCGAATAGATGGTGAAGAACACCGCCATCGTCATGACGATGCGGGTCCTGGCCTTGCCGCCCGTCGCCTTGCGCGCCGCGTCGACGACGATCGAGCCGTCCTCGGCGGTCCTCTTCCGACGCTTCAGCAGGTCACCAATCTTGGGAAGCCCGCTGATCATTGCACCGTGCTCCCCGTGACCACCGGATCCTTGTCGTCCGCGGGTCCATTGCCGGAATTGTCGGCCATGCCGCCAAGCCGCTGCGAGGAGAGGTCCTCGATGGTCACCGGTTTCACGGGAATGTCGTCAAGGCTGCCGATCTGGTGGGCACCAACCGGTTCAAGCCCGAGCTGGCTCTTGTAGACGTCGGCAAGCTTCTGCAGCCGCGACGGCTGGGTAAGCAGGCTCCAGTCCGCCTTGAGGAGATCGATCGTGTCTTCCTCGTAGCGGATCTGCGACTGTATCTTCTGCACAGCCGCCAGTTGCTCCTCGGCCTCGCGCTTGGTCTTGTAGGTCAGGGCCGCAGCCGAGACCATGACGGCGATCAGGACTATGTCGCTGGTACGAAACACGTGCTCACCTCTCTCCCGGCCGTTCGACGGCGGGAAGCTTTGGAAGGCCGAAAATCGAAAAATCGCCTGCGCGCGCCGGCGCCTCGGTGCGCATTGCCGCGCGCAGCCTGGCCGAGCGCGCCCGCGGATTGGCCGCTATCTCGGCTTCTCCCGGCGTCACCCCGCCGCCAGCCTTGCGGAAGGTCGCGACGCGCGCGGGTGCATCGGGCATGTGGCGCGAGCCGCTGGCGGCCTCGGAACGGTCGGCGATGAAACGCTTGACGATGCGGTCTTCCAGCGAATGGAACGTCACCACGGCAAGCCGGCCGCCGGGTTTCAGCACCCGCTCGGCGGCCAGCAGTGCCCCTGCAAGCTCGCCAAGCTCGTCGTTGACGAAGACGCGCAGCGCCTGGAAAACACGCGTGGCCGGATGGATCTTGTCCTTCGGCCCTCGTCCGATATGCGTTTCGATGGCGTCGGCGAGATCGAGCGTACGCTCGAAGGGCCGTTTTTCGCGCCGGCTCTCGATCATGCGCGCGATGCGGCCGGCATGACGCTCCTCGCCGAGAAAGCCGAAGATGCGGGCAAGGTCGCCGGCCTTGAAGGTGTTGACCACGTCGGCGGCGCTCAGGCCCGCTTGCGCCATGCGCATGTCGAGCGGCCCATCGGCGCGAAAGGAAAAGCCGCGCTCCGCCTGGTCGAGCTGCATGGACGAAACACCGATGTCGAGCACGACGCCGTCGGCGCCCTCGACATGTTCGTCCAACGTTGAGAACGGTGCCTGGACAAGCCTCAGCCGGCCGCCGGCCTGCCGTTCGAGCGCCCTGCCCGCCGCGATTGCGTCCGGGTCGCGGTCGATGGCAACGACCGAGGCGCCGCGTTCGAGGATGGCGCTGGTGTAGCCGCCGGCGCCGAATGTCCCGTCGACGATCGTCTCGCCGGTCTTCGGCTCAAGCGCGTCGAGCACCTCGGCAAGGAGGACCGGAATGTGACGGGCCAGTCCGCCAACGGCGTGAGGATCATCGCCGTGGCCAGCCATCATTCCGATCGCTCCCCGGGCTTCGTCCCGTGCCGAAGCTGCAACAGCCTGGCCCGCGCCTGCGCCCCATAGGCGGCAAGCCGTCCCGGCTCCCAGACCTGAAAGAAATTGCCGCGGCCGACAAAGGCCACCTCGTTCGAGATGCTCGTATGCTCGCGGATGAAATCGGTCATGGTGATGCGGCCGTCCTGGTCCAGCTTCAAAAACGTCCCGTCGCCATGGCAGAAGAACGACATGTCGTCCGCCGTCTGCAGGAATGGATCTTCCAGCGCGATCCGCTGCTCGTAGCGGTCGAGCAGGTCGAGCCCGCCGACATCCATGGCCGGCAGGTCCAGGCAGCGCAGCGCGTAGAGTTCCGAGTAACCGCGTTTCTGAACCGCCGCGCGAAAATGCGCCGGAACGGAAACCCGCCCCTTCGCATCGATCCTGCTCACCGTGTTTGACAGAAATCGGTCCAATGAACGCTACAGCCGCTTCCGCCGCCGCACCCCTTCCCATGTTGTTCTCCGCGCCCCCGCGCTCGCGATAAATCGCTTCATTCACCGAGGCGAAAACCGACAAACGCACAGCCGCCGCGACTGCCCGATTGGCGCACGCTTCACCCTGACGCGGAACGAAAGCTTGATGATGCGAATGGGATATCATGGGGCACTATGGGCGTCAACGGGAACAGGCATCACAAACACGCGCGCCACAACCAGAAAGAGCAGGCCGAACGAACGTCTCGTTTTTTATCCTCCATTAAGCCTAACGAAGCGTTTAGCAGGTTGCTGAAAAAGTCGTGCACCGACTGCCAAGCAAGTCGGAATTGGAGTCCAAACGAGAATCGAAAAGC